>NZ_BAABDK010000025.1:0-377410 GCF_039539585.1 Hymenobacter glaciei | reverse complement strand
AAATCCAGCGTGCAGGCCATCGAAAAGCGTATTTAAATCGGAAAAATACTGCGTAACATCAGTTAATATGCCAAGACTTGTTTTCAAAGTAGCTTGTATTCGTTCTTACCCCATATACTTCCATCCTTCCAAGGTCGAACTTCCCATTTTCAGGGCTTGGAACAAAGTTTTCCGAGCCTATGCCTTGAAATGTGCTCATTCTCCCACAAGCTGGACAGAAAGCATCTATTATTCCATTAAAGTTGAGTAGATGGAATAGGTAGAAACATGTTGGCGCATCGGACTCAATCTTGAACTTGCTGTAAAGTGGAAAGTCAAGAAAGAGTGTTGAATATTCTGGCAGATTTGATTCCGTTTCCATTCGTTAAAAATTAAGGCCGCATTTCTTTTGATGAAATGCGGCCTTATTAGCACTTATATTTTTCGATTCCCTTACGACCCGCAGGCCTCGCAGCCTTCCGGGTTATCCAGCGAGCAGCTCATGTCGGATTGGTTTTGCTCCACCAGGGCCATGGGCTCCAGGGTTTCGGCGGCTTGCTTTTCCACCGTGAACTTGATGGCATCGGCGGCGGCTTTGGTGCGCAGGTAGTACATGCCGGTTTTCAGGCCGCGCTTCCAGCTGTGGAAGTGCATGCTGGTGAGCTTGCCGAAGTTCACGTTTTGCACGTGCAGGTTCAGGCTCTGGCTCTGGCAGATGTAGGCCCCGCGGTCGGCGGCCTGGTCGATGATGCGGCGCTGCGAAATCTCCCACACCGTCTTGTACAGGTCCTTGATGTGCTGCGGGATGCGGGCAATGCCCTGCACCGAGCCGTTGGCCGCGATGATTTCCTGCTTCATGCCGTCGTTCCAGAGGCCCAGGGCCACCAGGTCCTTCAGCAGGTGCTTGTTCACCACCATAAACTCGCCGCTGAGCACGCGCCGCACGTAAATGTTGCTCGTGTAGGGCTCAAACGACTCGTTGTTGCCCAGAATCTGGGCGGTGCTGGCCGTGGGCATGGGCGCCACCAGCAGCGAGTTGCGGGCCCCGTGCTTCACCACCTCGGCGCGCAGGCTCTCCCAGTCCCAGCGGCCCGAGTCGGGCACCACGTTCCAGAGGTCGAACTGAAACTTGCCCTGGCTCAGGGGCGAGCCGGGGAAGGTTTCGTAGGGCCCGTCCTTGATGGCGAGGTCCTTCGACGCCGTCATGGCCGCGAAGTAGATGGTTTCGAAGATGTCCTTGTTCAGGCCCGAAGCTTCGTCGCTCTCGAAGGGCATGCGCAGGGCAATGAACGTATCGGCCAGCCCCTGCACGCCCAGCCCGATGGGGCGGTGGCGGAAGTTCGACTTCTGCGTTTCGGGCACCGGGTAGTAGTTCACGTCAATCACCTTGTTTAGGTTCAGCGTGGCCTGGTAGGTCACCTCGTACAGCTTGGCGTGGTCGAAGGTGACGTTGCCCTTGGCGTCGGTCACGAGGTAGCGGGGCAGCGCCAGCGAGGCCAGGTTGCACACCGCGATTTCGTCCTTGTCGGTGTACTCAATAATCTCGGTGCACAGGTTCGAGCTCTTAATCGTGCCCAGGTTCTGCTGGTTCGACTTGCCGTTGGCCGCGTCCTTGAACAGCATGTAGGGCGTGCCCGTCTCGGTCTGGCTTTCCAGGATGGCGAACCACAGCTCCTGCGCCTTGATGGTGCGGCGGCCGCGGCCCTCCTTCTCATACTTCAGGTAAAGCTTTTCGAACTCGGGGCCCCAGCTGTTCTCCATGCCGGGGCACTCGTGCGGGCACATCAGGGTCCAGTCGCCGTTGTCCTCCACGCGCTTCATGAACAAGTCAGGCGTCCAGAGGGCATAAAACAGGTCGCGGGCGCGCATCTCCTCCTTGCCGTGGTTCTTCTTCAAATCCAGAAACTCGAAAATATCGGCGTGCCAGGGCTCCAGGTAAATGGCGAACGCGCCCTTGCGCTTCCCGCCGCCCTGGTCCACGTAGCGGGCCGTGTCGTTGAACACCTTGAGCATGGGCACCAGCCCGTTCGAGTTGCCATTGGTCCCCTTGATGTAGGAGCCCGTGGCCCGCACGTTGCTCACCGAAAGGCCAATGCCGCCGGCCGACTGCGAAATCAGCGCGCAGTTCTTCAGCGTGTCATAAATGCCGTCAATCGAGTCGTCCTTCATCGTGAGCAGGAAGCAGCTCGACATCTGCGGCTTCGGCGTACCGGCGTTGAACAGCGTCGGCGTGGCGTGGGTGAACCACCGCTCACTCAGTAGGTTGTAGGTTTTGATAACCGAGTCAATGTCATCCTTGTGGATGCCCACCGACACGCGCATCAGCATGTGCTGGGGCCGCTCTACCACCTTGCCCTCCAGGCGCAGCAAGTAGCTCCGCTCCAGCGTCTTGAAGCCGAAGAAGTCGTAGTTGTAGTCCCGGTCGTAGATAATGGCCGAGTCCAGGGTGTGGGCATTCTTATGAATCACCTCCCACACATCGGTGGCCAGCAGCGAGGCGTTGTCGCCATTCTTGGGGTCCTCGTAGGTGTACAGCCGCTTCATCGTGCTGCTGAAGGACTTCGAAGTCACCTTGTGCAGGTTGCTCACCGCGATACGGGCCGCCAGAATGGCGTAGTCCGGGTGCTTGGTGGTGAGCGAGGCAGCGGTTTCAGCGGCGAGGTTGTCGAGCTCCACGGTCGTCACGCCGTCGTAGATGCCGTCAATCACCTTCATGGCCACGGCAATCGGCGACACGAAATCCATGTGCAGGCCGTAGCACAGTTTTTCAATGCGTGCCGTGACTTTGTCAAACTTCACGGATTCGCGGCGGCCGTCGCGTTTAATTACTAGCATACCAGTGGTGTTTGGTTGGGGGTTTTTGCTTATAGAAAGTAGCCGGCACGGACGGGGTCCGGTGGCAAGTCGTTCATTCAGTTGTGAAAGGGCACTTGAGCCGGTAGTGCTTGGTAGAGCCGGCGCAGTATTCAATCCCGGAAATTACCGCCTGGGTTTGGGGAGGGCAAGGAAAAAATACAGAAGTTTTCCACAGACCGCCTAAACGGAACGCCTAGCCACTTTTTGCCAAGCCCGGCTGCTGAATTAAGCATAGCCAATAAAAAATATTGTTATAAGCGGGTCGGCTGAGAGGTCTGGTTCTGCTCGGGATGTGCCTGAATTCCCCACCTAACAGCTCAGCACCTCCCCCCAGAAATAAGGCGAACGGCCCTCAGCAGACTGTTGCCAGTGCATTAGAAGCAGCGCAGTTGCGCGCATTTCTGAAGTTCCGCCGCGCCTGGTGGCCAGCGGTTGGCCGTCCCGGGTGGTGTGGCTTGTCCGGGCTGGCAGGGTAGTATCACGCTTACCTCGATACTCTGGGCGATGTTATTCCGCACCAGTACCGGAATGTTAGGCTGGTAGACGGCCGGTACCACGCTGGGCCTTGCGCCCGCCACCTTATCCCGCCAAACCCGTTACCCTGCTTATGCAGACTACTCTTTGGCCGCGCCCCAGGCCTCTCTCCACCTTGCTAATGGGGCTTGCCGCCGCGCTGGTGGCCATGTGCGGCTGGGCGCTGCGCCGCGGGTTCGACATCACCGACGAAGGGTTTCACCTGCTCAACTACGCCTACCCGGCCGAGTACAGTTCCAGCTTCAGCAGCTTTCATCTGCTCATCAGCCAGGTGCTGCCCGCGCAGCAAGTGTCGGTGGTGGGCTACCGGGCCGCCAGCTTGCTCATGGCGTTGTTTTCGGCCTCGGTTTTCAGTTGGGCGTTTCGGCGCTGGAGCGCGGCGCGGTTCGGGGCGGCGCTGCCGGTGGCTTGGGTATGGCCGCTGTTCATCATCTGCAGCCTGGTGCAGTACGCGGTGTTTCCGCGCACCATCAACTACAACACCCTCAACTCGCTGGCCATTGCCATCTTCGGGAGTGCCGTGCTCAACTACCTCGCCGCGCCCGGCCGCCGGGCCCTGGCGCTGCTGGGGCTGGGCGGCCTCGTTATGGGCCTCGACGGCTTCGTGAAACTCAGTTCCAGCGCGGCCGCACTGGGCAGCGGGGCGCTGGTGTTGGTGCTGAGTGCCCCCGGGGGCTTCGGGCGGCCAGCAGCCCGGCACTCGCTGTTGGTCCTGGGGGCGGGCGCACTGCTGGCCATCGGCGGGTTTGGGTTGTTCGTGAAGCCCCTGCCGGCGTGGTACCACGACTTTCACCACGAAACCGAGGTTCTGCTCAGCACGTCCTACAACAGTGGCCTGCTGGCGCGCTACGTGCGCGATGCCTTCCCCACCATTCAAACGCTGCTCTTCCCGTTTGGCGCGGTGGCCGCCGTAGCGGGCGCCTGGGTGTACTACCGGGGCCGGGGCCTCAACCGGCTGGGGCAGCACCTGGCAGTGGTGGCGGGCGTGGCCTTGGTGCTGGGGCTGGAAGGGTACCGCACCGGCCTGTACAAAAACACGCACTTCAACGGCCACCGGTCGGCCAGCTGGCCCCTGGGCTGCCTGCTGGTGGGCGCGGCTATGCTGGTGGCGGCCCGGCAGCGCTACGTTGGTCCCCTGTGGCTGCGGGGCAACTGGCGGCCCTGGCTGGTGCCGCTGTGGCTGCTGGTCCTGCCGCTGGCGGCGGCAGTTGGCACCGGCAACAATATTTTCATCAACGTGCAGCTCGAGGAGATGTACTGGCTGGCCGCCCTGCTGGTGCTCTACCAGTCGCTACCGGCCCCCGTGCAGCCGCTGCGCGCGGTGCGACTGGCGCTGGTGGCGCTGCCGGCCCTGGTGCTGGCCGAGCAAACCGCCTACGGCTTGCTTTGGAAGCCCTATTTGCAGGTCGAAAACATGTTTCAGCAGCAAACCCCGCTCACGGTGGGGCCGCCGCCGCACCCCACGCGGCTGCTGGTCGATGCACCCTCGGCCCGCTACCTGCAAGCGCTTCGGGCGGCCCTGCACCGGGCCGGCTTCCGGCCCGGCGGCCCTCTGCTGGCGCTCTACGACGCCCCGGGCCTCGTGTATGCCGTGGGAGGCGTTTCGCCGGGCAACGCCTGGTATTTCAGCGGCATCGACACCCGTAACTCCGACGCCTTGGCCAAAACCCACCTCGACCTCGGCCGGGCCTTCTTGCTGGTCAACGAAAAGCCCGGTGCCGGGCTCTTTGCGAGCCTGGCCGCCCGCGGCCTGCACTTTCCCGCCGACTACCAACTGGTCCATCAAGCCATCAGCCCGTACAGCCGCAGCCCGTACCAGTGGCGCAGCCAGCAAGATACGCTGCAGGTTTATGCCCCGCGGCCGCGCGCCGGCAGCTTTCGGGCTCCGCCTACGCCAGTTGACTAAAGCAGGTCGGTGCCAACGGCCACCGCAAAAAAAACTCCCCGCAGCAAATGCTACGAGGAGTTAAGATAAAGCGCTTTACGAACAGCCGAGCTTTAGAAATCCTCGTCGAGCGAGAACACGTTGTCGTTGCGCTCGCTCATCACGCCGGCCTTCTGGTACTCGGCCACGCGCTTCTCGAAGAAGTTGGTTTTGCCCTGCACCGAAATCATCTCCATGAAGTCGAAGGGGTTGGTGGCGTTGTAAATTTTGCCGCAGCCCAGCGACACCAGCAGGCGGTCGGCCACAAACTCGATGTACTGGGCCATCGTCTTGGCGTTCATCCCAATCAGGCTCACCGGCAGCGCATCGGTCACAAACTCCTGCTCGATGCGCACGGCGTCGGCAATGATGTCCTGCACGCGCTGGGGGTCGAGCTTGTTCTGCAGGTAGCTGTAGAGCAGGCAGGCGAAATCGCAGTGCAGGCCCTCATCGCGCGAAATCAATTCGTTCGAGAACGTGAGGCCGGGCATCAGGCCGCGCTTCTTCAGCCAGAAAATGCTGCAGAACGAGCCCGAGAAGAAGATGCCCTCCACGGCTGCAAAGGCGATGAGGCGTTCGGCGAAATTCTCCGAGTTAATCCACTTCAGGGCCCACTCCCCTTTTTTCTGCACGGCGGGCACCGTTTCGAGGGCGTTGAAGAGGTAGTCCTTCTCCTTGGGGTCTTTGATGTAAGTATCAATCAGCAGCGAATAGGTCTCACTGTGAATGTTTTCCATCATAATCTGGAAGCCGTAGAAGCAGCGCGCCTCGGGCATCTGCACCTCCTGCATGAAGTTCACGGCCAGGTTCTCGTTCACGATGCCATCGGAGGCCGCGAAGAAAGCCAGCACGTGCTTAATGAAGTGCCGCTCGTTGTCGTTCAGGTTGTTCCAGTCCTTCTGGTCCTGGCTCAGGTCGATTTCCTCGGCCGTCCAGAACGAAGCCTGCGACTTCTTGTAGTACTGCCACACCTCATCGTTCTGGATGGGGAAGAGGACGAAGCGGTTGGGGTTTTCGGCGAGAAGCGGTTCCATGGGCGGAGAGGGAGTTAATGGCGGTTTTCGGCTGGAATGGTGACCGGCTAACCTCGGCCCGTAGGCAGATGTTTGGCCCGGCCACGCAAAAAGCGGTTGGCGTTTCAACTTCAAATATAGCCCCGTGCCCAAGGCCGATTGCCACCGGACTTAGCTTTTTTGTTCAGTATTTTTTAGCTAAGCCCCGGTTTTTTTTGAGTAGAAATCGTCCGATTCTCATCAATTTTGCCAATGATGGGGCGGGGCAAAGGGCACTCAAAATCAGTCATTTTGCCGCAGTTATCCACATTTGAACTGTGGATAAATCGACTTGTCCCCAAACTCGTCCGCTTTTCGCCCGATTTGCCGAGTTTTTTAACCCGAGCTTAATGTGGGCTTCATCCGGCGCCAGGGGCTTTTAGCGCCGTGATGCGTGGACAGCCAATGACGATTAACCACTTATGGTTTGGATTTCCAAAAGCAAAGTCGTACTTTTGCCTTCCCATTTCAGAAAAACCCGCGAAAGCTGATGTACGCAATTGTTAACATAGCTGGCCAGCAGACCAAGGTTGAGGCCAACAAATTCGTTTACGCTCACAAACTGGCCGGCAACGTTGGCGACACCGTTCAACTGGGCAACGCCCTGCTGACCGATGACAACGGCACCCTCACCATCGGCGCTCCCGAGCTGAACATCGCCGTAACCGGCACCATCGTCGCCCATGTAAAAGGCGATAAAGTTCTGGTCTTCAAGAAGAAGCGCCGTAAGGGCTACCAGAAAATGAACGGCCACCGCCAGTCGTTCACCAAAGTAATGATTAACAGCATCGGCTAGTTTAGTTGCTGGTTGTTAGTTGTCAGTTGTTCGCTTAGGTAGCAAACACTGTTTTTCAACTAAGGACCTGACAACTAACAACTGACAACTAACAACTGATAAGAATACCATGGCTCACAAGAAAGGTGTCGGCTCATCCAACAACGGCCGCGAATCGCATTCGAAACGTCTCGGCGTTAAAATCTTCGGCGGCCAGGCTCTGGTAGCCGGCAACATCATCGTGCGTCAGCGCGGTACCAAGCACCACCCCGGCGAGAACGTGGGCATGGGCAAGGACCACACGCTGTTCGCGCTCGTTGATGGCGAAGTAGTGTTCCGCAAAGGCCGCAAAGACCGTTCGGTTGTAACGGTACTGGCCCGCGAGGTAGTTTCGGTTCCGGCCTAGTTACCAACCGGTTGATAGTAAAAAGGGCTGCTCTTATCGGGCAGCCCTTTTCGCGTTTGGGTTAGTCTACTCCACGCTGGTGAGGCGGTAGAGAACGGGCTTGCTGGGGCTAGCATCGAGTTCCAGGCTGGTAATCTGCAGGTTGAGCAGGTAGAGGCCATCCGCTACTTCGTTGGGCACGAAGATGAGTTCGGTGATGGTGGCCTCGCGGCGGGGCTGGGCGGGGTACTGCCAAAAGGCATGGTGGGCCAGCAGCTGGCCGGCATCTTCCTCGCGGTCAACACTGGGCAGGTCGAGCAGAAAGTGCTGGATGTTGTATTCGGCTAAATATTCCGCCAGGGCGGGCTCGATGTAGGTGGGGTTGGTGCCGGAGTATTGGCGGTGGCGCTTGGCTGCCTCGTTGGGCAGCGTACGCAGCACCAGGGCCTCGGGCAGGGCGCGGTCGGGCTGAGCCATGATGGCGGCCTGCACGTCGGCCAACAGCACTACGTGGTCGCCGTTGGCTTGAGGCCGTGGGGCCACGCTTACCACGCGGGCCACAAACAGAAAGCGGCGCAGGCATTGGTTGAGCGTAATCGCGGGGTCGGTCGAAATGTGGCCGTAGCACTCGGTGTGCGTGCCGTTGCCGTGGGGCGTGACGTGGATGCGCTGGTAATTGGTGCTGCCGCCCAGGGCCACGCTGCCCACAAAGCTGCCCACCCGAATGGTATCAAACTGCACGGGCTCGGCCCAAAAGCAGTTCACCTGGTCGGGGCCGGGCGCCAGCGGCAGGGAAATATCGAGCGGTGCGGCCGGGTCGTAAGAGTAGGTGCGGCCGGCAAAGGGATAGGTAGGAAGCATAAAATGATTTACAATTGAAAAGCTGAGAAGAAGGACCTTGGCACTACTTGGAGGTAGCTCACATCAAGTTTGCCTGCAATACCTCATATGCATGGCTAAGCTCAGTTAACGATTTGTCATCTAGCGCTGCGTCGCAAAGGATGTGGTGCTCCAATTGCTGAGCCAGCTGTTGTAAAACGAATGATTCGCTTAGCCAAGCCGCAACGGCGGCGTTGATGTGAGGCTCGGAAAAAGGGTTCTGTAGTCTGTGCTGGCCAGCCTGGCGGAAACGAACGTCGTGCAGCAGAAAATCGCTGATGTGCAGAGCGCTGCTTTGGCTGCGCGCGGAGGCCCAGGCGGCTAGCAGCGCGGCAACATCGAAACGGCCTAGTCCAAACATGATGAGCAGTTCGGTGAGCGAGGTACTATTCGGCAGGGGATACTGGCCGAGGCATTCTGCGAAAAACGCCTCCGCGAAGTTTTGCAACAAGGCTCGCTCCGAAGCTGGCCATTCAGTGGAACGATGCAGCTCCAAACGGCTGAAGGTTATCTCGGTGGAATGGACTGGAAACTCGAACTGCGCAACCAGCTCCAGAAGCCGGGGCAAAAAGTGTTTCAGCTCTAGATGTTCGCGTCTGGAGCCAGAATGGGCGGAGGAAAAGTAACCTGCGTCCAGTGTAGCGGCCGAAATGGTCCGGAGTGGGGTCCGTAACAACTCCTGTTCCTCGGCGTCGCTCACGCAACAGGCCTTGCACACATCTAACGTAGGGCCTACCGTGTACGGCGCAAACATCTCATAAGCCGCGCTGATAATCTCTTGAAGCTTCGACATCGTGCAAGTTGCGAAAAGAGAAGACGACTTGTTGCAGCCTGCTTGTGCTACCAGGGGCAGGTTGAGGCAGGCGCTCGTAAATGTCTGACACGCACACGCCGACCAGTAGCCCCACAAGCCAGTAGCTCATGCCGTTTCCGGCGCCCCGAGTTGAGTGAGAATACGGCTGATGTCGGCGGCGCGGCTGATAATAATCAAGTGGCCACCGGGCAGCCGGTACTGGCTGTGAGCCGCCCCGTTGGGCAGCAGGCGGTCATGGGTACCATGAATGCGAATGGCGGCCGTATCCGGTCGGCCTCGCCATTGCAGCAGGCTGGCAATGGCCCAGCGGGTGAAAACCGGGTCGGTATCACGCAAAATCTGACCGAGCAACTGGCGGTCACGGGCGGTTTTTACGCCAAAAAACCAGTTGGCCAGCCCGGGCAAAAGCGGCAATACCTGCGGTGGCAGCAGCCGGTAGAGGCCGGTGGCGCGGGCCAGGCGGCCCAGCCAGGGCAGCTCGCGCGGCCCGGCAAAGCTGGAAATGAGCACCACCCGGGCCAGTGGGCGCACCTGCGCCACTTCCAGGGCCAGCACGCCGCCGAACGACACGCCCACCAGCCAGCAGGGCTGGCCGGGTGGTACGGCCTCGGCGAGGCGGGCGGCGTAGTGGGGCAGCGCCTCGGCGGGCGTTTGCGGGGGCAGCCACTTCAGCACGTGGCTGTGGCCGGGCAGATGCAAAAACTGGAATACCCGCTCATCGGCTCCGAGGCCGGGGATGAGGTAGAACAGGGGTGGGGCAGCCACCACAATCGCTAGGTATCGAGGCGCACGAACACGCCTTCGAGGTAGAAGATGTTGTGCGGC
Organism: Hymenobacter glaciei; assembly: GCF_039539585.1. Taxonomy (NCBI): domain Bacteria; kingdom Pseudomonadati; phylum Bacteroidota; class Cytophagia; order Cytophagales; family Hymenobacteraceae; genus Hymenobacter; species Hymenobacter glaciei. The sequence goes on along the minus strand of NZ_BAABDK010000025.1, from coordinate 367,387 downwards.
TGCGGGTCGTCGTCTTCGCCCTCGCCCTCCTCGGGCACGGGGTAGGTAACGGACAGCTTGAGGGCCACGCTGGGCAGGGGCACGGGCGGGCGGTCGTCGGAGTTGTACTCGAGCAGGGCGGGCCAGTCGGCGGTAGCCAGGGCATCAGCTACTTCTTCCTGGAGGGCTTCGGCGCGGGTGTGGGCCAGCGAGAGCAGCGTATCGAGGGCCTTGAAGGGCAGAGCGAGGTGGAAGAAGTGGGTGTCGCGGTCGAAGTGCGTGGTGGCCCACACGGTCACGTCGTCGGTGTTGTCGAAGACGATGGCCACGACGTGAATCTGCTCGACGAAGAAGTCGGCGTCGTCGGCAATGCTGTCGCTCAGGAGTTTCATTCGGCTACGGCAGGGGGTTGGAACAGCTCCAGCGTAATGTGGTCGGCCAGCAGCTTGCCGGCGTCGGTCAAGGTAAGCACTTCGCCGCTGATAGTGGCCCAGCCGTTGCTTTCCAGCTCGGCCAGGTAGGCGGCGCGGTGGGCCAGCAGGTCGAGGCCGTGGTGGGTGCGCAGGTGGGCCAGGTCGCAGCCGCGCGCGGTGCGCAGCGTAGTAAGCAGGTACTCGTTGGCCCGGTCGGTGGCGGTGAGCTCATCGACAGTCACGGGCACTTCGCCGCGCTCGAGCACCGCCGCCACGTACTGCGGGTTGTTGGCCAGGGTGAAGAGGCGGTGGCGGCCGTCGTAGCTATGGGCGCTGGGGCCGAGGCCCAGGTAGGGCACCCCGCGCCAGTAGTTGCTGTTGTGGCGGCTCTCGCGGCCGGGCTGGCAGAAGTTGCTGATTTCGTACTGCGTATAGCCGTGGGTGCGCATGGCGGCCAGCAGCATCTCGAACTGCGTGGCCACAAACTCGTCGGGTGCGGGCCGGAACGTGCCTTTCTGCAATCGGTGTCCGAAAGCGGTGCCCGGCTCGATGGTGAGGGCGTAGGCCGACACGTGCGGCACGCCCAGCGCGAAAGCGTTGGCCAGGTCGGCTTCCCAGATGTGGTGGCCGGGCGCGGGCACCCCGTAAATCAAGTCGATGGAAATATTCTCGAAGCCCGCCGCCTGGGCGCGGCGCACGGCCGTGGTCGACTCTTCGGCGGTATGGGCGCGGTTCATTAGCCGCAGGTGGGGCTCGTAGAAGCTTTGCAGCCCGATGCTGAGGCGGTTGATGCCAGCGGCGCGCAGCTCCTCAAGCTTGGCGGCACTCAGGTCGTCCGGGTTGGCTTCGAGGGTGATTTCGGCTTGTGGCGAAACTGCGAAATGCCGGTAAATGCCGGCGAAAATCAGGGCCAACTCTTCAGCCGTGAGCAGCGAGGGCGTGCCGCCGCCGAAGTAGATGGTTTCGAGCGTAGTATCGGCGGGCAGGTAAGCGCGGCGCAGCTCCAACTCGCGCACAATGGCGTCGACTAACCGGCTTTTCAGCCCCAGCGAAGTGCTGAAGTGGAAGTCGCAGTAGTGGCAGGCCTGCTTGCAGAACGGAATGTGGAGATAGAGGCCGGCCATGAGAGTTTGCAGAAGTCTGCTTCCGGAATGAAGGAAGACGAAGGAGCCTACAAGCCCCTCAGGGCCCCACCCGCCGCACGCACAAAGGTAGGGGCGTGACGCCCGCCTCGCTTCCCTCCAACGCCCGGTGCGGAGGAAGTGCTCATCCGAAAACCCACATGGCTTCCTACAACAGTTTTCTGGTTGGCATACCAGTAGCCTATGTAGGGTGCGGGGCTTGTCCCCGCCCGTCGTTGAACGATTATCGCCAGACAGCGGGCGGGGACAAGCCCCGCACCCTACATCAGTCGGCCCCGCGACTTCTCTGGCTTTTATCCAACTTCACCTACATCAACAAGAGGCATTACCCGAAGGAACTCCGAACAAAGTATAGAGGAAGTCTAGAGGGAGTATAGAGACAGTACGAAGGCACTTTATCCTCACCTGGTAGGAGAGTGCTATTCAGCTCCCGCGTAGGCCTTGACCAAAAAGGCCCGGCCAATCCAGGCGTGCCCGGCCACTCTGCATCTGCACTCGGCTTTTATTCCAGTGTGAGCAGGGCGCTGGCGGCGTTGCCGCCAAAGCCGGCCGCGTTCACCAGCACGCGGCGGAGCGGGCGGGCGGGCGCGGCCGACAGGTCGGTGCCGGGGGGCGGGGCGGGCCAGGTTTGGGTGAGGAGCAGGTGGCAGGCAAAGTCGAGGCTGAGGGCAGCCGAGGCGCCCAACGTGTGGCCCAGCAGCCACTTGTTGGAGGTGAGGGCCGGCACTTCGGCTCCGAACACGGCGCGCAGGGCGCGGCGCTCGGCGGCATCGCCGGCGGGCGTGCCGGGGCTGTGCAGCACCACGGCGTCGACGGCGGCGGGCGGGCAGTCGGCCTGCGCCAGGGCGGCGCGCATGGCCACCTGGAAATGCTCGCCCCCGGCCGACAAGCCGGTTTTGCTGTTCAGCGCTTCGAAGCCGAAGCCTATGCCCGCCAGGCAGCAGAGCGGCGGTGCATCGGGACGAGCGGCCAGCTCGGCCCGGCGGGTGGCGCGGGACAGGCGCTCGAGGGCAAACACCGCCGCGCCCTCACCCAGCACGAACGTGGAGGGCCGGCCCGCCCCCGGCCGGCACGGCAAGTCGTCGGCCGCGAAGGGCGAGTAGATGCCCAGGGCCTGCATCTGGGCCAGGGTGAAGGGCGTGAGCGGGGCCTCGGTGCCGCCGGCCAGAAACCGCTCGGCCATGCCGGCCCGCAGCCAAGCCACGGCGTTGCCCAGCGCTTGCAGCGCGCTGCTGCAGGTGCTGGAGTGGCTGAGGGCGGCCGCCCCTTCGGCCCCGGCATCGAAGGCCACCCAGCTGGCCACGTTGCCCAGCGTGGTGAGCGGCGAGGCGACCACGGCCGTGGTGCCCGTCGCCAGAAACTCGGCGTGGTGGCGCTCCAGCCGCTCGGTGGCCCCGCGCGACGAGCCCAGGCTGACAGCCAGCGGCCCGCCAGGGGCCCAGCCGGCCTCGGCGCGGGCCTGGCGGGCGGCCAGCACGGCCAGCAGTACCGTGCGGTCGAGCTGACGGAAGGCGGGCTGGGCCTGGCGCAGCTCGCCCACGGCCGCTTCGAGGGCGGGGGGCAGGGCCCCCACGGCCAGCGTGCCCGCCCCGTGTGGCCGGTTGCGGAAGCCAGGCAGGCCGGCCACGTACGCCCTCGGGGCCGCGCCCAGCGCACTGACGCGGCCCCGGCCCCGCACCACAATCAGGTCGTCAAATGCGGGCATCGGGGGCGGGGTTGAGGGCCAGCTGACGCATGGCGCGCAGGGTGTCGTGCAGGAGGGCCAGCTCGGCGGGGGTGGTGCAGTAAGGCGGCATCAGGTACACCACGTTGCCGAGGGGGCGCAGCACCACGCGGCGGGCCAGGGCCAGGGCGTAGAGCTGGTCGCGCAGGCTGCTGAAGTAGGAGGTGCCGGCCGCCTGCTCGAACTCGACGGCCAGCACCGTGCCGAGGTGACGCACGGCCCGGACGCCAGGCTGGCCAGCCAGCTCGGCAGCCACGGCCGCGTGGGCGGCGGCGAGGTCGGCGCGCTGTTGGGTGCATGCGGGGGCGAGGGTCAGCTCTAGGCTGGCCAGGGCCGCCGCGCAGGCCACCGGGTTGGCGGTGTAGGAGTGGCCGTGGAACAGGGTTTTCAGGCGGTCGTTGCTCAGGAAAGCATCGAAAATGGCGGCCGTGCAGGTCGTAACGCCCAGCGCCATCGTGCCGCCGGTGAGGCCTTTTGACAGGCACATGATGTCGGGGAGTCGGCTGAGCTGGCTGCTGGCGAACAGCAGGCCGGTGCGGCCGAAGCCGGTCATCACCTCGTCGGCAATGCAGAGCAGGCCGGCGGCCCGGCAGCGGCGCAGCAGCTCGTCGAGTACTGCGGGGGTGTAGGTAATCATGCCGGCCGTGCCCAGCAGCAGGGGCTCGAAGATGAAGCCGGCCAGGTCGGGGCGGCCCAGCAGCGCGTCGAGCTGGGCCAGCACTTCGACCTCGCGCCCCGGCACTGGCACATCGATAAACGCCACGTCGAAAAGCAGCGGCGCGAACGGAGCCGTGAAAGCCCCGCGCCCGCTCACCGACATGGCGCCGAAGGTGTCGCCGTGGTAGGAGTCGCGGAAGCAGATAAAGGTGCGCCGTTCGGGCTGGCCCTGGTTGTGGAAGTATTGCAGCACCATCTTCAGGGCCACCTCCACCGCCGTCGAGCCGTTGTCGGAATAAAACACCCGCGCCTGTCCGGCCGGCAGCACGGCCAGCAGCTGCTCGGCCAGCTCCACGGCCGTCGGGTGCGTGAAGCCGGCAAAAAGCACGTGTTCCAGGGTGCGCAGCTGCTCGCTCACGCGCTGCGCGATGTGCGGATGGGAGTGCCCGTGCAGGTTCACCCACCACGACGAGATGCCGTCGAGGTAGCGCGTGCCGTCGTCGGCAATCAGCCAGCTGCCCTCGCCGCGCACGATGGCCACGGGCAGCGGGGCCGTCTGCATCTGGGTGTAGGGGTGCCAAAGCACGGCCTGGTCGCGCTCAGCGAGGGTAGGTTGGGTTTGAAGAGGCATGGGGTTAAGCTAGAAAGTCGGGTGGTAGAGGGGCCGGGAGGGTGCCCATTCAGCACGTCATGCAGCGCATTATGCGCATCAGGCAGAGACGAAGCATCTCGCGTGGGTAAGTAGTCAGGCAAAAGTAATCTGGTCATCGCCCGGCCCGGTCCGACCGCCCTAGGCGGTCCGACCGGTTATCGTCCGGGCCAAACCGGTGGTGCTTCAACCGGTCGGACCGCCTAGGGCGGTCGGACCGGGCCGATACCGAATCACTGCGGCGTACCTTTTTAGTAACTCAACCCAGCCAGGCCCGGTACGTGGCCGCGTAGCGCCGAACGGTGGCGGGCGAAACCTCCGCTTCGGGCAGCAGCGGGGGCAGCACGGGTGCATTGGCGTAGCGGCTCAGCAGCTGCTCGTTGGCCGGGGCGGGCTCGCCGTTGAACACGAGGCCGCGCACGGCGATGCCGCGCGTGCGCAGGGCTTCGAGGGTGAGCAGCGTGTGGTTGAGGCTGCCCAGGTAGTGGCGCGACACCACCACCACGGCCAGCTGCCAGGCGGGCAGCAGGTCGGCCAGCAGCAGGTCGGGGGCCAGGGGCACGAGCAGGCCGCCGGCGCCCTCTACCACCAGGTGGTTGGCAGTGAGCGGCAGGGCGAAATCCTCGGCGCGCAGCTGTATGCCCTCGGCGGCGGCGGCGGTGTGGGGCGAGGCGGGCAGGCGCAGGCGGTAGCGCTCGGGCCAGAAGCAGCTGGCGGGGTTGCCCACCAGCCCGCGCACGGTTTCGGTATCGGTCGTGGGCTCCAGGCCAGCCTGCACTGGCTTCCAGTAGTCGGCGCCCAAGGCTTCGACCAGGATGGCCGCCACCAGCGTCTTGCCCACGTCAGTGCCAATGCCGGTTACAAAAAGTCGTTCCATAAGCTGCTGTTGAGGCATGAGGGGCATGGAGTGGTTGGGCGGTAAAGCCAATGAAGGAGGCTACTGAACGTCATGCTGAACGCAGTGAAGCATCTCTACCGCTTCGTTGGATGTAATAGATTACTTGCGCGGTAGAGATGCTTCACTGCGTTCAGCATGACGGGCTGATTGATTTTGCATGAACTACTGCTTATTGGCTAAGCGCGCCCGCCAGCGCGGCGGCCAGTCCGTCGATTTCTTCCTTGGTATTGAAGGCGTGCACGATGAGGCGCAGGCGCTCGGTGCCGGCCGGCACCGTGGGGGCCACAATGGCCCGGCCGTCGAACCCGGCGGCTTGCAGCGCGGCGGCCAGGCGGCGCACTGCGGCCGGGTTGGCAGCATCGGCCGGGCCGGTCAGGAACACCGGATGCACCACGTGGCTGTCGGCGGGTACGCGCAGGCCAGGTAGGGCGTTCAGGGTTTCTTTCAGATAAGCAGAGTTGGCCAGCAGGGCGGCGCGCTCGGCGTGCAGGGCGGGCAGCAGGGCGTAGGCCGCTGCCAGGCCCGCCACGGCCAGGGGCGGTAGGGCCGTGGTGTAGATGAAGGCGCGGCTGAAATTGACCAAGTAGTCGCGCAGCACGGCCGACCCCAGCACTGCCGCGCCCTGGCTGCCCAGCGCCTTGCCAAACGTGACGATGCGCGCGAACACCGCGCTTTCCAGCCCCAGGGCCACCGTCAGCCCCTCGCCCATCGGGCCGTAGAGGCCGTTGGAGTGGGCCTCGTCGACCACCAGGTGCAGGCCGCGCACCCGGCACAGGGCCGCCAGCTCGGCCAGGGGGGCCTGGTCGCCGTCCATCGAATAAAGGGCTTCGACGGCCACGAACACCGCGCCGGTGGCGCGGTCGGCCTTGCGGGCCAGGTCGGCCAGGTCGTGGTGGCGGAAGCTCCAGGCCGTGGCGTGGCTGGCCCGGATGCCCTCCTTCACCGAGGCGTGGCTGGCGCTGTCGTAAAGTATGGTGTCGCCACGCCGGGGCACGGTGGCGAAGAAGCCCAGGTTGGCCACGTAGCCCGAGTTGAAGAGCAGCGCCGCTTCGGCCCGGTGGAAGTCCGCCAGCCGCGCCTCCAGCGCCTCGGCTGCCACCGAGTTGCCGGTGAGCAGGCGGCTGCCGGTGCTGCCGGCCCCCTCGGCCGCCTGCTGAGCCGCCCGCACGGCCGGGTGCCGGCTCAGGCCCAGGTAGTCGTTTGAGCTGAAATCGACCAGGCCGGCCGGTGGGCGGGGCAGCACGCGCCGCGTGCCGGCCGCCGTCCGCTGAGCCAATTCGGCCGCCAGCCGCTGGGCCAGTGATGAAGCCTGCATCCGGCCGCGCCTATGCCTCCACCGCCGCCGAGGTGAGCACCGTAGCGCCTTCGGGGGCATGCTTGAACGACTTGCGCGCCGTGAGGCCCAGCAGGGCAAACATCTGCTGGTCTTCGTCGAAGCCGGGGTTGGGCGTGGTCAGCAATTTCTCGCCGCTGAAGATGGAGTTGGCCCCGGCCAGGAAGCACAGTGCCTGCTCGGTCACGGGCATTTCCTGCCGGCCAGCCGAGAGGCGCACCATCGTGGTGGGCATCAGGATGCGGGCCGTGGCAATCATGCGCAGCATTTCCCATACGCTCACGCGGGGCTGCTCGGCCAGCGGTGTGCCGGCCACTGGCACCAGCGCGTTCACGGGCACCGATTCGGGGTGGGCGGGCAGGGTGGCCAGCGTGTGCAGCATGGCCACGCGGTCGACGTCGGTTTCGCCCAGCCCGATGATGCCGCCGCTGCACACCGACAAGCCGGCTTTGCGCACGTGCTCCAGGGTGTTCAGGCGGTCGTCGTAGGTGCGGGTCGTGATGATTTCGCCGTAGTGCTCGGCGCTGGTGTCGAGGTTGTGGTTGTAGGCGTGCAGGCCGGCCTGCTTGAGGCGCTCGGCCTGGTACTCGTTCAGCATGCCCAGGGTGCAGCACACTTCCAGGCCCAGGCCATTCACCTGCTCCACCATGTGCAGCACGCGGTCGAAGTCGCGGTTGTCGCGAATCTCGCGCCAGGCCGCGCCCATGCAGAAGCGGGTGCTGCCGGCTTCCTGCGCGCGGCGGGCTGCCGCCAGCACTTCGGCATCGGGCAGCAGCTTGTGGGCCGATACGCCCGTGTGGTAGCGGGCGGCCTGGGGGCAGTAAGCACAATCTTCGGGGCAGCCGCCGGTTTTCACGCTCAGCAGGGTGCACACCTGTACTTCGCCGGTGGTTTGGTGCTGCTGGTGCACGGCGGCGGCCTGCGTCACAAGTTGCAGCACGGGCTGATGATAAAGGGCCGTTACTTCGGCCAGCGTCCAGTCGGTTCGCAGCATAGCGGAGGTGGGATGAGTCGGAAACATAGCAGAGGACGTGAAAAAGGGCCGCCAGCCCGCGCCAGCAGCCCTCAAAGGTACTGGCGCAAGCCCAACCAGCCCAGCTTACCGGCCGCCTGGGCCCCATCGGGCGGACCACCTTGCCGCAGCAGCCTAAGCCAGAGTATACTGCGCCGCCGGCGCACTGGGGCCAGGCGACGCGGGGCCGAGCGGGACCGACCGCCGGATTCGTGCGCGGCAACCAGAAGTTTGCGCTCCGCTGCCCACCTTCGGGAAATGAAATGCCGGTTTTCGCGTTGTGCCCCTGAATGACCAGATTTCTGCGCCGTATTGGGGTGTTGTTGCTACTGCTGCCGCTGCTCAGGCTGGCCGTGCCGGCTGCTTGCGCCCAAACACCTGGCCTCGACCCCACCGCGCCCAACCAGCCCGGCCTGGCCTCCCCACCGCTGCCGCCGCGCCCGGCTGCGCCCGCCGCGCTAGCCACCAGCCCGCGCAGCCAGGCCCACCTGCGCGTGCTGCTGCTTGATGCTGAAGCCACTGACCGCCCGCTGCTGCGCCGCTACAAGCTGCGCGCCACCGTGCCCGACTCGTTGAGTGCGCTGCGGGCCGTGCGCGAACTGGTGCTGGGCCTGCAAAGTGATTCCTATCTCACGGCCTCGGCCGACGAGCTGCGCTGGACGCGCGATACTGTGCGGGTGCGGCTGTACATGGGCGAACAGTTTCGGTGGGCCTACCTGCACAACGGCAACCTCGGCGACGGCCTACTGACGCGCGCTGGCTACCGCGAGAAGTTCTTTCGCGGTACGCCCTTCGTGCCCGCCGACTGGGTGCGGCTGCAGGAGCGCATCCTCACCGAGGCCGAAAACCAGGGCTTCCCGTTTGCCACCGTCGGGCTCGATTCCATACACCTCGATGGAAACGCCATTGCCGGACGCGTGGTGCTGAAGCGCGGCCGGGCCATTGTGTTCGACTCGCTGCAGATTGTGGGCAACACCAAAACCAAGAAGCGCTTTCTCACCAAATACCTGCAGTTGTTTCCCGGCCAGCCCTTCAGCCAGCAGCGCGTGGATGCCGCCGCCCAGCTGCTGCGCCAGCTGCCCTACGTGAAGCTGCGCGCCGAACCCGAAGTGCGCTTTGCCCTGGGCCGGGCCCGGGTATACCTGCTGCTCGACGAGCGACCCAGCAACCAGTTCGATGCTATCGTGGGCATCCTGCCCAATGCCAACGCCAGCCAAACGGGAGTGCAGTTTACCGGCGACGTCACCATCAACCTGCGCAACATCAAGGGCGGCGGCAAGCAGGTGGGGCTGCAATGGCGCAAAACCGATGCCCTGTCGCAGCTGCTCGACCTGCAGTACGTGCACCCCAATTTCTTCGGTACGCCCTTCGAAGTGGATGCCAGTTTCAACCTCTACAAGCAAACTGATGCCTTCCTCACCCTGCGCCCCCGCGTGCAGGTGAGCTACCCCACCGCGCGGGCGGGCCGGGTCAGCTTCTTCTTCGAGCAGCGCAGCTCCTACCTGCTCTACGATAGCATTACTTACGCCAACCTGAGTCAGCTGCCCGAAAACATCGACTCGCAGTTTAATTCCTACGGGCTGAACTATACCTGGAACAGCCTTGATGACCTGTACTTCCCGCACCGCGGCTACCTATTCACGGGCCAGGGCGCCGTAGGCACCAAAACCATCGCCCGCAACTCCAGCATCAAGGATGAGTTTTACAACGGCATTGGCCTGCGCTCCACGCAGTACGCCTTCAGCCTGCGGGCCGAGCGCTACTTCCCGGTACAGAAGGTTGGCGTGCTGTTGCTACGCCTGCGCGGCGAAAGCCTGCAAAACCAGCAGCTGTTCACCAACGACCTGTACCGGCTGGGCGGGCTGAATTCGCTGCGCGGCTTCAACGAGAACCAATTCTACACCAGCACCTACGCCGTGGCCACGGCCGAATTCCGGCAATTCATTGGGCCCGATTCCTACGCCTTCCTGTTTGCCGACCAGGCGTATCTGCGCCGCGACCTGGCCAACGCCACCGCCAACGAGCCCACTGGCCTCGGGGCCGGCCTCAGCTTCCGAACGCCGGCGGGGCTGTTTCAGTTTGTGTACTCGGTGGGCCGGGCCAACGGGCAGGGCTTCGATGTGAAATCGTCGAAAATACACTTCGGCCTGACCAGCCGGTTTTAGCTGCCAGCATTCTCGCAACCCACGTTTCCATAGCACGCAGCCTTTGCTGCGTTGCGGGTGCGGCAACTGCAAACCGGGCGCAATATCCCACAACGAGGCTTCGCAAATTTCCCTCGCTACCGCCATATCGTCCGCATTTTCGGGAACCAAAAAGAACTCCCGCCACTGTGGCGGAACCCGGAGAATGCGCCCGTTCATAGCCCGTCAATTCGGCTGATTTTCAGTGTTGATAAGGGTTGATTCAGATTGGTACATCATTTGTAATGACCGACCCGAAACCGCCCCTATTTGCGGCTCCCTCACATGAAACTTATCAGCTCGAAATTCATCCACAGCATTGCCCCGCAGCTCGACCTGCTCAACACCATCGGTGGCGGCGTGGCCCAGCCCCAGGTGCGCATCGACCAGCACCCGAAAGGCGTGATTGTGCGCGTGGCGATGCCAACCGTATCAGCCGACAGCTTCCGCGTGGTGCTCAACCAGAACAAGCTCACCGTTTTCAGCGAGTACCGCCACGAGCCCGACGACCAACTTGCGGCCCCGCTGTTCGTGCAGACGCTGGAACTCCCGGCTAACCTCGACCCCGCCCGCATCGATGCCATTCACGAAGGCCAGGAGCTGCGCGTACGCATTCCCTTTGTGAACCCCAACAACCAGCGCGAAATCGACGTCAAGCGCGAAGAATAGTAGCAGCCCGTGAGGCTTGGTAATTCTAAAAGAATGTCATCCTGAGCTTGCGAAGGACCTTATTACGGTCGCATAATCTTAGAATAAAGCCAGAATGAGCAGGCGTGATAGGGTCCTTCGCAAGCTCAGGATGACAGTTTCTTACTCCCAACCCATAACGCCGGGACCGACCGGCACTGCAGTCCACCCATAACGCCGGGCCCGACCGGCAGCTTACCGAAGTCATCTGGGTTTTTCACTCTTGAGCCACCGCCCGCAGCGGTGGTTTTGTTTTTACCCAAACAGCGGAATAATCAACACGAAGCTCATGGCCAGGGCCAGGTAGAACCAGCCCATCACCTGGCCCCGATGCCGGCGCGGCAGGCGATTACTGAGCACCAGCATGGCCACAATCACGAGCACAAGGTGGGCCACAAAAAACACCATGGTTTTCACCCAGTTGCTCACAATCGTGTTCTCGGGCTGGTTCTGGTTGCTTTCGCCTAGCCCCGAGGTGAGGTACTGCAGCCCAAAAAAGGCGACCACCTCAAAAGCCACAAACCAGCAGAAGCCCACCACCAGCGCCCCTCCAGACGATTTTTCGGATACGTCGGCCATGGCGGTTAGGGGCGAGGGCGGCCCTGCACTTCTGCACTCCGGGCCTTGATGTATAGTTCTTCTACTTTGGTGCGGGCCCAGGGCGTGCGCCGCAAAAACGTGAGGCTCGACTTGATGCTCGGGTTGTCGGCAAAGCAGTTCATGCGCAGGCGGACATCGAGCTCGGGCCAGCCGTAAGCGGCCACGAGGTATTCGAGAATCTGAGCGAGTTTAATGCCGTGCAGCTCGCTAATGAGGTGGCCGGATTCGTCGCGGGCATCGGCGGCGCGGAGGAAGGACATGGGCGGAAATGGTCGACGGAAAGTGCAAAGTTGGCGAAAAGCCGGGGGCCGTGGGCACGATGGGCGCGGTTGGGTCGTTATTTTTGGCCACTGCTCGCCTATGCCGTCGTCTTCGCTTGCTTCTGCTGCCTCCCGCGCTGTGCGCCGCCCTGCTCCGCGCCGGCCGTGGCGGCGTGGGCTGCTGGCGGCAGCGCTGGCAGTTGTGCTACTAGCTGGCTATTACTATGTTCGGCACAAGGTGCAGCTGAACCGCTACGCCCGGCGGGCCTGGGCCACGTTCACCAAAAACGGCCTCACCGGGCGCGAAAAAACGCCCCTGTTGGCCGGCTATTCGGTACACGGCATCGACGTTTCGGCCTACCAGGGCCGCATCGACTGGGCCGTAGTGGCCCGCAACCGGGTACGTTTTGCCTTCATCAAAGCCAGCGAGGGCGCAACGCTGCGCGACCCGCGTTTCGCCCGCAACTGGCGCGAGGCTCGCAAAGCCGGCGTGCTCTGTGGTGCTTACCATTACTTCCAGCCCAACCGCGACGGCCAGGTACAAGCCAACCTGTTTGCCCGTACCGTGCCCCTGGCCCCCGGCGACCTGCCCCCGGTGCTCGACGTAGAAGCTGCCAACTTCCACGACGTGGCCGTGATGCGCCGGGAGGTGGCCCGCTGGCTGCGCCTCGTGGAAGCGCACTACGGCGTGCGGCCCATTCTCTATTCCAACCACAGCTTCTACCAGCGCCACCTGGCCGGGCACTTCGACGACTACCCGCTCTGGCTGGCGCACTACGAAGTGGCCCGCCCCAAAATGGCCCGCAGCAAGTGGATAATCTGGCAGCATTCCGACGAAGCCTACGTGCCCGGCATTCGCGGCGTGGTCGATTTCAACGTGTTTCAGGGCAACTTTGCGGACTTGCAGGCCCTGCGCATGCCGGCTCCGCCCACTGCTCCAAAGCTGCCTGCTACGGCCCGCACGCGGCGGGTGAAGTAGTGCTTGTTGCAAGCGCGGTTCGGAGGAGGAAAGGAGTCAGGATAAGCCCCACGCAATACTCAAACGACCAAAAAAGCGGCCCGGCCCGCTGCTTCCCAGCGAAGCAAACGAACCGGGCAGCGGCTGTTTTTGGCCTTTGGGGACTACATTTCGTCCTTCGACTCCATCTTGGCATCCATTTTGGCGTCGTACTTCATCGTTTTGCCCGTCTTCTTCATCGCCTTGTCATTCGACATCGTCTGGCCCGACTTCTTCATCATTTTGCCGCCGGCCTTCTCGTCTTTTTTCATCATCTTGCCATTGCCCTGCTGGGCCTGAGCAGCAACAAAGGTGAGCGAAAGCGCAGTGGCCACAGCCAGTTTCAGGAGGTTTTTCGTGGTTGTTGAAGTGAAATGGCGTAGGGTAACGATTAGGCCCGAAAGGTTACTACTCAGCATAAATTCTAGATGAAGCGGATGCAACAAGCCAAAATTCTATACCTCCGTTTCCTGCCGCTGCCGCTGCTCCTGCTGCTGTTGCTGGCCTCGTGCCACAGCAGCCGCAACGCTGGCCCCGGCAAGGTGTCGCGCAGTGCCGTGCAAACCGGGCTGGGCTCGTACTACGCCAGCAAGTTCAACGGAAGGGCCACGGCCAGCGGCAGCATTTATCGCCCCGGAGGCATGACGGCCGCCCACAACACTTTGCCTTTTGGCACGCTCATTCGCGTCACCAACACCCGCAACGGCCATTCCGTCGAGGTTACCGTCACCGACCGGGGCCCGCATACCAAGGGCTACATCGTGGATGTATCGCACCGAGCAGCCGTGCAGCTCGACATCATTGAGGCCGGCGTGGTGCCCGTCGAAGTAGCCGTGCTACGCCCTGCGTCGGGCAACCGCTAAATTTGCCCATTCATTTTCCGTCGCCTGCCCTCTCTTCCGCTATGAACATCCGCAAAAAAGTTACCTGGACGCTGCCCACCGGCCAGAACCGCTACGCCGCCCTCGATAGCTGGGTAGCTGCTGCAGAGGACGAGGACTGGTCAGAGGCTGAAGTCCAGTTCGTCATCAATGAAGTTGTGGAGGCCGAAGACGATGCCGCTGGCTTGGCCGTACTAACCTGGTACTCGCGCACCTAAGCGGTAACCACGCCAAAGCAGACGGCCCTTTATAGTCCGGCTATTACCTGCACAAAACGGGGATTTTACACCGCCAGCGAATGGCGGCGGCCTGCTCCTGCGCGGCCTATTGCGAGCGGGCCGCCGTGCGAGTAGAACTATTCGCCTAGAATATTTCACCGTTCGCTGGATTGATATTTGTTTAACTCATTTATAATTGTATTTTTAATATCAGAAAGACGATTTGAAATAGCTATTATTTTACTCACAGGCTCCGGCCCCTGCTAGCCATGAAAAGAATCATCAACCTGCTGGCTATTCTCCTGTTGTGTGGCAGCCCTTTGTGGGCCGATATTCTTACTAATGAGCAGTTGCTGGGCCAGTGGGCTGGGGTGCTGCCCGTACCGGGCGGAAGCCGCCAGGTCACCATTCTAATTAGCCAGCAAGCCGATGGCGCACCCACAGCCCGGCTGCGCATCGATGCGCAACGCCTCGACAATAGCCTGATGCGCGTGCGCACCAGCGCCGACAGCATCACGTTTGTGGCCGAGCAGGCCGGCTGCCGGTTTGCTGCCCTGGCCGTAGCCGAGGGCCAACGCCTGCGCGGCACCTGGCAGCAGCCGGGCTTCCGTACGGTGCTGGTGCTCGACCGGGTAGCCGGCACCACGCCGCTGCCGGCCGCGGCAACCACCTTTGCCACCGAAGAAGTGCAGGTAAGCAGCCCCAGCAGCCCCAACCCCGAACTGGGCCTGGGAGGCGTATTGCGGCGGCCTACCGGCACCGGACCCTTCCCGGCCGTGCTGCTGCTGCCCGATGTTGTGCCCGCCAATAGCGTAGAGGCAGGCAGCTACCGCCTGCTCGATAACCTCACCGACTACCTGCTGAGCCAGGGCCTCGCCGTGCTGCGCCTCGATGACCGCGGCACCGGCCGCTCGTTGGCCTTGCCCGCCGCTACAGCCAGCGCCGAACTGGCTGCCGATGCCCAATCCGCCCTGAACTTTCTGCGCTCGCGCCCGGGCATCGACCCCATGCGGGTAGGAGTGGTGGGCCACGGCGAAGGCGCCAACGTGGCGCTACTGGCTGCTACCCAAGCCCCCGCGCCAGCATTTGTGGTAGCACTGGCCGCAGCTGGAGTGAGTGGGCAGGAGCTTCTGGCCCGGCAAACTTCGCTGGTGAACCGCCCCGGCGAGCCCGACACGGCCCAGTGGGCCTGGCAAACCTTTTGCGCCCAGCGCATGGCCCTGGCCCGGCGTGAGGCCAAGCAGCAGATGGCTGCCGGAGCCAACCCCGCGCAGGTGCAGGTGCGCATAGCTCAGGAACAACTGCGCCTGACCACCGAAGCCCGCAAGCGCAACGAAATCCTCTACAAGCGCCAGTTCGCCCTGCTCGAAATCATCCGGCAAACAACTGATAATGCCCAGGCCCAGGCCATCGTGGCCAACATGTTGCGTCAGATTTACCCTCGCCTGGCCTCGGCTACGGCCCAGGCCCGTGCCCGCCAGCTCACCAGCCCCTGGTACCGTTCGCTGCTGGCATTCAATCCGCAAGCAGAGTTGGCCAAAGTAAGCTGCCCCACGCTGCTGTTGCACGGCGCCGCCGATGTTCTGGTGCCGGCTGCCACCAATTTAACTGCCCTCGAAAAGGGTTTTAAGGGCAATAAGCTGGCTGATTCGCAGCAGCTGGATGGCGTAACTCACGATTTTGAGACGGCTTTGGGCGAGCGCGCCCTGCTGGCCGGCACTACTTCGCCAACCACCACTTCGGCCGAGGCCCTGGAAGCTGTGGGCGAATGGGTGGCCAAACGCCTGAAATAACCGGTATGTTTAGCCGCGAGCTTCGCGGGATGGCGCCGCCAGGGCTGACCGCAGCCAGCGACCAGACAAACCGGCCAGCCCACCGGCCAAGCCAATAACCAGCGTAGCTACCAAGACCAGTGCGGGTGCCGAGCCACCCAAGGGCAGCAGCTGCGCCACCCGGTGCGCCAGCAGGCCATTGTTCTGCACGGCCAGCCATGCGGCTGGCAGGAGCCAGCTAAGCCCCAACCCTACGAACCCCACCCAGAAGGCTGCCTTGCCCGACTGTGCCTGCCCAAAGCCTATACCGAAAGCCAGCACCACGGCGGTCCACCACGGCAGGCCCATTTGCAGGAGCGCCGCCAATACTGCCGTGAGCAGCATCAGTACCCAAGGGTTGTGCGTCGAAAGCCAGGTAGTGGAAACCGGAGCGGTAGCATTCATGCCGGCAAGGTAATATGCCGTTTGCTACTTCCTTGCCGGGGCGTTAGGCAGCGGCCGGAGCCAGTACTTCGGCAACGTTGTTGGCCGGGGAGTTCACAAGCTTGCTCACCACATATTCGCGCATGGCAGCGGCGTCGTAGGGTTGCAACTGCTGCTGGTAGTCGGGCAGGCGATAGTCGTCGGACAGCCAGGCTTGCTCGGCAGCGCGATTGGGCAGGATAACCGGCATGCGGTTATGGATGCCGGCCATTAGCTCGTTGGGCTCGGTGGTGATGATGGTGAAAGTGGGGTGCAGCTCGCCGGTGGCCCGGTCCACCCATTCATCCCAAAGGCCGGCGAAGGCGAAGGGCTGCTCGTCGCGCAGTAGAATGCGGTGCGGCACCTTGCCCGCCGGCGTGGCCTGCCACTCGTAAAAGCCGTCGGCCAGCACCAGGCAGCGCCGCCGGGCTAGCAGCATCCGGAAGCTGGGTTTTTCGGCCAGCGTTTCGGCGCGGGCATTGATGGGCTTGGGACCGCCGGCCGGGTCGCGGCTCCAGGCGGGTACCAGCCCCCAGCTCAGCAGCTGAATCTGGCCCGGTGCGGCATTGGTGATGACGGGCAGCCGCTGCGAAGGGGCCGCATTGTAAGCCGGCGGCACGGGCTCGCTGAACGTGGCATCGAAGCGCTGCTCGATGGTGGGAGCAGGGGCAATGAAGGAGTAACGGCCGCACATGGCAGGAAGGGAAGGAGTTTGGAGGAATAGCAAAAATCGTCTGTCATCCTGAACGCAGTGAAGGACCTTACCACGCCTGAATGAGTCGTTCATACGACAACCGTTCAAACTTGATAAGGTCCTTCACTGTGTTCAGGATGACAGACGGGTACTCCGTTGCCCTGCTTCAGGCTACACCTTGTAGAGCAACTCGTAGTATTCGCGGGCCATGCGGGCGCTTTCAAACGCGGGCTCCACGTCCTTCATGGCGGTTTTTACCACTTTCAGGAAGTTCTTGGGCTGGTCATAATACAGCGGCAGTACGGTATTCTCCAGCACGTCGAGCAGGGTGGTTGCTTCCTGGTCGTCCTTCACGTTGTCGGGCAGGTGCTCGTCGGCGTGGGCAATGAGGAAACCGTTTTCGCCATCCTTGCAGAACTCCGGAATCCAGCCATCGGCAATGCTCAGGTTTACGCTGGCGTTCATGGCGGCAGTCATGCCGCTGGTACCGCTGGCTTCGCGCGGGAAGCGGGGCGTGTTCAGCCAGATATCGGAACCCTTTTTCAGGGCGGCCGACAGGCCCAGCTCGTAGCCCGTGAGTACGGCGCAATTCTTCAGGGGGGCCGTGCGCTTGATGATGTCGTTGAACAAGGCCATTGCCCCGAAATCCTTGGGGTAGGGCTTGCCCGCCCAGATTACCTGAACGGGGTGTTTGGCGTTGGCGGCCAGTTCCACAAAGCGCTCGAAGTGGCGCAGGATGAGGTCGGCGCGCTTATAGCCGGCGAAACGACGGGCCCACACAATGGTGATGACGCTGGAGTCGAACACGTTGCCGGTTTGGTCGGCCACAATCTTGAACAGGTCCTTCTTCAGCTCCTGCTTACGGGCCAGCAGGGCCGCATCCTCCTTGCTCTTGAGGGCGGCAGCCAGCTGCGGGTCGCGCCAGTAGGTGCCGTTCTGGCTGTTGGTGATGGGGATAATGGGGCAGATGCCCTCGTAGTGGCCCCACATGTCGTTGGCCACGGTGCTGTGCACTTTGCTTACGGCATTGGCCTTGCGGGCGAAGCGCAGCGCGGTGAGTGTGTAGTTCAGCGCGTCGCCGTTGCCGATGCGGGCCACACGGCGCACTTCTTCTTCCGGCATGGTGCCAAAAAAGGTCATGTCGGTGAGCAGCTTCATGGGGCGCTCCTCGTTGCCGGCCAGCTCGGGCGTGTGCGTGGTGAATACCAAGCGCTTTTGCACTTCGGCCAGGTCGCGGCCGTGCTTTTCGTAGAGGTAGAACGCCAGGGGCAGGCCGTGGCCCTCGTTGAGGTGGTACACATCGGTCTTGCGGCCGAGCTCGTCGAGTAGCTTGCCGCCGCCTACGCCCAGCAGGATGCTCTGGGCCACGCGGGCCGCCGCGTCCGGGTCGTAGAGGTGGTGGGATATGGTGCGCGAGAGGTGGTCGTTCTGCTCAATGTCGGTGGTGAGAAAGAACATGGGCACCGTGCCGAACACCTCCGGGGCCAGGTACAAGGCCTTCACATGCACATCGGCCCCGTGAATGGTGATGGGGAAGATGAGGCCGGTGTCTTCCAGAAAGGAGTAGTGCTTCTGGCGGAACTCGGGACGCATGCTCTGGTCGGAGTTACGGTCCTGGTCGTAGTAGCCAAAGCTCCACAGGATGCTGATGCCCACCATGTTTTGCTTCAGCTCGAAGCCCGAGCGCATGTGCGAGCCGGCCAGGAAGCCCAGGCCACCGGAATAGGTTTTCAGAGCCTGGTCGACGGCGAACTCCATCGAGAAATACGCGGCCGCCGTCTTGTATTTAGCGGCTGGCGTGTAGGGTTTAAAAGTAAAAGCCATAAGCTAGCAAATGCGCCCGGAGGCACGCTGAAGTGAACATTACGAGTTAGAGAATGAGGCGAGCCGCGCATGGCTTGCCCTGCCTTAGGCCCGCAAGGTCCGAAGCTTTGCGGAAAAATCGCAACCCCTTGATATTGAGGCAGGATTTAAGCAAACGTTAGCATTCCGGCCAACGCTAACAGTGTCAAGGCAATATCAGCCAACTGCTTAGTGGTAAAATTTATTTGCCGCGACAAATGGGGCCGTTCACTCTCGGCTTTAAGCAATGCGGCTGGGGCAACTACGGCCGGAGCGCGGCAGCTAAAACTCAATACAACAGCCGAGTGCTTGTCTTGCTCCGGAGAATACCCGACCACAGGTGTTTGCCGCTACAGCCAGAAGCAATAATTCGGTAAGGGTTATAAAATCTTGGCCATTTATAGTGCTTATTTTGAAAAAGACATAATTTTTTAACACTAATATTAATGATATCATTGTTTTAGTCCTATACTTTTGGCACCGTGCTTCGTATTAAGCACTTTCTCACTCAACCCTTTGCGCATGAATTTTTCTGTTCGCTACTTGGTGGCCCCCTTGCTGGGAGCTGCTGCACTGTTTGCTGGCTGCTCGAAGTCGGAACTGACGCCAGGCGCTCCCACGGCCGCCGTGGTTGCCCAAAACGTGTCGGCTCCGGGCTTTCCCGAAGGGTTTGAAACGGGCACCAAAACGGCCTACACCACTGGCAGCGTTACGCTCGGTTCCGGTTCGTGGACATTGAATGAGGCCCTTATCGGCAATACCACAGCGGACCCCAAAACCGGCAGTTGGTCGGCCCGTGTTCGCAACAGCGGCTCGCTGAGCATGAACTTCGACCTGACCGGCGGGGCCGGTGTGGTGACGGTGGCGCACGCCAAATATGGCACCGACGCTTCTACCACTTGGGAACTGTGGGCCAGCTCGACCAGCGGCAGCAGCTACGCCAAAGTAGGCAATACCATTACCACGAGCAGCACGGCGCTGAGCACGGCCTCGTTCACGGTCAACATCACTGGCAACGTGCGCCTGCAGGTGCGCAAAACAGATGGCAGCGCTAACCGCCTCAACTTCGATAACATTACCGTGGAAAGCTACAGCAGTGGCACTACCCCACCCCCAAGCACGGGCGGCAAGAAGTTCTTGTTCGACGCCAGCCACGCCGAAACGGCCGGCAATGCCGACTGGGTGCTGGATGTGGACGCCGGCGTAGTGCCGCGCTACCCTACCCCGGCCGCTTCGGGCATTACCAGCACTACGCTCGAAACCTACTGGGGTGGCGCGGTATCGGCCTGGGGCGTGGCCCTGGTGAAGCAAGGCAACTCGGTTGAGAACCTGCCTTCGGGCACGGCCATCAGCTACGGCAATACCTCGAACCCTCAGGACCTGGCCAACTACAACGTGTTTGTGGTGGATGAGCCCAACACGCTGTTTTCGGCTGCGGAGAAAACAGCCATTATCAACTTCGTGAAAAATGGCGGCGGGCTATTCATGATTTCCGACCACGACATTTCGGACCGCAACAGCGACGGCTACGACTCGGTCGACATCTGGAACGACCTGATGAGTAACAACTCCGTGCAGGCCAATCCCTTCGGCTTTAGCATCGACTACACCAACATCTCGGAAACCACCAGCAATGTGCTGGCCAGCTCCACCAATGTTATCCTCAATGGCTCGCAGGGTGCCGTCACGCAGCTGAAGTATAGCAACGGGGCTACCATCACCAAAACGACGGGTTCGGTGGCCACGCCGCTTATCTGGCGCTCCTCGTCGACGCAGGGCAACACCAACATCATGTGCGCCAGCAGCACCTTCGGCACGGGCCGCGTGGTGGTGGTAGCCGACTCGTCGCCGGCCGACGACGGCACCGGCAGCCCGGGCAACACCGTGTACCCCGGCTGGACTGAAATTGCCAGCCACGCCAAGCTGCACCTGAACGCTTCGCTCTGGCTCGCCAAGCAGCAATAGCCGCTTAGCTGAAGCAAATAGCAAAAGCCCGCTCCCGAATTTGGGGGCGGGCTTTTTCGTGCTTTGACACCCCCGAAAAATATATTCCCAAAGTGGAAACGGTTGCGCATCAGCGGCCTTGTGGGAAAGCTGTACTTTTGGCCACCAGGTTGTTTTGGCGTCCTTATCACTATGAAATTCCCACAAATCCTGCTGGCGGCCGCTGGTCTGCTACTGCCTCTTGCCTCCTTGGCCACGCCCGGCTTTTCGGGCCCTGCAGTCAAGCCCGGTGCCGTTGCCAAAGCCGCCCCGGCTGTTCGCATCGACCCGACCTACTGGTGGGTGGGCATGAAAAACCCCAAACTGCAACTGCTGGTGAATGCGCCCGGCATTGCGGGCAGCACGGCCAGCCTGGCTGCGTACCCGGGCGTGGCCTTGGAAAGCCAACAGAAGCTGGAGAGCCCCAACTATCTGGTCGTCAACCTTACCATTGGGCCTGATACCAAGCCAGGCCAGCTAAAGCTGAGTTTCAAGGGTGGCAAAAGCCTGACGTATAGTTACGAACTGCGTGCCCGCAACACCGACCCGCAGCGCACGCAGGGCCTCACGCAGGCCGACTTCATCTACATGCTGATGCCCGACCGTTTCTCGAACGGTGACCCGAAGAACGACGTGGTAAAAGGCACCCGCGTGAACCACATTGCCCGCGACTCAATGTACGCCCGCCACGGCGGCGACCTGAAGGGAATTCAGAACCACTTCGACTACTTCAAGAAACTGGGCGCCACGGCCATCTGGCCCACGCCGGTGATTGAGAATGACATGCCCAAGGCCAGCTACCACGGCTACGCCGTGACGGACTGCTACCAGACGGACCCACGCTACGGTACCAACGCTGATTATCAGCAATTTGTGAAAGCCGCCCACGCCGATGGCCTGAAAGTGGTGCAGGACATCGTGCTCAACCACTGGGGCAGCTACCATCACCTGTTCCTCGACAAGCCGGCGGCCGACTGGTTCCACGCCTTCCCCACCTTCACGCGCAGCAACTACAACGCCTTTGCGCTCAACGACCCCTACGGCTCGAAGCGCGACTACCAGCTGTTCAACGACGGTTGGTTTGATACCACCATGCCCGACGTGAACCAGGGCAACCCGCTGGTGGCTACCTACATTATCCAGAACTTTTTGTGGTGGGTGGAGTCGACGGGTATTGATGGGTACCGCGTGGATACCTACCCGTATTCGGAGCCCAACTTCCTGATGGAGTGGGGCAATGCCATTACCGAGGAGTACCCCAAGCTGGCACAGTTTGGCGAAGCCTGGGAGGGCACCGAGGCCGAGCAGGCCTTCTTCGCCCAGAACATTCTGCCGCCGGTGAACGGCTTCAAGTCGAACATGCCCGGCCTGCTGGACTTCCAAATCTGCTTCGCGATTTCGGATGCGCTGAAAACTGAAAACGGCGACCTGAGCAAGCTCTACCACGCCTTGCAGGGCGACTGGTTGTACGTGGACGCTACCCGTAACGTGCCCTTCCTCGACAACCACGACATGAGCCGCTTCTACTCGGTGATTGGCGAGGATTTCGGCAAGTTCAAAACCGGTATTGCCTGGCTGCTCACCTTGCGCGGCACGCCGCAGCTGTACTACGGCACCGAGGTGCTGATGAAGAACTTCTCGAACCCCGACGGCAAGGTGCGCGAGGATTTTCCTGGCGGGTTTGCGGGCGATAAGGTGAACTACTTCACCACCCGCGTGGGCCAGGCCGGCGAGGCCTTCGACTACGTGAGCAAGCTGGCCAACTACCGCAAGGCGCACCCGGTGCTGAGCAGCGGCAAGCTGATGCAGTTTATCCCGCAGGATGGCGTATATACCTACTTCCGCTACTCGGATGGCGAGAGCGTGATGATTATTGCCAACAATACCAAGGACGAGAAGAAGGTGGACGGCACCCGCTTCGCCGAGCGCACCAACGGCTTTTCGACGGGCGTGGAAGTAGTGAGCGGCGCCATCATCAGCGACCTGAAAGCGCTGACTGTACCCGCCCACACGGCCTGGGTGGTGGAGTTGCGGCGTTAAATCATTATTTTTCACCGCAGAGGGCGCAGAAGCTTTCGCAGATGACGCAGAGGCTCATGCATGAAAATGACATCACCTTTCTGATTCGTAAGGCAGCTTACGAAGTTCATGTGGCGCTGGGACCGGATTTGTTGGAATCGGCTTATGAAGCAGCGCTGATGCATGAGTTGCGGTTGCTGGGGCTGTTGGTGCAAAACCAGGTTGGGTTGCCGATGGATTATCGGGGCATCCATCTCGATATCGGTTACCGCATCGACCTGCTGGTGGAAGGGAAAGTAGTGGTAGAGCTGAAAACAGTAGAAACCTTGCTTGACGTACACCACATGCAGTTGGTAACCTACCTGAAACTTTCAGGCTGCAAAGCCGGCTTATTAATAAATTTCAATGTCGCCCGCATCAAGGATGGCATGTTCCGCAAAGTCAACGGCTTGGCGGATGAACCACCTTCTGCGTCATCTGCGAACTCTTCTGCGCCCTCTGCGGTGAAAAATCCATGACCGACCTCACCAACCAAGTAGTCATCATCTCCGGCGCGAGCCGTGGCATTGGCAAAGCCATTGCGCTGCTGCTGGCCCTGCAGGGCGCTACCGTAGTAGCCGTGGCCCGCAGCGGGCAGGAGCTGAGCGACCTCACCCACAAAACCCGGGGCATGAGCATTGTGGCCGACATTGCCGACGAGGAAGATGCCCAGCACGTGGTGGCCGAGACCCTGCGGCACTACGGCCGGCTTGACATTCTCATCTGCAACGCCGGCGTGGGTTCGTTTGCCGAGCTAGAGCAGTTTACGGGAGAAGAGTGGGACCGCATGTTCGATACCAACGTGAAGGGCACGTTTCTACTTTGCAAAGCCGCCGTTCCGCATTTCAAAGCCCAGAAACGCGGCCACATCGTGGGCATTGCTTCCGACGTGGCCAAGCGCACGTTCGCCCACGGCACGGCCTACGGGGCCAGCAAATTTGCCCAGGATGCCGTGCTGGCCAGCCTGCGCAAGGAGGTGCGCCCCCATGGCATCAAGGTCAGCACCATTTACCCCGGGTTGGTCGATACCTACTTCAACGACACCACGCCCGGCAGTGTCGAGGCCGAGAAGACCCACTTGCGCCCCGCCGATGTGGCCCAGGCGGTGCGCTACGTGCTCGAGGCCCCGGCCCACGTGGTCATCGACGAGCTAATGCTGCACCCCCTGACGCAGGAATGGTAACGCTTCGCTCAATGAGGAACGAAGAATGAGCAATGATTAATTGTGTTCAGTCAGTAATTCCTCATTCATAACTCTTCATTCCTCATTAAGCAAAGCGTTATCTTGCCACATCATGAAAAAACTGTTGCTGGCCGGCGCCCTTCTCTCTTTGGCTGCTTTCTCGTTGCCTAACCCGCCCGTGGATAAAAAACACTCCCAAGCCACCGACCCCAACACTACCGCCGAGGTTCCGAAGGATAACAAGCTCATTATCTACCAATTGATGACGCGCCTGTTCGGCAACAAAGTGGCCCTGAACAAGCCCTACGGCACCATTGCCGAAAATGGCTGCGGCAAGTTCAACGACATCAACGACAAGGCCCTCGACGAAATCAAGGCCCTGGGCGCGAGCCACGTGTGGTACACCGGCGTGATTGAGCACGCCACCATGACGGACTACACCGCCGCCGGCATTCCGCCCGACGACGCCGACGTGGTGAAGGGCCGTGCCGGCTCGCCCTACGCCATCAAGGACTACTACGACGTGGCCCCCGACCTGGCCGTGGTGGTGAAAAGCCGCATGGCCGAGTACGAAGCCCTCATCAAGCGTACCCACGACCATGGCCTGAAAGTGCTGATGGACTTTATTCCGAACCACGTGGCGCGGTCGTATAAGTCGGATGCCAAGCCGCTGGGGGTGATTGATTTGGGTGCGACCGACGACAAAACCAAGGCCTTCGTGCCCAACAACAACTTCTACTACCTGCCGGGGAAGCCTTTCGTGGTGCCCGCTGGCTACGACCCCCTGGGCCCATCGAAAGGCCCGCGCGAAGACGGTAAGTACTTCGAAGTACCCGCCAAGGCTACCGGCAACGACGTGTTTTCGGAAGCCCCGAGCGTGAACGACTGGTTCGAAACCGTGAAGCTGAACTACGGCGTGGACTACCAGAACGGCCGCGCCCCCCACTTCGACCCCGTGCCCAACACCTGGCTGAAGATGCGCGATATTCTCGTGTACTGGGCCGGCAAGAACGTCGACGGCTTTCGCTGCGACATGGTGGAAATGGTGCCCGTGGAATTCTGGGCCTGGGTGATTCCGGAGCTGAAAAAGGTGAAACCTGACCTCGTGTTCATCGGCGAAGCCTACACGCCAACGGAGTACAAGACGTATCTGGAAAAAGGCCACTTCGACTTTCTCTACGACAAAGTGGGCCTCTACGACAACCTGCGCAAGCTGATGCGCCAGGAGGGCACCACCGAGGACATCACCAAAGTATGGCGGGAAGAGAGCAATGGCTTTTCGTCGAGCATGCTGCGCTTTCTCGAAAACCACGACGAGCAGCGCATCGCCAGCAAGGATTTTGCCACCGACCCCCGGCGCGCAATTCCGGCCATGACCGTGACTGCCACCCTGGGCAGCGGCCCCGTAATGCTCTACTTCGGGCAGGAAGTGGGCGAGCCCGCCAACGGCTCCGAAGGCTTCAGCAGCGAAGACGGCCGCACCAGTATTTTCGATTACTGGGGCGTGCCCGAGCACCAGAAATGGCTGAACCAGGGCAAATTCGACGGCGGCAAGCTGGTGTACGAACAGAAGAAGCTGCGCGAGTTCTACAGCCGCCTGCTGAATGCCGCAAGCCAGAACGAAGCCATTCGCAAGGGCCGTTTCTACGAGCTGCAGGATGCCAACAACCTGGGCAAAGAGTACAACCAGAAGCACCTCTACACTTACCTGCGCTACACCGACAAGCAGCAGGTGCTGGTGGTGGTCAACTTCAGCGCCGAGAAAACTTACCGGCCCGTCATCACCATTCCCGCCGATGTGATGACCAAGATGGGCCTGAACAACAAGAAGTTCTACACCTACACCAACCTGCTCACCGACGATGAGCCGCGCAACAGCCTCAACCTCACGCTGGCTCCTATGTCGGCCTACGTGTTCGAGATAAAGCCCAAGTAGCCCGGCCAGACTGCCGGGCCGACCTGTTAAATCTGAAAACTGTGCCGCAATCGTTTTAGCGGTGCCCCTCTCACTACTTTCTCCCCCCTCCCACCCATGGCTGCTCCCACCGTAGCTTCTTCAGCAGATGTTCGCGAAAAGCCCCGCCTTAGCTTTTGGCAAATCTGGAACATGAGCTTCGGCTTCCTGGGCATTCAGTTCGGCTTTGAGCTACAGAACAACAACATCAGCCGCATTTTTGAAACGCTAGGCGCCAACAAAGACGATATTCCGATTTTATGGATTGCCGCTCCGCTTACAGGTTTGGTGGTGCAACCCATAATCGGCTATTTCTCCGACCGCACCTGGCACCCGTTTTGGGGCCGGCGGCGGCCCTACTTCTTCATCGGAGCCGTGCTGGCGACCTTGGCGCTACTCATCATGCCCAACTCGTCGGCGTTGTGGATGGCCGGCAGCATGCTTTGGATTCTGGATGCCAGCATCAACATCAGCATGGAGCCGTTCCGAGCTTTTGTGGGCGACAAGCTGCCCGGCGAGCAGCGCACGGCCGGTTTTGCCATGCAAAGCTTCTTCATCGGCGTAGGCTCGGTGATTGCGGCCCTGCTACCGTGGGTATTTACCAACTGGTTCCACTTTAGCAACACGGCCCCGAGCGGCGAAATACCGCCATCGGTGAAATGGTCGTTTTACCTGGGAGCTGGCGCATTCATTTCGGCGGTGATGTACACCGTGTTTACCTCGAAAGAAACACCGCCCGAGGACATGGAAGCGTTTCGGCGTGAAAATGCCCAAGTGGGAATCTGGGGCGGCATCAAAGAGTCGTTCATGGGCATTTTTAAGATGCCCACAGCTATGCGCCAACTGGCGCTGGTGCAGTTTTTTACGTGGTTCGCGTTGTTTTCGATGTGGATTTATGCCACGAACGCCGTTACCAGCAACATCTACAACATGAAAGTGGACAACGGATTGTTTGCTAAGATGAGCAGCCTGATTGATGGCCGGGCCCGGCAAGCACCCGCGCCCAAAGAAGCGAAGGAGCTACAAGCGCTGCAGCAGGACCTGGTGGAAATCAAGCAGTTTCAGGCCGATAAGACGGAGAAGATTCTCACCATCAACCTGGCCAATTATTACCTCACCAACGGCAACCCTTTGCCGGCTGAAAAGGCGACGCTGGAGCGCGTGAAGCAGCAGTACAACGACGGGGCCGACTGGCTAAGCCTAGCCTCATCGGTGCGCAACGGCGTGGCGGCCCTGTTTGCCTTCCTCATTCCGATGATTGCCGCCCGCACCAGCCGCCGCAAAACGCACATGCTGTGCCTGATTATCGGCGGCTTGGGCCTGTTGTCGCTCCAGGTTATTTCCAACCCCAATCTTATCATCGTGTCGATGGCAATGGTGGGCATTGCCTGGGCCAGCATTCTGTCGATGCCATACGCCATTCTAGCGGGTTCCTTGCCTGCCAATCGGATGGGCTACTACATGGGGGTGTTCAACTTCTTCATTGTTATTCCGCAAATCGTGGCGGCTACAATTTTGGGTTACTGTACCATGCATCTCTTCCACGGCAATACGCTTTCCACTATTAGCTTAGGAGGAGCCTCGATGGTGCTGGCAGGCCTGTTGACCCTGCGCGTAAAAGACACTGATGATTCTCACCAGGCATTTACGGAGCCAGCCGAAACGCTTGGCTACAACACCTTAGGCCAGCATAATCCGGAGGCTTAGCCGTAGTGCTGTTTTTCCGACAACAAAACGACCACGCCCGGATGAGCGTGGTCGTTTTGTTTCAAATGGATGCCTGCTTAAATCAACCCTTAATAATCATTTCGGCCACCTCACGCCCAGTGGCCAAGGCGCCATTCAGCGAAGGGTAGGAGGCCCAGTCGCCGCAGCGGTAGAGGTTATCGCCCAGTATCAGCGGCTGACGGGGCGGCTGGCCAGCCGGATACACCGGCAGGGCCGCTGCAATGCGGTAGGAGCGCAAGTGTTCCCAGTCGCGGGCAGCGGGACCAAACCAGGTGGCCAGTTCTTCTCGCAGGCGCGGCACCAATTCGGCTTCGCCCAGGCTACGCTCGCCGTGAGTGCTCACGGAGATGAGCGACCGGCCAGCGGGTGCATACGTACCGCTCACATCGGCTGGGAAGGCCACGTTGTGGGCCAGGGCGCCGGGCATGGCATTCAGGCGCAGCAGCTTGTCGTTGCGGCCCGGCGAGTGGCCACCGGGCGTGGCAAAGTAAGTGCAGGTGGTGATGCGCGCCGCCGTAGGGAAGCTGCCCGCTTCGGTCGTGGGAGCATCGTCGGGGTTGCCGCTGCGCCCGGCCAGCAGGCGCAGGGCGGCCAGGCCGTCGGTAGCGAGCACAATGGCCGAGGCCTGGAGCACCTTCCCGGTAGTCAGGCGCACCTGGCTGCCATCGACGATGCCCGCCACGGGCGTGTTCAGGCGCACGCTGCCGAGGGGCAGGCGCCCGGCCAGCTGCTCGGGCATTTCCTGAATGCCCAGCGCCGGAACGGCCGCATCGCCCGTTACGAACTGCTGGAAGATGAACTCGAAGAAATTGCTGGCCGTGGTCAGCCCACGGTCAAGAAAAACGCCTCCGAAGAAAGGGCGGAAAAACGTGTCAATAATGAGTTCGCTGAAGCCATAGTGCCGCAGAAAAGCCACCGTGTCCTCGGATGTTGTGCGGGCCAGCAGCTCTTCGGGGGTGTGCGTGAGCACGTGGCGCACCAAGCTAAGGATGCGCAGCTTATCGGGAAGCGTACCAATGGGTGAGGTCAGCGCCGAGAACGCCGCCAACGGTTTCTGCAAGGGGTTTCGCAGGGTGGTTTCGTTGCCATTAGGCAGCCGGATAACGGCCCCGGAATGGAAGCATTTCAGGTTTAGCGCCCCGTAGTCGAAAATGCGCCGGGCTTCAGGGTAGTTGGTTTGCAGCACCTGAAAGCCCCGGTCGAGTCGGAAGCCTTCGGGGGTAACGTCGGTACGCACGCGGCCGCCCACGGCGTCGGCAGCATCGAGCACGAGCACGGCGCGGCCGGCGCGGTGCAGCCAAGTGGCGCAGGCCAGCCCGGCCATGCCCGCGCCAATGATGATGATAGGGTTAGAGTTGACAGTGAAGCTCATTGGGAAGTAAAAGAAATAACAGCCCCGGTAGCAGGCTCACAACGGCAGGTCAGCGCGCCATCAGGGCTACGGGGTCTACCCGGGTTCGGTACGACATGTTGAGCACCGAGCCGCGTTTGCTGATGACCAGTTGCACCAGCCCGGGCACGGGCTTGCTGTTGTACGTAGCCGGCCTCCAGGCGGGTAGGCCGCTCACCACCTGTGTAAGGGCCGTGATGAAGCCACCGCCGGATTGGCCGCTCAGTAAATGCAGGTACCCTTTTTCGTCGGTCATTGCTTCCACCACAAACTCCCGGCCGTCGGCAATTATTTCCCAGTCATTGGTCTGGTTCGACTCGCTGAGTTGCCGCAGCACCGTCTGGACAAAGCTGCTTGGGTCGCCGGCAGGGGTAGGCGGCAGCGCGTTGCGCATTTGTTCCGCTCGGGCGGCGTCGGCTTGGTAGGCCGCTTGGCGCATTTCGCAGGTGGCACCCAGGCGAAAGCCCTCTGCTGCTGCCACCAGGTCGCCCACCTGCGGCTCTAGCAACGGCCGGTCCTTGTAGCGTCCCCCGATGCCATCGAGCGCCTTTCCTCCCCTGAAAATCCCCTGCTCGTACACTTCGGTAGTCAGCAGCTTGTTGGTGGTAGCGGCGCGGTTTTCCCACACGCCCTGGGCCAGGCCGTTCAGCACGGGGCCACCGAAGCGGCTGTGCAACATGGGCAGCACGTCGTGCCACACACCGTTGCCGTTTGCCACGCCCTGCTGACCCGTCGAGTCCCAGTACGCGAGAATGCGCAGGCGTGGAGCTGGCAGGTCCGTCCATGCCAACGTCTGGCGCTGCTGGCCGTTGGCGTACCAAAACTGCCAGGTGCCAGCTGGTTTTCCTTGGGCAAAAGTGCCTTGCACGGCGAGCTGGCCGTTGGGAAAGTACGTTTCATAGCGTCCCTCCCGCTTGCCTGCCCGGTAGTGCAGGCGCGCGCGCAGCTTTTGGGTGCGGGCATCGTAGTCGCGCGTTTCGCCGTTGAAATCTCCAGACGCTGTGATGCGGGTGAATCGCCGAATGGGTGCGCACGCCGGCGGGGTTAGCGCATACGTGGCGTCGTAAAACAGCAATACGCTGTCGCCTTTAATTATGCGCACGCA
Organism: Hymenobacter glaciei; assembly: GCF_039539585.1. Taxonomy (NCBI): domain Bacteria; kingdom Pseudomonadati; phylum Bacteroidota; class Cytophagia; order Cytophagales; family Hymenobacteraceae; genus Hymenobacter; species Hymenobacter glaciei. Next base: position 337,584 of record NZ_BAABDK010000025.1, on the reverse strand, counting down.
TTGGGCGAGGGTGGCTTGCCCTGCCGCGGGCGCGGCGGGCGTTTGGGCCCAGCCGTGCCGAGCAGCCCCCACCAGCAAAGTAGCCACCAATAAAAAACGAAGAACGCATCCCTTACTCATCCCGAAACAGCTTGCATGGTTGGCTGCAAATCTACCAGGCTAGGCTCAGAACAGCTTGGGCATCTTGTGCTCCTTCCATTTTTTGCGCGTCTTCATCGTCCAGAATTCGGCCACGCCGGGGCGCTGCTGGCGCACCTGCCAGGCACCCATGGGCTGGCCCAGGTGGTAGCCAGTGGCTTGGTCCTGAGGGAATTTTTGCTTGATAAGAGCGTAGTCGGCTTTTGAAATATCCTGGCCGATTTCGCCGTGGCAACGCAGGCAAAGTTGGTTATTGAGCACAATGGGCCGCTGATAGAAAAATACTTCCTGCGACGGCCGCTTGATGGTGCGCATGGTGTCAGATTGCATTTCCGCCTCCAATAGTTGGGCCTGGCTGGTAGGGTTGCGCGGGTGTACGCTCACACGCCGCGCCGTGGCCTTCAGCACGCCAGCCAGCGAATCGACAGCGCGGTAGGTTTCGGGGCGGCAAAAGCTCATGGCCCGGGCCACGCCGCCAGCCGCCAGCTCGCGGGCCAGTGTGCGGCGCAGCAGCGAGTCGGCGGTGGCCGTTAGGGAGTCGCCGGCCCAGCGGGTAGCGCGCAGCAGGTCATTAGGCATGATGCGCTTTACCTCCCAGTTGGCGGTTTCGATGCCGATGCGCTTGCTGTCCTTCAAGTGTTCGACCTGGTCGGGGCGGCAGGCTGCGAAGGCCAAGGCTAGGGCTGGTAATAGAAAACGGCGTGCAAACGTGGCCGGCTGGCCTCGCAGGATATTGATGCAGTTAGTCATTGACGGCGTAGATGTTGCCTAATACGCGGTAGAAATCGCCTTGGGCGGCTGGCTCAAGACGTTCTGCCAAGTAGAACTGTCCTTCCTGGCGAAGGTTTTTCGGGAACTGCACGTGCCAGTCGTGGTACCCGGCCTGCGCGACCCGAACGCGCAGCTTGCCTCCTTCGCGAACACAGCGCAGCAGCACGCCCGATGCATTAGCCGGGGCCGCTTCCAGTACGTCGCTCTGCACGGCGGTTACGGCTCCGTTGGGGGCCTTCACCACCTGAGCCGGGGCGGCGGTACCCTGCTCGGCCTGGGCAATAGCGGCCTCGCTCACATCGAGGCAGGCGAAGGTGCCGCTGGTAGTCACCAGGTACAGGCGCTCGTTGAAATACTGCATTGAGAGCGCCGAACCGCAGCCAGTGGCCAGCTTCCACAGGCGCTGGCCATCTTCGCCGAAGCAGTAAACCGTCGATGAGCCATCGGCCGCGAAGACGTAGCGCCCGCCCGGCGCGGTGGCGCACGACAACACAGCCCCGTCGGCCTTATAGGTTTGCAGCAACTCGCCTGCCTGGCCAAATTTCAGGACCTGGCCCGTGCCGGTGCCGGCGTAGGCGTGGGTGCCATCGAACCAGCCAAACAGCACCTGGCTGGTGGGATAGCGCCACACCAGGGTTTCCTTTTCCCAGCCGTAGTAGCAGCGCACGCCCTGCGAATCGCCGTAGAAAATGCGGCCCACAGCGTCACAGCGCACCATCCAGGCGGCGCTGCCGCCGGTTTTTACGGCCCACTGCTCCTCGTCTTCGTAGTTGACGGTGGTAAGCTGGCCAGCGGCATCCGATACCGCCAGCAGGCCATTGGCGATGTCGAGCCAGAAAATATCGATGTGCGGATTGATTTCGTAAGCCAGGCGCGGGGTTTTACCGGTGAGGTTATACACATTGCCATCGTCGCAGCCCACGTACATCCACGCCCCGTCCGACACGATGCACTTCACGCCTTCGCTCAGCTGGTACTGCATGTGCACCTCCGCCTCGTGGCTGAGCTGATACACCCGGCCGTCCTGGTTGCCCACCCAGCAGCCCTGCTCGTTCACAAACACCCCAAATGCCGACGAACCGGTTTCGAAGCGCCAGATGGTTGGGGCCGTCCGTTTCGCCGTTGAGGGCCGGCTCTCGCCCCCGCGCCGCGTAATGGTGCGTTTCTGGCGCTGGCCCTTCACGGCCTCCTGGTAGCCTTTCCGCTTTTTCTCGGCTATCTTCTTCTGCGCCAGCTTCTCGGCCTCTGTCGGCGAGCTGCATTGCTGGGTGCTGCTGGCTCCCGGGGTGCCAATGCGGCCGTAGCTGAGGGTCACCGTCGGGCCCTCAACGGTCGCTTCGTAGAATTTGTGGGCGGTCCCAGCAGCTTCATCTTCAGAAAATTCGAGGTAGTACGTCGGCATAGCAAGACAGAAGTGGTGTGAAAGTATGTGTCTGAGGCACCGTTAAAAGTAAGTTGCCAGCTGTTTTCCTGAGAATTTTGCTAAGCTTGGCTACATCAAGTAGGCTTTCAGGGCCTCGTAGTCAACTGCCAGCGGTATGCTTCGTTTGGCGCGTCCCTGCAATGCCTGCACCACGGCCGGCAGCTCGATGGCGCGACCCAGGATGGGCTCGACCACGTCGGGAAACTTCACGGGGTGCGCGGTAGCCAGCAGAAAGCCGGCCGCGCCCGCGTGCTGCGCCTGGTAGCGGCGCAGGGCCGTGTAAGCCACCGCGCCGTGCGGGTCGAGCAGGTAGCCGTGCTGCTCCCACACCCCCCGGATGGCGGCTACCGTGTCGGCATCACTCACCGTGTCGGCGCTAAGCGCGGTGCGCAACCGGCCCAGGTCGTTGCCAAACAGCTCCAGAATGCGCACGAAGTTGCTGGGGTTTCCCACGTCCATGGCGTTGGAGAAAGTGGGCACAGCCGGGCGCGGCGTGTAGGTGCCCGTGCGCAGGTACACCGGCACCGGCTCGTTGGCGTTGCAGGCCGCGATGAAATGGCCCAAGCCCAGCCCCGAAGCCTGCGCCAGCAACCCGGCGCAAATGTTGCCGAAGTTGCCGCTTGGCACCGCTACCACCGGCGCAGGCGCTTCGGCCGGCCACTGCTGCATGGCAAAGCAGTAGTAGAGCTGCTGCGGCAGCCAGCGCGCTACGTTTATGGAGTTGGCCGAGGTCAGAAACCGCCGCTGCGCCAGCTCCGGGTCGAGAAAAGCCTGTTTCACCAGTGCCTGGCAGTCGTCGAAAGTGCCGGCCACTTCCAGGGCCGTGATGTTCTGGCCCAGGGTGGTGAGCTGCTGCTCCTGCACCAGGCTCACTTTGCCGGCCGGATAGAGGATAACCACCTCCACGCCCGGCACACCCAGGAAGCCACTGGCCACGGCCCCACCGGTATCGCCCGAGGTGGCTACCAGCACCGTTACGGGCGGGGTATCGCCAGCTTTGGCGAAGTGGCCCAGGCAGCGGCTCATAAACCGCGCGCCCACGTCCTTAAAGGCCAGGGTTGGCCCGTGGAAAAGCTCCAGAGAGGAAATGCCAGCTTCCACGGGTACCAATGGAAAGTCAAAATCCACCGCCTCGGCGCAGATGCGCTGCAAGTCGCTCTCGGGAATGGTGCTGCCCACGTAGGGCCGCATCACGTTCAGGGCCACGGTGGCTTTGCTCAGGCCGCGCAGCTCGCGTAGGAACCCAGCCAAGAACTTCGGGATGGTTTCGGGAAAGTACAGGCCGCCGTCGGGTGCCTGCCCGGTGATGGTGGCCTGCCGGAAATCAACCGGCGGCGACTGGTGGCGGAGGCTGTAGTATTTCATGGTCTTGGTTGCTTATGTCCTGTAATCGGCTGTCATCCTGAGCGCAGCGAAGGACCTTGTCACGTTCGCGCCAATTGAATTACTGCATGCTGTTCAGCAGTGATAAGGTCCTTCGCTGTGCTCAGGATGACAGCCGATTTTATTCACCCACTTCCACCACATACGCTCCCGTGGTCCCCACAGGGCCCACGTACACGTTGAACGCAATGCCCAATTCTGCAAACACGGAGCCGAGTGCCGTGCCCACGGCCTGCGCTGTTTCCTCCGTCTTATTCAGCATGAAGATGGACGGCCCTGAGCCCGAGATACCGCCGCCAATGGCCCCGGCTGCCAGCGCCCGGGTGCGCGCTTCGGCCAGGCCGGGAATAAGCGGCAGCCGCGCCGGCTCCACGATGTAGTCGGCCAGCGAGCGGCCAATCAGCTCATAGTCTGCCGTGAGAAAGCCTGCGGTGAGGCCGGCCACGTTGGCCCACTGGCGCACGGCCAGGCCCAGCGGTACGGTAGTTGGCAGCACCTTGCGCGAGTCGCTGGTCTTCACCTCAATCTGGGGGTGCACCACGGCTACCCACAGCGGCGGGGCCGGCAGGGCCAGAATGTCCAGCGCCGGCTCGAGGGCCCGTACCACCGTGAAGCCGCCGAAGATGGCCGGCGCGATGTTGTCGGCGTGCCGCGCGCCCGAGGCCACGGCTTCGCCTTCCATGGCAAAATCTACCAGCTCCATTTTGCTGAAGCGGTTGCCCAGCAATGCGTTGGCTGCCACCACGGCACCCACGGCGCTGGCCGCGCTGCTGCCTACCCCGCTGCCGGGCTTGATGCCCTTGGTAATTTCCAGGTCGAAGCCCAGCGTTTCCGGCACGGCTTTCAGCAGCGCCAGCAGCGCCACGCCGGCCACGTTGCGGGTGGGGTCGGTGGGCAGGTTATACGGGTCGAGGTGGCGGATGCTAACGCCCGGCGCGGCACGGCGCGTGAGGCGAATGGTGTCGTACGGTTCGGCCAGGGCCAGGCCAAATACATCGAAGCCGCAGCCCAGATTGGAGAGCGTAGCGGGTGAGTGAACGAGAACGGAATCAGGCATGAACTGTAGCGTGGACTCTGTGAGTCCGCGTGTGGCGTAGGAAGAAATGATGCAGCCTAAAACTAAGCAGGCACGGACTCGCAGAGTCCACGCTACAACCGTGCGGCACGGATTATGTCCGCAAATACCCCCGAAGCCGTGACTTCTGCCCCGGCGCCGGCCCCCTTCACTACCAGCGGTTGGTCCACGTAGCGGTCGGTATAAAAGAGCACCACGTTGTCTTTGCCGCGCAGGTCGTAGAGGTCGTGGCCGGGCGCCACCTGCTGCAGGCCCACCGTGGCGCGGCCGTCGGCGTAGCGGGCCACGAACTTCAGGCGCTTGTCGGCCTTGGTAGCGTCATCATATAGAGCTCGGAAGTGGCTTTCGTGCGCCGCCATTTGCGTGTAAAAGGCTTCCACGTCGCCGTCCAGGCAGGCAGGGGGGAGGAAGCCGTTGATTTCGATGTCGCTCATTTCCATCACCTGGCCGGCCTCGCGGGCCAGGATGAGGATTTTGCGGGCCACGTCGGAGCCGCTCAGGTCGAGGCGCGGGTCGGGTTCGGTGTAGCCTTCGGCCTGGGCCTGGCGCACTACCTCGGCGAAGGGCCGCGAGCCGTCATAATTATTGAACACGAAGTTGAGCGTGCCCGAGAGCACCGCTTCCATGCGCCGCACCACGTCGCCGCTACGCGTGAGGTCGTTAAGCGTGCCAATGACAGGCAGAGCCGCGCCCACGTTGGTTTCGAACAAATAGCTGGTGTTGAACTCCTTCGACAGGCTTTTGAGACGGGTATAGTGGGCATAGGCCGACGATGCCGCCACCTTGTTGCAGGCCACTACGGCTATGCTTTTCTCCAGCAACCCCGCGTAGATATCGGCCGCGGCGGGGTTGGCCGTCACGTCCACAAAAATCGAGTTGCGCAGGTTGCGCTCGATGATGAGGCGGGCAAACTCCTCCAGTATCAGGGCCGGGGCCTGTGCCAACTCATCTGGCCACACCGTCAGGTCGAGGCCGTTTTCGTTCACGAGGCAGTGGCGGCTGTTGGCAATGGCCACCACGCGTACCTGCAGGCCTAGCTTGTCCAGCAGGTGGCCTTGCTGCCGCGCCAGCTGCTCGAGCAGCTTGCTGCCCACGTTGCCCGGCCCGAGAATGAACAGGTTGACCTGCTTCACGGTAGCCTCGAAAAAAGCCTCGTGCAGCACGTTGATGGCCTTTTGCACGTCGGCGGCCCGAATCACCGTCGAGATGTTCTTTTCCGAAGCCCCCTGCGCAATGGCCCTAATGTTTACCCCGTTCTGGCCCAGCGCCCCAAACAGCTTGCCGCTGATGCCAGGGTGGTCCTTCATGTTTTCGCCCACCAGGGCCACAATGGCCAGCCCACGCTCGGGCCGCAGCGGCTCAATGCGGCCCGCCGCAATTTCGGTGGCAAACTCCTCGTCCACCACGGCCTGGGCCGGTGTGGTGTCCTGCTCGTTCACGCCCACACAAATCGAGTGCTCCGACGAGCTTTGGGTGATGAGTACCACGTTGATGCGCTCGCGGGCCAACGCCGCGAATAGCCGCTGCGAGAACCCCGGCACCCCCACCATGCCGCTGCCTTCCAGGTTCAGCAATGCCAGGTTGCCGATGCTGGAAATCCCCTGCACCACGGCGGCCGTGCGCGGTGGCTCCACTTCCACCAGCGTGCCGTAGTCGGCCGGCGCGAACGTGTTTTTAATCCAAAGCGGAATGCCCCGCTGCATTACCGGTTGAATGGTGGGCGGGTACAGCACTTTGGCCCCAAAGTGCGACAGCTCCATGGCCTCCTGGTAGCTGATGTGGGCAATGGGCCGGGCGCTGCGCACCAAGCGCGGGTCGGCGGTCATCATGCCGCTCACATCGGTCCAGATTTCGAGCACTTCGGCGCCCAGCGCGGCGGCCAGCAGCGCACCCGTATAGTCCGAGCCGCCCCGGCCCAGCGTAGTCGTCACCCCGTGGGCATCGGCCCCGATAAACCCGGGCACTACCCAGATTTGGGCCGGACCGGCCTTGCGCAGGTCGGCCACCTGCCGCGTGGTGGCGGCCATGTCTACCTCCGCCGAGCCGAAGCGGGAGTTGGTGCGAATGAGTTGCCGCGCATCGGCCCAGGCAGCCGTCAGGCCCTGGGCCTGGGCCGCGGCCGTTACGAGGCGCGAGGAGAGCAACTCGCCGTAGCTCATCAGCCGGTCGAGGGTGCGGGTGGAAAGTTCGCCAAGGGCAAAGATGCCGTCGCACAGTGTCTGAATTTCGCCAAACTGGGCCGTAATAGCCGCTATTTGCTCAGCTTGCGTGGCATCGGTCAGCAGCTCGCGGGCGGCCGTGGTGTGGCGCTCGGCCAGCTGGGCCAGGGTGTTGCGGTAGGCGGCGTTGCCGGCAGCGGCGGCGCGCCCGGCCCCAATCAGCAGGTCGGTGGTGCCGCCCAGGGCCGACACCACCATCACCACAGGGCCTTTGGTGGTTGCCGTAGCCACAATGGCCAGCGAATGGCGGATATTCTCGGCGGAGGCTACCGACGTGCCTCCGAATTTCAACACTTGCATCGCGGGTTCTGGTTAGTAAAGGTGGGGTGCCGCCTGGGTGGGAATCGCGAAACCAGAATATAGGAAAGTGCAGTACAGTAGGCTGAGGACGTAAAAAAAGCTGCCCAAACGATTGGCAGCTGGCCTGGTACATTGCGCCTGCACTGGCGGGCAGCGGCTGGAGCGTGCAAACAGGCCGGCGCAATGTAGTGCCCAAAGACTCATTTACCGCATTTTGCGCCTTATGCTGCTGGCTTTGTGGCAAGTTGCCTTCGCAAACCAGCGCTTCGACCAACCGATTAGCGGGACTTCTGCGATGCAGTGCACCGGCATTGGTAAAACCAAAACAGCCCCCCAGCGCAAATGCTAGGGGGCTGTTACTCAATGAGCGAGAAACGAGGTTCGAACTCGCGACCCTCAGCTTGGGAAGCTGATGCTCTACCAACTGAGCTACTCTCGCAGGGATACCTTGGTGGCCCAAAATTACGCCAAAGAACCGGATTAGCAACTGGGCTGCTGCTCAACCCATTTCCGGAGTGGCGCGTATCAGGGGCACCATGGCTACACCTCCGCTTCCACCCGCTACCAACCGCCTTGTGGGCCTGCTCCTTCTGTTTAGTGGCTTTCTGCTGGGCTTGGGTCTGCTCCTGAAAATTGGCGTAATGCTCTACCGCTGGAACACCGGCGAGGCCGAGTTGCCGGTGGGCCTACTGGCCATCAACCTGCTGGGCCTGTTGGCGGGCGGGCTGCTCATGCGTTGGGGGCTGCGCATGCGGCGCGGTACCAGCGACCACCGCAACCCCAACGCCGACGAGATACTGTAAGTCGGGCGTTGGTGCCCGACCTTTGCCCTATGTCATCACCCCTTCGCATTTCGCTGGCTAAAGCCAATGCCCCCACGGCCGCGCAACTGGCCGACCTGGGCCGCCAAACATTTCAGGATACCTTCGCCGCTACTAATACGGCAGCCGACATGGCCGCTTACCTGGCCGAAAACTTTGGCCCCGACATTCAGCTGGCCGAACTGCAGGACCGCGAAAACACCTTTCTGCTGGCGCATATGCAGAACGAGTTGGTGGGCTATGCCAAGCTGCGCGACAACTCGGCCCTGGGCCAGCCCGAAAGCCAGAACCCGGCCGGCCGCCTCGAAATTGAACGCCTCTACGTGCGCGACGACTGGCAGGGTACCGGTTTGGGGGCAGCGCTGATGCGCGGCATTCTGGCGCTGGCCGAGCAGCTGCACTGCTCGGCCGTGGTGCTGGGCGTGTGGGAGAAAAACGACCGTGCCCGCGCCTTCTACCAGCGCTTTGGCTTTCGCGAAATCGGGAAGCACGAATTCCGCCTGGGGCAGGACGTGCAAACCGACCTGATTCTGCGCAAGGGCATGGCCGGCCGCTAAGCCCTTACATTTGGCCATGCCGATACCTGCCCGGTTGCGTTTATTCCTTGGCCGTGCCAGCTGGCCGGCCCTGCTGCTGGCCCTTGCTGGGCTCGGCGCCTGCCAACCCCAGCGCCCGCCTGCTGATACCCCGATGGCCCCGCCCGTGGGCCATTACCAAGGCAGCATCGGGGTCACTGGCAGCCCGCAACTACGCGCCGCGCTCGATATTCGCCATCCCAGCGCCGGCCATTACGATGCTGAGTTGACCGTACCCGGAGCCCCCGCCCTCAGCTTTGTGGCCGATACGCTGCTGCTCACCGCCAACCAATTGCGGCTCGTGCGCCCGGCCCGGCTCAGCCAAACCCTGACGCTGACGCTGGACGGCGACTTCTGGCGCGGCTCCCTGGCCCTCGACTCCACGTCGGTGCCGCTTATTCTGCTCAAGCGCGGCGTGCCCGACCCCAGCAGCTACTCCGTTGCAGCCGTGCCACAAGAGGTAGGTGGCCAAAGCTGGCTGTTTGCGCCCACCGATACCAGCACACCCGGCGCAGCGCTGGCGCTGCTGCCCGATGCTGCCACCGCGCCCACTGCTGCACTTTGGGCCGATGCGCTGGCCCGGGCAGGCATCATCGTGCTGCTGCTGCCACCAGCCGACTCCGCCACAAATGCCAACGAGGCCCCGCGTCTGCTAGCCGCCCTGCAGCTGCTTCGCGCCACGCCTGGGGCCGATACCGCCAGCCTTGGCGCGTGGGCCGTTGGCCCCCGGGCGGTTGCGCTGGCGGCCGCCAACCCAAGGCTGGCCTTTCTCATCGTGCAAAATGCGGTAGTAGATGCGGCTTCTCGTTCGGCTTTCCGCGAGCTGCGCAACCGTAAAATGCCGGTGCTGGGCTTGTATGGCGGGACCGATGCCACAGTGCGCGCCGCCCAGCTACGGGCGGCCGTGGGCAGCCGGCGCGGCATCGTCGTGCGCAGCTACCGCGCCACGGGCCCCGCGCTGCTTACCGGCGAGGGGTTGAATGTACAGTTCGGCCCGGGCCTGCCGGGCGATGTTGTGCAATGGGTGGGAAGCCGCTAGGTTGGTACCTGCACCATCGGCGGCTCTAGTTAAACCAGCGGCTAAATCAGCAGCAGGCCTTTCTCGCGCAGCAGCTGCCAGGCAGGTGTTAGCACAAAGGCTTCAAACGAACCTTCCGAAGGCGGGAAGGAGGCCATTGCATCGCGCAGTAGCACTTTCGTGTCGAAATCCTGGCTGAGCCGGGTGAGGAGCTGGTGCAGCCATTGGCCGGCCGCCTCGGTGGTTTTTACTTCGAAATCCTCGGCCTGCTCGTAGCAGGTGAGCACGGCGCGCGGCGATTTTTTGCCGGCTTCCATTCGGATTTCGGGTGCGTTGCCCAGCCAGAACAGGCGCTGGTTTTGCCGGGCGAAGTCAAGTTTCTCAGGGGCTTGCAGGGCCTGCTGCACCAGGTGGCGCGGCGTGCTGGGACGCGGAGTTTTAAAATCGAACCAGCGGGCCAGGGGCTCATCGAGCGCCACGCCGTGCAGGTAGTTGTAGAGCGACTTGGCCAGGCCCGGCCCAAATGCCTCGTGGTCGGTACCGAGCGGGTCGTCGTGCCACAGGTCGTTCCAGGCGAAGCCGGCCGGCTCGGGGCCAATGGCCGCCACCTGATACTTCGCTGGGTTTTTGCCCACCGGCGAGTGGGCCGTCATCGAGAAGCGGTGCCAGTAGCCGCTTTGCACCACGCCGGCCGCAAACAGCTGGCGCACCACTTCGAGGCTGTCCACGGTTTCCTGCGCGGTTTCGGTGGGGAAACCATACATGAGGTAGGCGTGCACCATAATTCCGGCCTGGGTGAAGCCGTCGGCTACGCGGGCCACCTGCGCAATGGTCACACCCTTTTCCATCAGGGCCAGCAGGCGGTCGGAGGCTACTTCCAGTCCGCCGCTCACCGCGATGCAGCCCGAGGCGGCCAGCAGCCGGCACAGGTCGGTCGAGAAGGTCTTTTCGAAGCGAATGTTGCCCCACCAGGTAATGGGCACGCGGCGCTTAAGCAGCTCCACGGCCAAATCGCGCAGGGCCAGCGGCGGCGCGGCTTCGTCCACGAAGTGAAATCCGGTTTGGCCGGTTTGCTGAATAATCTGCTCAATACGGTCGACCAGCAGCGTGCTGGGCGCCGTTTCGTAGCGGCTGATGTAATCCAGCGTGACATCACAGAACGAGCAGCGCTTCCAGTAGCAGCCGTGGGCTACCGTAAGCTTGTTCCAGCGGCCGTCGCTCCAGAGGCGGTGCATGGGGTTCAGCACTTCCAGCACCGAGAGGTACTCAGTCAGGGGCAAATCGGAATAGTCGGGCGTACCTACTTCGGCGTGCGGTACGTCGGGATGGGGGTGGTTGATGTACTCGATTTGCCCTTGCGCGTTGCGCAGGAAGGTGCGCTGGAGCTGGTCGCGGCTGGGCGGGCTGTACAGTACAGCCTGCAGCGTGCAGTGTACTTCGTCTTCGGCTTCGCTGTCTCCCCAGCCCTCATGGCCACTCAGCTCGGCATGCCGTTGTTTCTGCTCCCTGGTCGTGCTCAAATATTCCAGCAGCCGGAGCCACGGTCCTTCGCCGTCATCCAGAGTCAGGAAATCGATGTAATCGAAGAAGCGCGGTTCCTGAATGGTGCGCAGCTCGGTGTTGGGGTAGCCGCCGCCCATCACTGTCGCGGTATCGGGGCTAATTTCCTTGATGCGCCGGGCCAGCCGCAACGCACCGTAGAGGTTGCCCGGAAAGGGGACCGTGAAGCCCACCATGTCGGGCTGCACGCGCGCCAGCAGGGGTTCCAGCTCTTCCAGCAGCATGCGGTCGAGCAGGTTAGGTGCAGCCGTCAGGGCCTCGTGCAGGGGCTCGAAGCTGGTAGCCGAGAGGGCCAGCTTTTCGGCGTAGCGTGAGAAGCCAAAGTGTGGCCCCACGGTCTCCTTGATGAGGTCGGCCAGGTCTTCGAGGTAGAGCGTGGCCAAGTGGCGGGCCTGGTCGGTGAGGCCCATGGTACCAAAAGCGGTTTCCAGGTCGGCCACGTTGTCGAAGCGGCTGGCCTCGGGCAAAAAGCGGCCGTGGCAGATACGCGGCGCCAGCGTGAGGTCCTTGTTTTGCAAAAAGCGGATGACCGGCCCGATAGTAGCCACGTAGCGGCCCTGCAGGCGCAGCATCCGCCGCGCGTTGTCGCTCAGGTTAAAGCTGCCGGCTTCAATCTCAGCAAATACCCGCCGCAAACCCTCGGCCGAGAACAGCCGGAGCACCAGCTGCAGGCCCAGGTCGGCCTGCGTCACGTTGTACCCCCGTCCCGACAGAAACCCCTTGATATAGGCCGTGGCCGGGTACGGGGTATTGAGCTGCGTGAGCGGCGGCGTAATGAGCAGGATGCGGGGCGAAGAACTAGACACAGTGGAGACTAACCCGGCCGCCAGGGTCGGGGTTCAATTTCGGCTGCAAAGGTCGGGCCTGGCAGCCGGTGCACCGCCATGCAAGCAATTCTCATCGGAAACACTTGCTTTTCCTTATGGAAACGCCACAGGTACCAGGCCCCGAGGGGCACCCAGTCGGCTGGGGCCGTGCTGCTTTCGTGACGGGCTTGCTCGCGGGCACGCTCGACATCACGGCGGCCTGTACCCAGTACGTACTCACGACGCACAAATCCCCGGTCGACGTACTGGACTTTATTGCCAGCGCGCTTTTTGGGAAAGAGGCTTTTGCCGGAGGGGTTGGCATGGCTCTGACGGGCCTGGTCGCTCACTACCTCATTGCGATAATGTTCGCGGTGTTTTTTTATTGGCTTAGCCCGCGGCTAACGTGGCTCTTGGAGCACCCGGTGCTGGCCGGGGTTTTCTACGGAATGGCCGTCTGGCTATTGATGAACCTCGTGGTGCTGCCCAACTCCCGGGTAGGAGTGCGGCCCCTCGAGCCGGTGCCGTCGGCCATTGGGCTCGGCATCCTGATACTGTGCATCGGCCTGCCCATTGCCGTCCGTGCCACTCGCTACTATAATCGCCGCCGTTTAGCGTTGTAATGCAAGCATCCACAACAGTAGGGCAGAGGATGTAAACAAAAGAGGCTTTCCAATGTGGAAAGCCTCTTTTCGTTATTCAATGGTAGTGTCGTTTATGCCAACGCGTCGAGCGACATGCGCTCAGGCAGCATCAGCCGGCGGAATTCACTTACCGAGTAGCCCGTTACCTGGCGAAACTGGTTGCTCAGGTGCTGGCCCGAGCTGTAGCGCATCTGGTCGGCAATCTGGTTCAGCGTCAGCTCGCCGTAGCTGAGCATCTCCTTCACGCGCTCAATCTTGAGGCGAATGAGGTATTTCTCGATGGTGAGGTGGGCGGTGCGCGAGAAAACTTTGCTCAGGTGCGAGTAAGTAGCCGCAAACCGGTCGGTGAGAAAAGCCGAGGTGGTGAGCGGCGAGCGCGCCGTGCGCAGGTGTTCGAGGTACTCGGCCAGGGTGCCTTTGATTTGTTCGGTGAGCTGCTCGGCGCGGCCGCGCAAGAGCTCGAAGCCGGCCGCGTGCAACAGTGGGGCCAGGTCCTCGGGGTCGGCGGGGGTAGCGTCGTCGAGCTCGGCTACGCCCAGCGAAACCGCTTTGGGCCGGTAGCCCGCACGCTCTAACAAACCGTGTACTGCCTCCACGCACCGGGGGCACACCATATTTTTGATATGCAGGAGATTAGTTTTCAAGGGCTTTAACGTGTTTGAGGCCGCCGTGAGGAGGCCGGTGAGGAAACTGTACGCGCGCTTGCTGCAGTGCCGGCCGACGCCGCTGCCCGCCGAGGGCGGGGCACCGGCGTTGAGGCTTCGGCCCAGCCCCGCCCGAACCAATTGGCCGTAGCCCAGGTCACAAACGGAACAACGGCCAGGAAGGTGACCGACAGTAGCCAGACGAATACGAGAAACGCGAAAAAAAGTCGACCAAAAAAATGGTCACTCACCCCAAACAGGTAGATTATTAGCATAAGTGCCAGCAGGAAGCTAATTCCGGCCAGCAACCCCACCCGCCGCCACGGCCACCGGGCCACGTACTGTTGAAAACGACGACGCAACGGTTGAAGCATGTATGCCAAATAATTGGGAAGGTGAAAATAGGGGAAATTTCTCGTACCACAACTTTTTGGCTTTGGGGCCTGTCGTGGTTCGGCCGGTTTAGGCTAGGGCCGCGAGCAGTTCCTGCTGCACCGACTGGCCGGCATCGGCCTCGTACCATTCGTTCATGCCCCTGACTACCTGGTTGGTGTGCAGGCTGGGGTCGGTGTGCAACTGGTGGCTGAGGGCTTGCGCGGCGGCGGGGCGGGGGCCCCAGGCGCCCAGGTCGGCCCCGGTTTCGGCATCGCGCCGGATGAGCTTGGGAATGCTGTCCTTGCCATTGGTCTGATAAGCAGCCATCAACTCGGGATGGTCGGAGCGGAGGACGACGTGCAGCGCCACGCAGCCCTGGCTCTGGGCGGCCAGGTGGGCCAGGATGGGCAGCGTGTGGGCCGTGTCGCCGCACCAAGCTTCGCCCAACAGCAGCCACTGCTCGGAACGGGGCAAACTGCGCAGGCGCTCCAGCAGGGCTGGCAGCAGGGGCAGCGCCAAGGCCCGGTCGAGGTGGGCCTGGTTCTGGTCGGTGTAGCGCACGAGGCCGGGCGTCTGGTCGGGGCCAGTGGTGCGGTGCTCGGCGGCCAACTGGCCCACCAGGGCTCGGAACTCGGGATACGTGTAGGCGGGCGTGGGCAGAGCGGCGTGAGGCATGGAAGCGGTGAAATGAGAAGGGCAAGCAGAAGGGTAGCGGAGTGGCCCGACTACCGGGTACAACCGCTGGCAGGGGTACGGGTTGCGCGGCGGCGGGTTATTTCTTTACCTTGCAGCATTGCTCTTGCATCATCTCCCAATTCTGTCCTTCATGTTTTCCCAACAATTCCTCCGTTCGCTGGCCGTTGCCGGCGTGTTGCTGGCTACGGCCAGTGCTTGTAGCTCCGGTACCAAAGAAGGCGACACCAACGTCGAGCGCGGCTACACCAAAAAAGGCCCTGCCGCCAGCCAGGACGGCGTTGCGGGCGGCGACTCGGCCACGGCCGGCCTCGCCCGCGACACCGTACGCGCCGTTACCGGCAAAGACCTGTACAAAGCTGCCGGCGACGCGAAAGACCGCAACCACGACGGCCTGGCCGACTAAGCAACAATCTTTTGCGCGAAGCATAAAAAAAGCCCGGCTGCTGAGTCGGGCTTTTTTTATGCTTCAAGGAGTATGCACGGAGTTAAGGCATTGGCCGACGTTGCTTCCACTTTTGCGACTAGCTGCCTACTATTTGGCTTGCTGCCGCGCGCTGTAAAATCCTTTTATGAACAGGGAAGCAAGGCCTGCCAACTGGCTTTGGCGCATTTTGCGCGGGTTTTTGCCCGCTGCTCGTCGTTGAAAGATGGAATTGAAAAGTCGAAATAATAAAGATATTAGTTTGCAATTAGTGCCGTGTAGGGTGGCATCTTTGGAAAAAAAAATTCGCTATGTCCCTCTTCTTACGCACCTTTCTCTGCAGTTTGGCTCTGGCATCGTTCAGTAAGTCGGCCTTTGCTCAAACGCCCGCCGAGCGGGTGCTCGTCGTCAGCCCCGTTGTGGGCGAAGTCATTGACGGGGCCGAAAAGGCCCGCTTTGGCCTGTTCCCCTACTACATGGCCGACGATTTTCAGGAGGCCCGCTTCGTGCGCGTCCTGGCGCCGGACAGCAGCATTACGCTGCGAACCCGCCTGCGCGACGGCCGTTTGGTGGCGCGGCCATTCACCGCGGCCGAATTTCAGGCGGCGCACGACCTCATCGAGCGCCGCCAGCGCGAACTCGACGCGAACCCTCAGCCAGCAGCCGGCGTCTTTACCCCGGCCGGCCAAGCCACACCCGAGCAACTGGGGAGTACCTACAGTGTCGAACTTAGGTCAGGCAATACGTTTATTGGTGTATTGCAAACAGTTAGCATCGAGGAACTGGAGTTTGCTACCAAAGACCTGGGTGTGGTGCGGGTGCAACGCACTAACCTGAAGCGCATGGTGCTGCTCACGTCGGAGCAGGCTGCCAAGGGCTATGGCGACGTGGGCAATGGTACCCGCCTGTTTTTTGCGCCCACGGCCCGCAACCTTCGTCGCGGCGAAGGCTATCTGCAGGACATCGACATTTATCTTATCGGCGTTAACTACGGCGTCACCGACAATATTTCGGTGGGAGCCCTCGTGCCCATCATTCCGGGGATAGGAGGCAACGTGTTTGCAATCACGCCCAAGGTGAGTGTGGCTATCACGGAGAAATTCCACGTGGGCGGCGGTGCGCTCTACGCACGGGCTTTTGGCTACGGTGGTGGTGTGGCTTACGGCGTGGGCACCTACGGCTCTGCTGATGACAACGTGACCGCCGGCCTGGGCTACGGCTTTGCCGATGGCTTCGAGGGAAGCACCAGCCCCATCCTGCTGCTGGGCGGCGCCAAACGGCTGTCGCGCAGTTTCTCCTTCCTCACCGAAACGTACATTGCCTCGGGCGGATTTTTGGGCCTGATAGGTGGGCGGTTGCAGGGCGACCGCTACGGCGGCAGCCTGGGGTTCATTTACGGCACTGAGGTCGGTGGCATCTACCCAGCCTACCTGGAGATGACCTACCGCTTTGGTAAGCACAAGTAAAGTAGAATTAAATACCCAGGCCAAAAAAGACCACCAAGCTTGGTGGTCTTTTTTGGCCTGGGTATTTAGGTATTTCGGAACAAGTTTCCTGCCCGACGAAATAGCTTAAGCGCCGGTCTTCTCCTCCTTCACGGCCAGCTGCCCGCAGGCCGCGTCGATGTCCTTACCCCGCGAGCGGCGGATGTTGGTTTGCACGCCGCGGTCGGCCAGGTACTTGTGGAAGGCGGTGATTTTATCGGCTTCCGCGTTCTGGTAGCTCGCGTTTTCGATGGGGTTGTACTCAATCAGGTTCACCTTGCAGGGCAGCCACTTGGCAATTTTGAGCAGGTGCTCGGCATCGTCGAGGCCGTCGTTGAAACCATCGAATACGATGTACTCATACGTGACTTTGCGGCCGGTTTTCTGGTGGTAATACTGCAGGGCTTCCTTCAGCGCGGCCAGCGAATTGGCCTCGTTGATGGGCATGATTTCGTTGCGCTTGGCATCCGTTGGAGCGTGCAGCGAAAGGGCCAAGTTGGCCTTCACGTCGTCATCGGCCAGCTTTTTAATCATCTTGGCAATGCCGGCCGTGCTGATGGTGATGCGCCGCGGGGCCATGTTTAGGCCATCGGGCGCGGTGATGCGGCGCACGCTTTCCACCACGTTGGCGTAGTTGAGCAACGGCTCGCCCATGCCCATGTACACGATGTTGGTGAGCGGCGTGCCGTATTGGGCCTCGCACTGCTCCCGGATGCGCACCACCTGGTCGTAAATCTCGGCCGCGTCGAGGTTGCGCTTGCGGTCCATGTAGCCGGTGGCGCAAAACTTACACGTGAGCGAGCAGCCCACCTGGCTCGAAATGCAGGCCGTCATCCGCGTATCGTGCGGAATGAGCACGCCTTCCACGATGTTGCCATCGAACAGCTTGAACGCCGACTTAATGGTGCCGTCGTTGCTGAGCTGCTTGTTCTGAACGGTTACGCCGTTGATGACGAAGTGCTGGTCGAGCAGCTCGCGGGTGGCCACCGAGATGTTGTTCATCTCCTCAAACGTGGCGGCGGTGTTCTTCCACAGCCACTCCGTTACCTGCTTGGCACGGAAGGGCTTCTCGCCGTGCTCCACCATAAAGGCCTTGAGCTCGTCGGGCGAGGTTTTGCGGATATCACGCTTTTTAACAACGGGGGCGAGGGGCAGTTCTAGCAGCATAGTGCAAAGATACAAGCCAACAGGGGGTTGGGTTCCCATCAAACATGGTTACTTGTCAGCCCCAATCAACTGTATCGTGAAACGTACCGGTACATTCCGGCCGCCCTGTGAGCCGGGAGTAAACGGAGCCAACCGATAGGCTGCTGTCACTAATGCTACTTCGCAAGGCAAAGGCATCTTCTGCAAGCTGCTTTTTTCGGCCGGGCTGCTTTGTTTGCTTGAGGTTGCTTTTTCTTGGCTGATAGGCGGTAGGTTGTTGGTGCTCGCAACATCGGCGATGTTGCCGTCTGGCCCTACCGTCAGGGAAACGAAGACAGGGAATTTTGGCACTTTACAACCCATTGCAGCGCTGGTCTTGTGAAACTCGCGTAGAAAATCTTCTGTAAGGCTCTTGCCATGGTATACTGGGAGCCGCTCAACGGAATAGTATATCTGTTTTAGAGAATCGTATACTACTGTCTTCGGAACCTGCAGCCGGAACGTAACCGGCACGGTGAAGCGCACTGGTACCGCCTGCCCCGCCTGCATGCCGGGCCTCAAGCGCGGCAGCAGCCGCACGGCTGCCACCACCACCGAGTCGCAGTCCGGCCGGAGGCCTTTCACCACGCCCACCTCCTCGATCAGCCCACTGGCCGCCACGGTAAAGGCGACAAAGACGCGGCCTTCGGCGTGGTCGCGCAGGGCCTGCGGTGGGTAGCTGACGTGCTGCTGAATAGCGGTGACAAGGGCGGCTTGGCCGCCACCGCCGGGCAGTTGGGGCATCTGCTCCACGTAGGTGTACACTTTTTCCACCGGTGCTGGCGGTACTGATGGTACGGTTTGAGCTTCCGCCCCGAAAGCGGCCGAAGTCAGAAAAAAGAACAGTGCCAGGACGCCGAAGCAGTTAGGCAGAGTAGCGGGCAGCATGAACAGCGGCATGAGAAATAGAACAGTAAGCAATTAACAGCAGCCAGCTGCTACTGCGGCGCGAGCAGCGTGAGCTGCACCTGCATGGCCACGCGCTGGCCGTTGGCATAGGCCGGCGACAGGCGCGGCAAGTGTCGGGCAGCTTCCTGCAGCAGGGCCTCGCAAGCGGCGGGCAGCTCGGGCTCTTCGCCCACCTGCACGGCTTCGCCAAATTCGGCGCGCAGGTCCTCTCCCTCTTGCGGGTCGCGCTTCATCTTCTCTACGTGGTAGATAGTACCACCGGGCCCAATGGTAAGGAGCACGCCCAAATTGGTTTTTGGGATGAAGCAACCGGTTTCGCCGCGCAGCTTCAGGTATTCGGTTTCCAAATCGGCGGCCAGCGCCTGGTAGCCTAGTCGGCCGTGGTAGAGCGGCAGCTGTTCTACAACCCGCACCAACTGGAGCGAGTCGGCTGCTGGTACCGGCTTTTTGCGCCGCGCCAACGGCAGCTGCGAATCGAGGGCAAACGTGACCGGGGCGGTGAGAATGCAGGCCACGGGTTTGCCAAATTGCGTAGCCGGCTGCAACAGCGGCAGTTTCCGCACGGCTGCTACAATGGCCCCGTCCAGGTCCTCGTTGATGCTGCGCTTTATCTTGATGTGGGTGACCTGCCCGGTAGGCGTCACTACAAAGCTTACCTCACCCTCGCCCTGCAGACCGTAGCGCAGCGAGCGCATCGGATACTTCACGCGCAGCTGAATGGCCCGTACGAGGGCATGCTGGCCGCCGCCTTCCGGCAGCTCGGGAAGTTTGAATGAGTAGGCTGTCGTGGGCCCCTCGGGGGCCGTTGACTGGGCCTGAGCCCCGCCCAGGGCAGCCAGCACCAATGCGCCGGCAGTGGCTAAACGAATATAACCAAACATGGAGTAGACAAAAAGTAGCAGCTGGAAAATAAAAAACTGAAAAGTATAAAAGCGGAAGGTTAAAAGTACGGCTATTGTTGCTATTGGCCGACGGACAAGTTCTCCTGCGCCGCCAGTTTTTGGATAGCAAGCGTGGCCCGTAGGTATTGTGGTCGAAGCAGAGTATTCCAGTTTGGATGCTTGGTGGTTTCAATAGGGCAGCCCAGACGTGCAAGCGGGCGCAGAGCGCTGGGTTCCCCAGATGGTTGTTTAAATATAGCGTCCTATCTTCGCCACATAAACTTTAGGGGTGCTGCGCATTGCCGCGGCTGAGATGATACCCTTGGAACCTGATTCGGCTAATACCGGCGAAGGGAAAAGTACTGGTCCGTTTTGCGGCTGCCTTTGCGGGCAGGCCGTGGCCGGCACCCACTATTGTTTATGGCTTTCTCCGTCCCAACTATTCCCTGGTTGCATGGTCTGCTATATAAACAACGTGGCTCTCGAAGCCGCTGATAACCACTTGCTAATCGATTTGCTCGCCGCGCGCGGCATCAGCGAGCCGCGCGGCCTTGCCGTGGCCGTGAACGATGCCGTGGTGCCCCGCGCCGAATGGCCCACTCACGCCGTGCAGCCTCACGACCGCATCACCATCATCCGCGCCACGCAGGGCGGGTAAAGAGCCGGAACTGTCATCCTGAGCTTGCGAAGGACCTTATCACGCTTGGGCCGATTGATTTACTGCGAATCGTTCATCGGCGATAAGGTCCTTCGCTGCACTCAGGATGACAACCGATTATAAACATTCACCGTCACGCTTTTTGATTGATGAAAAAGAAAGACCAGGCCCCGCAGCAGACGCTGGTGGAACGCCAGCCGCTTACCGGCTCCCGCAAAATCTACGTGCCCGGCAAGCTGCACCCCGAACTGCGGGTGGCCATGCGCGAAATCGCCCTGGCCGACACCGAGCGTAAGTTCGACTTTGGCTTTCCTTCGGAGCAGAACCCGCCCGTGACGGTGTACGACACCAGCGGCCCCTACACCGACCCCACCGTTGAAATCGACCTGAAGAAAGGCCTGCCCCGCCTGCGCGAAAGCTGGATTATGGACCGCGACGACGTGGAGCGCCTCGCCGGCACCACTTCCGACTACGGCCAGCAGCGCGCCGCCGACACCAGCCTCGACCACCTGCGCTTCGAGCACATCGCGGCCCCGTTGCGTGCCAAGCCCGGCTACAATGTGAGTCAGATGCACTACGCCAAAAACGGCCTCATCACGCCCGAAATGGAGTACATCGCCATCCGCGAAAACCAGCGTTTTGATGAACTGCCCGCTGATGACCCGCTGCGCAGCCAGCACCGCGGCCACAGCTTCGGGGCCAACACACCCGAGGGCCACATCACGGCCGAGTTCGTGCGCCAGGAAGTAGCCGCTGGCCGCGCCGTTATTCCGAGCAACATCAACCACCCGGAGAGTGAGCCGATGATTATCGGGCGCAACTTTCTGGTGAAAATCAACACCAACATCGGCAACTCGGCCGTCACGTCCTCCATTGAGGAAGAGGTGGACAAGGCCGTATGGAGCTGCCGCTGGGGCGGCGACACGCTCATGGATTTGAGCACCGGCAAAAACATCCACGAAACCCGCGAGTGGATTATCCGCAATTGCCCGGTGCCGGTAGGTACGGTGCCCATTTACCAGGCCCTGGAAAAGGTGAACGGCAAGGCCGAGGACCTGACTTGGGAGCTGTTCCGCGACACGCTCATTGAACAGGCCGAGCAGGGCGTCGACTACTTCACCATCCACGCGGGCGTGCTGCTGCGCTACGTGCCGATGACGGCCAAGCGCGTGACCGGCATCGTGTCGCGCGGGGGCTCCATTATGGCGAAATGGTGCCTGGCGCACCATAAAGAGAGCTTCCTGTACACGCACTTCGAGGAAATCTGCGAAATCATGAAGGCCTACGACGTGGCGTTTTCGCTGGGGGACGGCCTGCGCCCCGGCTCCATTGCCGATGCCAACGACGAAGCCCAATTTGCCGAGCTGGAAACCCTGGGCGAGCTCACCAAAATTGCCTGGAAGCACGACGTGCAGGTGATGATTGAGGGCCCCGGCCACGTGCCCATGCACCTCATCAAGGAGAACATGGACAAGCAGTTGAAGGAGTGCCACGAGGCGCCGTTCTACACGCTGGGGCCGCTCACGACGGACATCGCGCCGGGCTACGACCACATCACCTCGGCAATTGGCGCGGCCATGATTGGCTGGTTTGGCACGGCCATGCTATGCTACGTAACGCCCAAGGAGCACCTCGGCCTGCCCAACAAACAGGATGTGAAGGACGGCGTGATTGCCTACAAAATTGCCGCCCACGCCGCCGATTTGGCCAAAGGCCACCCGGGCGCCCAGTACCGCGACAACGCCCTGAGCAAGGCCCGCTTCGAGTTCCGTTGGGAAGACCAGTTCAACCTCAGCCTCGACCCCGATACCGCCCGCGAGTACCACGACGAAACCCTGCCGGCCGAAGGGGCCAAAGTGGCCCACTTTTGCTCGATGTGCGGCCCACATTTCTGCTCGATGAAAATCACGCAGGAAGTGCGCGACTACGCCGCCAAGCAGGATATGACAGCCAGCGAAGTGCTGGCCAAAGGGCTAGTGGAAAAGTCGCGGGAGTTTGTGGAAAAAGGCAGTGAGATTTATCTGTAAAGCGGATGCTGGGAAACGCCCGTCATCCTGAGCGGAGCGAAGGACCTTATCACGGCTGGTCAGCTTGATATTACTGCAATTCGTTCAGCCGTGAGAAGGTCCTTCGCTCCGCTCAGGATGACAAACATTCCCAACAACAAGGTGCCAATTGTCAATGCCCCAGCCACCCCGCCCTTATGTTCTCAGCATTGCCGGCTTCGACCCCAGCGCGGGTGCGGGCCTGCTGGCCGACGTGAAAACGTTCGAGGCCAGCGGGGTGTACGGGCTGGGCGTGTGCACGGCCCTCACCGTGCAGAACGACGTGGCGTTTGAGCGGGTGCGCTGGGTGCCGGCGGATGAAATTCGGGAGCAGCTGCGGGTTTTGCTGGCGCGGTTTGCGTTCGATTTCGTGAAAATAGGCCTCGTGGAAAGCCTGCCGCAGCTGCTGGAACTGGTGGGCTGGCTGAAAGGTCAGCGGCCGCGCCTGCAGCTAGTATGGGACCCCGTGCTGAAAGCCTCGGCTGGCTACGAATTCCACCGCTCAACCGACCACCAATTGATGAAAGCCCTGTGCGCCGAAATGGCCCTAGTGACGCCCAACAAGCCCGAAATGCTGCGCATGTGGCCCGGCGAAGCCAACGAGACCATCGCCGCGCAGGTGCTGAGTGCCTACTGCCCGGTGCTGCTGAAAGGCGGCCACGACGAGGGCGAATTGGCAACCGACGTGCTGTACGCCCGGGGCGAATGGCATTCGTTTTCGCGGCCGCGCCTGCCGCATGGCGAGAAGCACGGCAGCGGCTGCGTGCTGTCGGCGGCGTTGCTGGCGGGCCTGGCAAAGGGCGAAAATTTAGTGGAAGCCTGCTGGACGGGCAAGGAATACGTGAGTGCATTTCTGGCCAGCAACGACTCGCTGCTGGGGTATCATTCGATTCGATAGTCAATCATGAAAATCAGTTCTCTTCATTACATCACCACCAGCCCCGAGGCGGCCGAGCTGGCCTGCCAGGGCGGCGTGCGGTGGGTGCAGCTGCGCGTGAAAAACCAGCCGTACGCGGCCTGGAAGCAGCTGGCGCTGGAAACCCAGGCTGTGTGTCGTCGCTACGGGGCCACGCTGCTCATCAACGACAACCCGCGCCTGGCCCAGGAAATCGGGGCCGACGGGGTGCACGTGGGCCTGGCCGACATGCCACCCGCCGAGGTCCGCGCCATGCTGGGCTCCTGCTTCATTGTGGGCGGCACGGCCAACACCTTTGCCGACGTGCAAAGGCACGTGGCGGCTGGCGTCGACTACGTGGGGCTGGGGCCCTTTCGCTTCACCAACACCAAGGAAAAGCTGAGCCCGATTCTGGGGCTGGCGGGCTACGCCGACATCATGCGTCAGTGCCAGGCGGCCGGCATTACGGTGCCAATTATTGGCATTGGCGGCGTTACGCTCGCCGATGTGGCAGCGCTACGGGCCACGGGCCTGCACGGCGTGGCGGTGTCGGGCGCCATTGGCGCGGCGGCCGAGCCCACAGCGGTAGCAGCGCAATTTGTTGAGTTGCTCGCAACACCTGCTTTGGCTGTATGAGCACGCAACCGCTGGTTATTGCCGGGCGCACGTTTTCGTCGCGGCTTTTCACGGGCACGGGCAAATTCAGCTCGTCGGCCCTGATGGAAGAAGCCCTGCTGGCCTCCGGCTCGGAGCTGGTGACAGTGGCGCTGAAACGGGTGGACGTGGCCGACGCGGAGGACAACATCCTGCGTCACCTGGCGCACCCGCAGTTCCACCTGTTGCCCAACACCTCGGGCGTGCGGACGGCCCGGGAGGCGGTTTTTGCCGCCCAGCTGGCCCGCGAGGCCTTGGAAACCAACTGGCTCAAGCTCGAAATTCACCCCGACCCCAAGTACCTGCTGCCCGACCCCATCGAAACCCTGAAAGCCGCCGAGGAGCTGGTGAAGCTGGGCTTCGTGGTGCTGCCCTATATCCACGCCGACCCGGTGCTGTGCAAGCGCTTGGAGGAAGTGGGCGTGGCGGCCGTGATGCCCCTGGGTTCGCCCATCGGCTCGAATAAGGGCCTGCTCACGCGGGAATTTCTGGAAATCATCATCGGTCAAAGCAAGGTGCCGGTGGTGGTGGACGCGGGCATTGGTGCGCCTTCGCACGCGGCGGCCGCTTTGGAAATGGGCGCCGATGCCGTGCTGGTGAATACGGCCATTGCCGTGGCCGGGCAGCCGGTGGCTATGGCCACCGCTTTCCGCATGGCGGTGGAAGCGGGACGGCTGGCCTACGAGGCGCGGCTGGCGCGGCCGGTGGTACATGCCGAGGCAGTCGCCAGCTCGCCGCTCACGGCCTTTCTGGATATGTAGCGCGCAGCCTTTGCTGCGTGGCCCGAGCGCCGCAAGTATCACGCGGTGCCACGACAAAAAACGATTCACCCATTTTTCCGGCCCGGCAGCGAACGATTGATACTCGCGGCGCTCGGGCCACGCCGCAAAGGCTGCGCACTACTATGAGCTTCCAACCCATCTTCGAAGCCCACGCCTGGGACGACGTGAAGGCCAGCATCTACGCCAAGACGGCGGCCGACGTAGCGCGCGCCCTGGCCGCACCGCAACGCACGCTGGAGGATTTCAAGGCGCTGATTTCGCCTGCGGCTGCGCCGTATCTGGAGCAAATGGCGCAGCTCAGCCAGCAGCTCACGCGCAAGCGGTTCGGCAACACCCTGCAGCTGTACGCGCCGCTCTATTTGAGCAACGAGTGCCAGAACATCTGCACCTATTGCGGCTTCAGCTTGGATAACAAGATTGCGCGGCGCACGCTCAGCAGCGTGGAAATGTTGCTGGAAGCGGCCGTACTGAAAGATTGGGGCTACGACCACGTGCTGCTCGTGACCGGCGAGGCGAACGTAACGGTGGGCGTTGATTATCTCGAAAAAGCCCTGCGCACGCTGCGGCCGCAGTTCGCGCACCTTTCGATGGAAGTGCAGCCGCTCGACCAGGCCGACTACGAGCGCCTGATTCCCGAAGGCCTGAACACGGTGCTGGTGTACCAGGAAACCTATCACCGCGACGATTACAAAAAGCACCACCCCAAGGGGAAGAAGTCGAACTTCAACTACCGCCTCGACACGCCCGACCGGCTGGGCCGGGCCGGCATCCATAAAATGGGCCTGGGCGTACTCATTGGGCTCGAAGACTGGCGAACGGACTGTTTCTACACCGCGCTGCACCTCGACTACCTCGAAAAAACCTACTGGCAAACCAAGTACAGCCTGTCGTTTCCGCGCCTGCGACCAGCCGAGGGCCTGCTGCAGCCTAAAGTAGAAATGAGCGACCGCGAATTGGTGCAGCTGATTTGCGCCTACCGCATCTGGAACGGCGAAGTGGAGCTGTCGATTTCGACCCGCGAAAGCCCGGTTTTCCGCGACCACGTCATCAAGCTAGGCATCACCAGCATCAGCGCGGGCTCGAAAACCAACCCCGGCGGCTACGCCGTGGCCCCGGAGTCGCTGGAGCAGTTCGAGATTTCGGACGAGCGCAGCCCCGCCGAAGTGGCCGCCATGCTGCGCCGCCAGGGTTACGAGCCGGTGTGGAAAGACTGGGACGCGGCCCTGGCACAGTAGCGCTTACCGGCCGGCTGCTCGCAGCTGCCCGAGCGCACCCACAGGGTCGGGGCTTTGCCAAATGGACCCCAGCACGGCCGCACCCGCAAAGCCGATGTGGCGTACCATGGGCAGGTTTTGCGCCGCCATGCCACCCAGCGCCAGTACCGGCGGCTGGTAGCCGGCCTGGGCAGCTCGCTGCGCAAAAAACGCCCGCAGTGCTGGCAACTCGAAGCGGCTGGCGTAGCCCTGCTTGCTGATGCTATCGAAAATCGGGCTCAGAAATACGTATTCGTAGCGGCGCCGGTGCCCGCTGATTTCGGCCAGCGAATGGAAGGAAGTGGAAAGCGTTTGGTTGGGCAGAAGCAGCGGGCGGCGCCCCGCGGCGGCCCGTTGCACCCCGGTGAGGTGCAGGCCCCCGAGGCGGTAGCGGCGCACCAGCTCGGGGTGCCCGTGTAGCACCAGCCGCTCATGTAGCTGCTCGGGAATGGCCTGAACCAGTGTTTCGACTTGTGCGGTGGGCCAGTCGGGCTTGCGTAGGTGCAGGGTCTCAGTGCCAGCGCCCAATACGTCTGCCAGCAGGCGCGGCTCATCGGGCAGAGCTGCGGGCGCGCTGATGATGACGAGGCGAAACATACGTGGCTACTGCAGCTGCGCGGCTACCTCCTCGGGCAGCAGGCGCAGCTTGTGGATGTTGTAGTCGAAGCAGAGCATGCCGGTTTTGGCGCGGGCTATTTCCTTGCCCGACTGGTTGTGCACGTGGTACACCACGTCGAAACCGTACTTGCTGCGGTCGGTGCCGGCCACGTCGAAGCGCAGCACGTCGCCGTGGAAGGCCTCACCTTTATACTCCACCGCCACGTCGACCATGATGAGGCCGAGCTTGGTGACCACATCGTAGTCGTTCGGCACACCGATGGAGCGCAGAAAATGCACCCGCGCCTCGTGCAGCAGGCCCAGCAGGGCGTCGTTGCCCACGTGCCCCCCGTAGTTGAGGTCGGTGATGCGCACCGGGATTTCGGTGGTGAAGGAGAAGGTGTCGGGCAGGGCTACTTTTACGCGGGGCATCTTTGCAATGAAGAATTAGGAATGAAGAATGAGGAATTCTCCGTCGAGCCAAAGGTAGAGGTGCGCGTGACGGGCGACGGCTCGGCCACGCTTTTCGTGCCGGCCCTGAACGAGCATTACCACTCGCAGCACGGGGCGCGGCAGGAGTCGGCCCACGTATTTATCAGGTACGGTCTGGAGCCGCTGCTGGCAGCGGGCTTGGGGCAGTACCCCAATGGACATCTAAGTATTTTGGAAGTAGGCTTAGGCACCGGTCTCAACGCCTTGCTGACATTGGAAAGGGCATGGGAATTGGAAGCGCTTATCTGCTACGATGGCTACGAAACTTATCCGTTGCCGCCCACAGCCATTGCCGCTCTCCGACAACAATGGGCCGATGAACCCGCACTAAGTCGCGCTTTTGCACAACTGCACGCCGTGCCCTGGAACATAGCCACGGAGCTTGAAAACATCTTTCTGTTGAGCAAAATTCAGCAGCCGATACAAGCAGCTACTCTGCCCGCCGAGCACTATCACCTCATCTACTTCGATGCCTTTGCCCCCGAAAAGCAGCCCGAGCTATGGACGGAAGCCGTGTTTGCGCAGCTATATGCCGCTGCCGCGCCGGGTGCGGTGCTGGTGAGCTACTGCGCCCAAGGTCAGTTCCGGCGCAACCTGCGCGCCGCCGGCTGGCTGACGGAGAGGTTGCCCGGCCCGCCCGGCAAGCGCGAAATGACGCGAGCGGTTAAACCCATCGACGAGTAGTGAGGATGACGGGCTATAAATCTCAGTAAGCCGCAGGCGTCTCACCCTTCCAGCCAGCGGCGGAACTCGGGCGTTTGGGCGGCGCTGGTGGTGAGGGTGATGCCGGGAGCGCGCAGCTTCACGGCGAGGCGGTTGTTGAAGTAAGGCTCGGCCCGCTCGATGAAGGCCACGTTCACGAGCTCGGAGCGGTTGAGACGGCCGAAACGGCTGGGGTCGAGTTGGCGCTCCAACTCCGCTAGCGTGCCGTTGAGAGGGTAGCGGACGCCGGCCCCATCCACGGCGAAGGTCACGCCTTCGTCGGCTTGCAGGTAGGCGATGTTGTCGGTTTGCAGCAGGTAGAGGCCGTTGCGCATCCGCACCGAAAAGCGCTGCTTGTAGGCCGGCTGGCTGTGCTGGCGCAGCGCCTGGGTCAGCTCGCGCATCACGTCGGGCGGCAGGCTGGGCGCGGCTGCGGGAGGAGCGAAGCTGGTGCGCAGCTGCTCGTACTTGGCCAGGGCGGCTTGCAGCTGTTCCAGGGTGAAGGGCTTAAGCAAGTAAGCAATACCGTTGCCCCGGAATGCGGCCAGCAAGAACTGGTCGTAGGCCGTGGTGAAAATGATGGGGCAGGTAACCGGGAACTGCTCATAGAGCGAAAAAACGTTGCCGTCGAGCAGTTCGATGTCCGACAGAATAAGGTCGGGCATGGAATGAGCCTGGAGCCAGGCCAGGGCCTTTTCCACGCTGCGAAGCACGGGCGGCGCGGTGGGGTGCCCGGCCTGGGCCAGCAGCAGCGTGAGCTGGCGGGCGGCGGGCTCTTCATCTTCCAGAATCAGCATGTTCATGCGCTAACGAGCGGCTGAGCTACTGCCGCCCGGCGGGTTTGGCGCAGCAGTGGGATGGTAACCGTGAAGGAATCAGCGAGGGCCTCAACCCGAATTTCTTGTTGAAATAACAGCCGATACCGCTCGCGCAGGTTGGCCAGTCCCGTGCCGGCCGACTCCACGGGTGTGCGCTTCGGGCGGCGGGCGTGGCACACGGTAAGGGCCGTAGCTGTTGCTTCGAGGTTGATGAGCAGGGGCGCGTCCTCGTTGCCGGCGTTGTGCTTGATGGCATTTTCGAGCAGCAGCTGAATGGTGCCGGGTACCAGCAGCAGCTCAGCCACCACGGCCGCCGGGGGCAGCGTCTGGCGGAATTCGTAGGCATTTCCGAAGCGGTGGCGCAGCAAATACACGTACTCGTCGGCAAACTGCAGCTCCTCGGCCAGCGGCACCACATCTTCGTGCTGGTGCCGGATGAGGAAGCGGTAGAGCGCCGCCAGCCGGGTCACAAACTCGTTGGCTGCCGCCGGGTCTTCCTGAATGAGGCCGCGCAGCACGTTGAGGTTGTTGAACAGAAAGTGCGGGTCGAGCTGGGCCTTGAGGTTGCGCAGGGCACTTTCGGCCTGGGCTTTTTGCAGCAGCAGCACGTGGCGCTGGGCCTCGAAGTAGCGCTTGCCGGTGAGCAGCACGGCCAGCAGCCCGTAGCTTTTGGCGTGCTGCACGGCCCCTAACACCACCCGCGCGCCCGCCAGATTGATGGGATGCCCTAGCAGCCCGCCGTAGAGGCCGAGGTAGGCGCTGCCGCTCAGCAGCAGAAATGGCAGCAGCAACGCCAGCCCCAGCCAGTGCCGCCCCCGCAGAAACAAGGGCAGCAGCCCGCCCACCAGCAAGGCGACGGTAGCGGTGTCGAACAGCACGGTGGCCCCTACCACGGGCAGCACCCGCCCGGCGCTCCAGCCGGTATCGGCCCGGTATTGCAGCAGCAGCACCGGGGCTACCACCAGCCAGTAGGCCGCCACCAGCCGCAGGTCGGAGCGCGAAGGACGCTGGCTGGCAAAGAGAGAATTCATGAGGGATGGCAAAGGCTGGCTGGCAATATGCACCCGGATGCGTGGTTAGCGGCGGCTAGTGGCCCCGGTAGCGGGCTGCAACGGCTGAACCGGGCCCGACTCGCGCACCAGCAGCAAGTACTGTGCGTAGGCCGCCGCGGGCACCTGCGCCTGAAACTGCAGCTGCTGGTCGGCGGGCATGCCGGGGGCATACCGCAGCCGAATGGGTTGGCGCGTGCTGGCTGCCCCCGGCGCATCGAGCCGGAACAAGGTGCTGCTGCCGGGCGCGGTGCGCTGCTTCAACTCGGCCAAGCCTTCGAGCACCACCAGCGGGCCATCGTGGTTGAATTTGTCGGTGATGGTGAAGGGTTGGCCGGCCGTCTGCCAGGGCGCGGGCAGGCCCGCGCTTGGATACAGCATCTGACAGCCGCTGAACACGCACAGCACCGACACCACCTTATCGTGCAGCGGCAGCGTGCTTTGGCGAATACGGGCCGCCAACATGCTGAAATTTCCCTGCACGGGGCCTTGCAGCACGTGGGCGAGGCCCCACATGCCGTAGAGCTTCTCGCCAGCTAGTTGCTTAGTGAGGTACTGAGTTTCAAAGTTCGCAAACAGCACGGCCTCGCGGTTCAGGCCCTTTTGGGCGTAGCCGAGGTTGCGCAGCAGCAGGGCTAGGTTATCGTAATTCGCCATCCCGAAGCTCTGCTGATAGCGTGCCGCGTGCTGCTCCAGCTCCTGCGCAGTACGCGCCCTGAGGGCCGCTAGCGAGCCGGCTGTTCCGCCCCGCAGCAAGGCCATCACCGAATCGAGCTGGCTGCGCAACGGGGCTGGCACTGGCCGCCGCGGCAATAGTGTCTGCACATAGTCGGCGGCCAGGGGCAGGTCTTGTAAGCCGTCGATGCCCACGAAGCGAATGCGCCGGGAAGCTGGCAGGGTCTGGTTCAGCGCCCGGATGCGCTGAATTTTTTGGTAGAACTCCTGGTTGCCCCACTGCGCCCGGCCGGCCACCCAGCTCCGAAACACGCGCCGCAGGGTGCTGTCCTGGCCCGTGCGCAGGTACTCGTTGAGGTAGTAGGCTTTGGGGGCATCTACTTCGGCTAGGTAGGTGCGCACGCCGACGCGTTGGTTGAGGTGTTTGAGAAGGGCAAAATCCAGCTCCTGGGGACGTTGCACGCCGTGCGACTCACCCAGAAAAAATAGCTGGTTGTCGTAGAACTTTGGGTCGAAGAGCTTGAAATCCGGGGCCTCGCCCGCAATGGTTTCCTGCGGTACGCCAGTGAATACCGTTTCGGACTGTGTTGCGACGGGCGTTTGGGCAGAGCTAGCCAATGGTAGCCAGAGCAACAGGGCCGTGGCCAGCCGGCAAAAGGAGAGCAGCAGTTTCATGAGCGTAGGGCTTAGGTGTGAAGGATGCCCAAAACAACCCGCTACCGGCCCCTCGCACCCCCCGGAATCTAGCCAATCCACTCAAAAAAAGGTTAAACCCAGGCAAAATTCCGATGAGCTTGGGCCACGTTTTCATCATTGAGACGGGCGGCTCGGCGGTTATTGCCCGGCAATTTTGCCACCCATAAGCCGCCGGTAGCCCATTGCCCACCCAACTCAGGGCCAAACTTGGCAGTACATTTCGGTCATGTCCCGCAAATTTCTCGATACCGAAAGCCCCGGCTGGGTCACCGATGGCCTCATCAGCGAAGCGCAGCGGCAGCAACTGTTGGCCCGCTACCCGCAGCAAGCCCCGGCCCTGGGCCTGCTCCCCATCCTGGGAAGCGTGCTGGTGGGCCTGAGTGGCTTGAGCGTGGTGGCGGCCAACTGGCAGGGGCTGCCCACCGCCCTGCGGTTGGCGCTGCTGCTCGCCAGCCTGATGGGTAGCTACGCGGCGGGCTCCTACTTCCTGCGGCGCGGCAACCCCGACCTCGGCCACGGCCTCATCGGGCTGGGGCTGATTTTGTTCGGGGCCAGCATCATTCTCACCAGCCAACTCTACCAACTGGTGGGCTACGATGCCAGCGGGCTGCTGGCCTGGGTGGTAGCCGGCGTGGGCCTGAGCTACGTGTACGGTTCGCGGCTGCTGGTGCTGCTCACGGTGCTCATCGGTGCCGCAGTGCAGACGTACTGCGTCGAGTCGCTGGGGATTTTCAGCTACGTCACGGCTTGGCTGATAGCGGGCGGGCTCGGCTACTACTGGTGGCGCCGGCCCGACGTGGTGGGCAGCTACGTGCTGGCCGCCGGCCTGCTCTGGCAGGCGGGTCTGCTCATAATCGTGCTCCACGCCAAGATTACCTGGTTTTTTGTGCCCACCATGCTCATTTACGCAGCCGGCGACTGGCAGCCCAACCGCCTTGGTGGCCGGGCCTTGCAGGTGCCGCCGCTGGTAGCGGCCTACCTGTTCATGTTCGGGCTGGCCATTTTTGGCGAAGCCGATGCCTACGCCAACGTGCTGCGCCCGCCGCTGCTGCCCTATCTGGGGGCGCTGGGGGCGGTACTGGCCCTATCGGTGGCGGGCAAGCGGGCGCGGGGCCGCCTGGCTAGTCTGCCCGATTGGCTGCTGCTGCTGCCGGGCTTCTACCTCTCAGGCGGGTTGTCGCTGGCCGTGGCCACGCTGGTGGTACTGTACGCCCACGCCGGCTCGGTGCTCACCCGTGCCAACCGCGACCACGACCCCGAGCAGCTCACCATTGGCGCGGTGCTGTTTGTGGCCGCTACCGCCGTGGCCTACTTCAAGCTCACCTGGGGCTTTATGGATAAGTCGCTGTTCTTCCTGATTGGCGGGATTTTGCTGCTGGGGCTAAGCTGGTACCTGCGCCGCCGCAATGCCCAGGTACTGGCCGCCAGCCCGGCCGTGGCCCAGCAGGCCGGTACCCCAGCCGTAATTGCCAACGAACCCGGGGCACCTGAATCAACTCAACATTCATCCCTGCTGAATGACTGACCTGCTCTCCTGGTTCTCGAACCCCACGCGGCGCCGGCCCATGCTGCGTGCCCTGGTAGCGGCGCAGGTGCTCTACGTGCTGGGGGTGGCCGGCGCGGGCTACGCCACCACGGCGCTGGGCCATCAGGTGCAACTGGCTACCACGCCCATCGACCCGCGCGATTTACTCTACGGCGACTTCGTGCGCCTGCACTACGCCATCAGCGAAATCCCCTTAAGCCGCTGGCACGGCGAAGCGGCTCCCAAGCGCCGGCAGTCGGTTTTCGTGCTGCTGGCGGCTGGCCCCGATAGCCTCAGCACCGCCGTCGGTGTGTATCCGCAGGCCCCCAAGCCGAGCTTGGGCCAAGCCGTGCTGCGCGGCTGGGTGACGGATGTGTACGCTTCTTCCTTCAATCTGCGCTTCAATCTGGAGCGCTACTACGTGCCCGAAGGCAGCGGCCTGCGCCTCGAAAAAGCCGGCCGCCTGCATCCGTTGCGAGTACGCGTCAGCATCGCGCCGTGGGGCCAGGCCCGCATCACGGATGTGGCCGCTGAGAAGACACCTTCTATTCATTCGAAATAAATAAAAAAGCCCCTGCCAGTGATGACAGGGGCTTTTTTGCAAGAAGCTGCAGCTATAACTACCGTTTCTGCCTGGTTACTGGATTTTATAGGTAATAGGCACCGTAAAGGCGACGCTTACCTCGCGGCCGTTCTGCTTGCCCGGAATAAACCGGGGCAGCGTTTTAATGGCGCGGATGGTCTCCTCGTCGAGCCCCGAGCCCAGGCCCTTCACGATTTTAACGTCAATTACCTCGCCCTTGGGGTCCACCACGAAGCTCACAAACACCTTTCCTTCTACACCATTGCGCAGGGCGTTGGCGGGGTAGCGCACCGCCTTTTGAATGGCCGCCACAATAGCCATCTGGCCACCGCCACTTGGCAGCTCGGGCATTTGCTCCACCGAAAAGTAGGGTTTGGAAACATCTGGCACTACGCCGTCGTCTTTGCCCTTTGGCAAGTCGTTGGGAATAGCTGCAACGGCGGTGGGGTCGCCTTCGGTAGTGCGCACGCTCGATTGAGTGGTTTCCAATTCCTTCTGGTCCGGTATTTTGTCTTCCGGCGTTACTTCATGGTCTTTTGCCACCACTGGCACCAGGTTCTTGATGGTGGGCAGTTGCGGTGGGGTCGTAGCCGGCTTGGTGGCAGCAGGTGGCGGCGGGGGCGTGATGATTCTGTCATCCGGGTGATAATCAAACGGCTTGACTGTGATAATAGTCGGCACTACGGCCACCGTTTTGTCTTTAAGCAATTGCGCCATAAGCGGAAACACCAGTAGCACCGCACAAGCGGCTGTGGCAATGACCAGGGCGCGCGACATGTGGCGCTGATAGAGGGCACGGAGCTCATAGGCTCCGTAGTGGCGGTTGCGACCATCGAACACGATGTCGTCGAGGCTGGCCGTGGCCAGCTGGGCGTTGGTCATCATAATTTATTTGTTTTTGAGAAGGTTAAGGTCTTCCTGCGTGATTTTCACGAGGGCGTATTTGGGCTGTTTGGTGATGTTCATCTCGTCCAGGATTCCCACCATATCCTGGTACTTCGATTCGGCCGAGGGCTTGATGAGCACCACCAGCCCGGCCGTGCGGCGCTGTCGCTCCCGAATGGCCTGCCGAATGCCATCGGCCGCAAACGTGGTCGTGTGCAGCTCAGGCTTGGCAGCCGTCAGGCCCGGGGCGTTGAGGCCAGCGAAGTAGTACACTTGGTGACCGGCTCCCAGCACGATGGTCATCGCCTGCGATTCACGCACTTTCGTCACATCGTCGGTCCGAGGCTTCACCGGCATGTTCAGCTCCATGGTGTAGGGCCGGGCGAAGGTGGTGGTGAGCATGAAAAAGGTGAGGAGCAGAAACGCCAGGTCCACCATCGGGGTCATGTCGATGCGCGTCGACATCTTCTTCGCTCGTCGTTTGCCGGGCTTGCTTTTGCCGGCGGCTTGCTGCTGGATTTCGGCCATGGGTTCTTTCCTTTAGAAGGTGAGATTTACCCTGCCAACGCTAGCTTTGAAGCGCTTATTGTGAGGTTTTTATGAAAATATATTTTGATGCGACGCGCATACTAAACCACTCACGCCAACGTTGCTCCCGGATGCCTCAGAAATACCACACACCACCTGGCGTGAGGCAGGCCGTGAGCGGAACATCGGTGGGCAGCACGTCGGCAATGCGCCCAAGTGGCGGCTCGTCCAGCACATTCAGTCCAATGAACTGCGTGCCCGGCCGGCACTGGGCCAGCAGCCGGTCGTAGAAGCCCCCGCCGTAGCCCACGCGCTGCCCCAATTCGTCCACGGCCAGCAGCGGCACCAGCACGGCATCCAACGCTCCCGGCAATACCTCTGTAAGCGGGTTGGCTGCCGGTTCGGGAATACCCCAACGGTTTGTCAGCAGTGGCGTGCTGGGGGTTAGCTCGTAGTTTTTCAGCGAAACGCCATCGGCCTGTACCACGGGGGCCGCCAGCTGCAAGTCCGGAAATTCAGCCCACATGCGCCGGATAATGGGCCAGGTATCGGGCTCGTTGCGCCGGGCCAGCGGCAGAAACAAGTGCAGTACACGCCATGCCGCCACCGGGAAGTGTCGGAAAAGTTGCTCGCACAGTTGCTGGCTGCGCGTCGTCACCTCTGCTGCCGGCAGCGCTTGTCGACGCCCCAGGGCATCATGACGCAGCAATTTTTTGGGCAGCATAGGCAAAAACGAGCGATAATACGAAGCGGCTTAAAAGTACGGCACCCCACCCCTAAAAAGCGCCCTCCCTATGCTGCGGCTGGCCATTAGGCAACTCCAGGTCCGCTGTGGCGCCCTGGCCGTCCGGCCCGGTGCGCGCGTCGTTGGCTTGGCGGAAGGCAGCATTGGCACGGCAGGCCCGCTCCGAAAGCGCGAACAGAATATTTTTGGAGGATTGTTTCGAAATTGCAGCAGGTCTACCCGCTGTTGCGCAGCCTGTGGCAGGAGCAGGCCGCGATGAAGGCGCTACCAGCCGTATTGTGGCTGGCAGCGCGGTGTTGGCAGTATAGCTTGTTATTTTTTTACCTGTGTTCGTGACCTCTTCTACCACCAGCTCTACTTCTACGCTCGACCCGGCCGTGCAGGCCCGCCTCGAGCAGCTGGAGCAAGAGTTGGCTCAGGCCCGTGCCAACGAAACGGCTGCCCTCGACCGCCTGCAACGCCTAATGGCCCTGACGGCCAACCGCCTGGCCGACCCGGAGCGGGATGTCCAGCGGGCCTTCTACGAAACCATTCTCGACGAGCTGCCCGTGGAAGTGGTGGTGCTCGATGAGCAATTTCGCTACATCTACTCCAACCCCCAGGCCGTGCCCGACCCCGAGCACCGCGCCTGGCTGATTGGCCACACCGTGATAGAGTACTGCGAGCGCTACGGCTTCCCGATGGCGCTGGCCGAGCACCGCTCGCGCATGTTCGAGCAGGCCCTGCGCAGCTCCGAGCCGGTGGTGTGGGACGACTGCACGCCTTACCCCGAAGGCCCGCGCTACCACCAGCGCCACTTCAAGCTGCTGGCGCAGGTGGGAGCCGGCGAGCCCTTTATGCTGGGCTACGGCCTCGATGTGACGGCCCGGGTGGAAGCCGAAGCGCGCAGCCAGCGCAGTGAGGCGGCCCAGCGCGAGCAGCAGGAGTTCATGCAGCAGGTGCTCGACACCAACCCCAGCGCCATTTATGTGCGCGATGCCGAAGGGCAGTTTGTGTTCAGCAACCGCGCCATGGCCCAACTGGTGAGGACCAAGCCCGACCACCCCCAAGCGGCCGACAATGCTGCCCGCGACGCCGCCCGCTATGCCGTCGGCGACGACCTGGTGCTCGCCACCGGCCAGGAAATCACTTCGGAAGACTGCTTGCCCTTGGTTACCGGCGAAATGCGCTGGTTTCATTCGGTGAAGCGGCCCCTGCTGCGCCCCGACGGCAGCGTGCACGTGCTGGGCGTGAGCACCGATATCAGCGACCTGAAACAGGCCCAGGACACGCTGGCCCGCAGCGAGAAGCAGTACCGCGACCTGATGCACTACGCGCAGGCCCTAATTTGCACCTACGACCTGGCCGGCAACATGCTCTCGGTGAACCCGGCCCTGGCCAACCTGCTGGGCCACCCCGCCACCGACGTGGTGGGCCAGTTCATGACTACCTACCTGCTGGCCGAAGACCAAGCGGGCTTCGCCGATTTCCTGGACCGCATCAGTGTGCGGGGCGAGGCCCAGGGCGTGTTGCGGGTGCTGCGGGCCTTGCCGCGCGGCAGCTTCGAACTGCGCCATCTGCTTTACCACACGTTTGTGGTGCGCGAGCCGGGCCAGGAGCCCTACATTATTTCGCACTCGCACGACATCACCGACCGCATTTTGGCCGAGCGCGAAAGCCAGCGCGCCCGCGACGAAGCCGAAGCCTCGGCCCGCGCCCGCGAAAACTTCCTGGCCAACATGAGCCACGAAATTCGCACGCCCATGAACGGCGTGCTGGGCATGACGGCCCAATTGGCCAAAACCCGCCTCGACGCCCGCCAGCAGGAGCTGGTGCGCGTCATTAGCTCATCGGGCCGCCACCTGCTGGCCGTGCTGAACGACGTGCTCGACATGGCTAAAATCTCGGCCGGCAAGCTGGAGCTGGAGGCCGCTACTTTCAACCTCTGCGATTCCATCTCGGAGGCGCTGGCGCCGCTGGAGGCGCAGGCACGCGAAAAGGGCCTGGCCTTCAACCGGCAGGCTCTACACGATACTTACTCCCAGCCGTGGGTGGTGGGCGACGCGCACCGCCTCAACCAGGTGCTGCTGAACCTGGTGAGCAACGCCATCAAGTTCACGGCGGCGGGCAGCATCACGGTGAGCAGCTCGCTCATGGACGAAACAGTCGACGCCCTTAGCGTGCGGTTTTGTGTGGCCGATACCGGCCCCGGCATCGAAGCCGACAAGCAGGCGCTCATTTTTGAGAGCTTCACGCAGGCCAACGCCGATACTGCCCGCCATCACGGCGGCACTGGCCTGGGCCTGAGCATTTCGCGCGCTTTGGTAGCGCAAATGGGCGGCCAGTTGCGCCTGGCCAGTACTCCGGGCCAGGGCAGCAGCTTCGATTTTGAGGTGAGGTTTCCAAAAGCCCCTGTACCTACTGTAAACGACGACGCCGACGCAGCCTACAACACCGGCCGCTTGGTGGGCGCGCGGGTGCTGCTCGTCGAAGACAATGAAATTAACCGCACCGTGGCCCGCATGATGCTGGAACCCTGGGGCGTGGAGCTGGACGAAGCCGAAGACGGTGCCACCGCCCTGGCCCGGCTGGCCGAAACCGACTATGACCTTGTGCTCACCGATATTCAGATGCCCGGCCTGAGCGGAATTGACGTGACGCAGCGCCTGCGTCAGATGCCGGAACCGCGCCGGGCGGCCACGCCCATCATCGCCCTCACCGCCAACGCCTTCCGGGCCGACGTGGAGCGCTACCTCGCCGCCGGCGTCAACGCCTGCCTCACCAAGCCCTACGACGAGGTCACCCTGT
This sequence comes from Hymenobacter glaciei, assembly GCF_039539585.1. Lineage (NCBI taxonomy): Bacteria > Pseudomonadati > Bacteroidota > Cytophagia > Cytophagales > Hymenobacteraceae > Hymenobacter > Hymenobacter glaciei. The sequence goes on along the minus strand of NZ_BAABDK010000025.1, from coordinate 299,887 downwards.
ACCAGACCATGGAAGCGCTGCTGCCGGCCCTGCCGCCCGCCGCGCCGGCCTACAACCTGGCGCCGCTGCGCGAGATGGCTAAGGGCCGCGAGGCCTTCGTGCACAAAATCGTGCGCTCGTTCCTGACCAATATGCCCCGCAGCCTGGCCCAACTGAAAGCCGCTGGCGCCGCTGCCAACTGGCCCGAGGTAGGCCGCCTGGCCCATCACATCAAGCCCAACCTGCACACGCTGGGCATTTGCGACGTAACTTCTGCTCTGGAAGTACTGGTGCAGCTGCACAGCGAGGAGCCCGCCGCTGTGCCCGAGGCGCCTGCCGTGCTGCGCCATGCTCTGGCCCAGCTGGTGGCCGGTGTGGAGCGCGCCCTGGCCGGTCTCTGCGCCGAACTGAAAGAGTAGCAAGCAGTAGTTAGGGTAGCCACCGCGCCGTTATTACCGACAGGCGCTCGCCTTGCGCTCAACCAACTGCCGCTTTTTATCGTCCCACCGGTAGCAGTGCTCAGCCACCAGCACCATACGGTTGTGCACTAGTTTATATTCGGCTTCCACGACTGAAGTGCCAGCGCAGCAAGTGTTGTTCTCATAGATGCGCTTTTTTCGCGCATCAAACTTCAATGACGTGCCTTCAAAGCCGCTGTTCATGTACCGTCTCGTTACGGGGTTGAAGAGGAAGTAGAGGCTCGACGTATTTGGCCCCGCGTAGCTGCTTTCGAACACAGAGAAATCGGGGTATCCGTCAAAGTTGAAGTCGCCGACGGAAACGCTGTACAGGCCATGTGATTGGCAATCTACTGGCACCTGTTGTACCAGTCGGTTGGTTTTTTTATCAAAAACCCGAACGGCCTTAATGTGGCCGTCGTAGGCATCGGCCCTGCCAGTGAGCACAATCTTAAAATAGCTATTGGGGAGAGAAGTTACTTGTAGCAGCTCGTGCGGCGCTTCTGCTGCGTCGGACGACGGCTCTTCGTCTTCTAACCGAACAAGTGCTACCGGAAGCTGTTGGCCAGTGACCAGATTTTTCCAGGTGCCCGCCACCTTCTGGGCGGTCGTGGTGAATTGGGGAATCGTTAGGGCTGCAGTCGCTTTGCCGTGGCTGTTGCTTTCCACCAATCGGCAGCTACCCTGCTTGAGCGTCCCGTGCAGCGCAATTGGGGTATTGAACCTGGTGTAGGCATATACCCCCTCAAAGGAGCCATACTCCTGGTCCACCAGCGTTAGTTCGATGGGCGCGGACCCCACCACGCCCGTGTAGCGCACCTGGCCCAGTGCGGTGCGTGCGAAAACTAGGCAGCAACAAACAAATAGAATCCGGTAGGCCACGGCGTTGGCAGGAAGGTGCGTCGACAATCGAAGTTGCGAATAAAGTCGACAGTTAGCGCAACTTCCTAATCAAGCAGCGTGGGCCTTATTCTTCCTCGAGCACCGTGAACTCCAACGCCAGCGGCTCAAAAGCATCCAGCAGCTGCGCGATGAAAGCGGGGTTGTTGATAATAATGCTGAGCACGTTTTCGCTGCGTTCCTGCAAGCCGCCGCCGGGGAAGAGCTTGTCCTTGAGCGCGGCCAGCTGGGTATAGGCGGTTTCGTGCTTGGTTTCAGCGGCTTTACTCAGGCGCTTTTCGAGGCCGGCGAGGCTGGCGGCGGCTTTCTGGGCTTCGGCAGCCACGGTTTTCACCAGCGTGGGGTCGAGGCGCTGGGCCACGTCCTGCACCTGCTGGAAAGCGGCGGCCAGGGCCTGCTGCTGCTCTTTCAGGCTCACTTCTTCCTGGCCCAGGGCCGCGCCAACTTGCTTTTTCAATTCGGGCAGTGGCCGGAAGATTTCGTGCGTCGTGAGCCCCAGTTTCCTCATTTTGCCGCCGTTGGCACGGCTGATGTACTCGGCCGAATTGCGCGGCAGCACAATGGGGTAGGGCACGCCGAACGCGGCAAACACCTCCTTCAGCTGGAACCAGTACGCTACCTCAGCCCCGCCCCCAATGTACACGAGGTTGGGCAGCAGGATTTCTTGGTACACCGGCCGCAGCACCACGTTGGGGCTGAAATGCTCGGGGTGGGCCTGGGCCAGGGCCAGCAACTCGGCCTGGCTGTGGCATTTGGCCGTGTTGCGAATGGTGACCTCCACGCAGTCGGCGCCGCTGGCGTCGGGTTCCAGCCGCTCGCGCTTGCCCTCGTCGGTGATGAAAAACAGGTTGATGGGACGCGAATACACCTGCGGTTTGTAGCCAGCGGCGGCAAGGTGGCTGTTGGTGGCCTGCACGGCGGCATTCGATACCTGCTCCTGAATCTCCTTCGTCAGCAACGGTATCAAAGCCTGCTTTAGTGCCGGCTGGTCGGCATCCAGCGTTACCAGTCCGAACTCGCCAAACAGCGAATCGGCCAGCTTGCGGGTGGCTTCGGCCAGGTTTTTTGAGGTGGTATACGCCTCGTGAAAAGCCGCTGGTACTTCGAGCGGCAACTGGCTCAGCAGCTGCTCGCTGATGCCATCCAGCGCGAGGCGGCCCACCGGCCCACCCGTGCCGGCCGCATCCCAGGCGTAGGTTTTGCCGAACAGCGAAAAGTGGTTGATTTCGGCGAAATCATGGTCCTCGGTAGCCATCCAGTACACCGGCACAAAATCATATTGCGGGTACTTCGCCTTCAACTCCCGGCTGAGTTTGATGGCCGACACGATTTTGTAGATGAAGTACAGCGGCCCGGTGAGTAGGTTGAGCTGGTGCCCGGTCGTCACGGTAAAAGTGGTATTCTTCGCCAGTAGCTCGATGTTGGCGGCCACCGCGGCCGGTGCAGCGTCGGGGTATTGCGCCTGCAAAGCCGTTACCAGCCGCTGCCGCGCTTCGGGCGAGTAGCTGGCTTGCTTCTCCTCAATCTGGGCCGCGAAGTTCTCCAGCGCGGGCCAGCGGTTGTAGAACGGTGCTAGGGCGGGCTTCTGGGCGATATAGTCAGTCAGCAGGCCCGAGAAGGCGCCAGTTTCGGCGTAGGGCAGCGTGGTGCAGCGAGTAGGCATGGGGGTAGTACGAGCGGGGCCGGGTTCGGTGCGAACCTCAGCCAATGGCAAAAGTCCGCACAAAACCCGGCCCCGCCGGAAAAGTTGCTTTTAATCGTCAGAACGGTGTAGAGACGCATACTTGCGTCTCGCCTACCGCGCCGTGTGGGAGTCGTTCAGCGACGAGACGCAAATATGCGTCTCTACACCAAGTGGCCGTACAAATCGAAGTCCGAGGCCGAGTCAATTTTCACATTCGCGAAATCGCCGAGGCGCACAAACGTGTCTTTCTCCACCGGCACCAGCACTTCGTTGTCCACCTCGGGCGAGTCGAACTCGGTGCGGCCCACAAAATGGCCGCTTTCCTTGCGGTCGAACAGCACCTTGTAGGTCTGGCCCACGCGGGCCTCGTTCAGCTCCATCGAAATGCCTTGCTGCAGCTCCATAATGGCGTCGGCGCGCTCCTGCTTCAGCTCAGCCGGCACGTCATCGACGAGGGTATGCGAGTGGGTGTTTTCTTCGTGCGAGTAGGTGAAAATGCCCAAGCGCTCGAAGCGGGTCTGCTCCACGAAATCATACATTTCCTGGAAGTCCTGCTCCGTTTCGCCGGGGTGACCCGAAATGAGCGTGGTGCGCAGGGCAATTCCCGGCACGCGTTGCCGAATGGTATCCACCAACTCGATGGTGCGGCGCTTGGTGATGCCGCGGCGCATGCTTTTCAGCATGGCGTCGGAACCGTGCTGCAGGGGCATGTCAAGGTATTTGCAGATGTTTTCGCGCTCGGCCATCACGTCCAGCGCATCCAGCGGGAACTGCGAGGGGTAGGCGTACTGCAGGCGAATCCAATCGATGCCGTTCACGTCGGACAGGTTGCGGAGCAGGTCGGCCAGCTTGCGCTCGCCGTAGGCCTGCAGGCCGTAGTAGGTCAGGTCCTGGGCAATGAGAATCAGCTCTTTGGTGCCCATGCTGGCCAGGCGCTTGGCTTCCTTCACCAAGTCTTCAATGGGCCGGTCCACGTGCTGGCCGCGCATCAGCGGGATGGCGCAGAACGAGCAGGGGCGATTGCAGCCTTCCGCAATTTTGAAGTAAGCGTAGTGGCGCGGTGTGGTAATCAGGCGCTCGCCGATGAGCTCGTGCTTGTAGTCGGCGTTCAGCACCTTCAGCATCTGGGGCAGCTCCAGGGTACCGAAATAGGCATCTACCTGCGGAATTTCCACCTCCAGCTCATCCTTGTAGCGCTGCGAGAGGCAGCCCGTTACGTACAGCTTGTCGAGGCGGCCGGCCTCTTTCTCATCCGCGTAGCGCAGAATGGTGTCGATGCTTTCCTGCTTGGCGTTATCAATAAAGCCGCAGGTGTTGATGATGACAATGTTGGCGTCGGACTTTTCGGCCTCGTGCGTCACATCGAAATCGTTGGCCTGCAGCTGGCCCATCAGGACTTCGCTGTCCACGATGTTCTTGGAGCAACCGAGGGTGATGACGTTTACTTTATTCTGAGTCTGATTTCTAACTTTCACTATCGCTGATTTTAACTGATTAACCGTGGTTTCGCTGCTGCAGTAGGGTAATAAAGGCGTCAGCAGCTTCGGGGAAAAGGGCCGCGAGCGCGAATAGGATAGATTGCTCTTTAGCCGAACCCCAAAATTACGACGTAGCCAGTCCCCGACCACCAGTGAGCACCGCATAAATGCCTGGCACCAACCCGCGCAGCAGCGCACCAAGCCCCACGCTCACAGCAACTACCAGCAGCGGCAAGGCGAGGTAAGTAAGCAAATGGATGTGCGGGATGGCCCTGCCATAGCGCAACGCCAGCTCGGTGGCATAGTTCACCAACGGCACATGCACCACGTAAATCATAAACGAAAAGCTCGTCAGCCAGCGAAACCAGCCCTGCGCCATGCACCAGCGCACCAGCCCGTTCAGTCCAAACCAGGCGGCCAGCATGCCGCTTACCTCGCCAACTTTGTGCAGCGCCAGCATTCCCAAAGCCATTGGGAACGAAAACGGCGGCCCAACGTGGAACGCCAGCCAGGTTTTGAGGGCGGCGCTACCCAGCCACAACGCCACCCACAGCATGGGCCGGAACCAGGGCGGGGGCGCCAATACTTCCTTTTGGCGTAGCGCCAGCCACATGCCCAACCCAAAAAACAGCAGCCCTTCGCCCTCCACTACCGGCAGCGGCGCCATGAAAAACCACAGCAGCCCGGCCACCCCAAAGTAGATGGCGGGCCTGCGCAAAATAGCTGTGCGCAGCCACGGATAAGCCACATTATACACCAAAAGGCTACGCAAAAACCACAGTTGAAACGGCGCCGGTGCCACCAGCCAGCGCTGCACCAGTTCGCCCACCGAGTATTGGCTGAGCAACTGCCGGGGCCAGAAAGGGCTGATTTCGGCATCAACAACGGCTTGGCGCGTCACCGGGAATTGCTCTAGCGCCCAGAGCAGGGCCAGCCACAGCAGGCTCCAGAGCAGGTAGGGGAGGCCCAGCGTGCGCAGGCGTCGCCACACGCGTTGGCCGTGCGGCTGCGCTCCTTCGCGCCGGGCAAAGAGGTAGCCGGAAATGGCAAACAGAATGGGAATCCGGAAGCGCAGCACCCCATTGGCCAGGAAATATTGCAGCCAGGTGCCCGGCCCCAGCGGCTCATCTACGGGCGTGAAGGGCTGCAAATAGCGCGGGTGCAGGTTATAGGCATGCACGTAAATCAGCAGCACCATGGCCACCAGCGACCAAAACCGCAGCTTCTGGCTGAGGAAAGGGTCTAGGGAAGTTGGGGCAGAACTAGCAGGAGAGAGGGGCATGTCCGCAATGATGCAAGAAAGCGGCGAACAGTTGGTAACCAACTATTCGCCGCTTTCCAGGGAAGAAGTTTAAGCCTGCTTACAACGCCTCAAACTGCCGCAAAAAGCGCATGTCGTTTTCCGTGAACAGGCGCAAATCCTTAATCTGGTATTTGAGCATGGCGATGCGCTCGATGCCCATGCCCCAGGCGTAGCCAGAGTATTTCTCGGCGTCGATGCCGGCGTTTTCGAGCACCGCCGGGTCTACCATGCCGCAACCACCGATTTCGACCCAGCCCGAATACTTGCAGATGTTGCAGCCCGCGCCCTTGCAAATCAGGCAGGTGATGTCGATTTCGGCGCTGGGCTCGGTGAAGGGGAAGAAGCTCGGGCGGAAGCGGATGTTGATACCAGCCCCGAACAGCTCCTGCACGAAGTAGTACACCGTTTGCTTCAGGTCGGCGAAGCTCACGCCTTCGTCAATGAAAATGCCCTCTACTTGATGAAACATCATGTGGGCCCGGGCCGAAATGGCCTCGTTGCGGAACACCCGGCCCGGCATCACCCGGCGGATGGGCAGGGGTTCGGTTTCCATCACGCGCACCTGTACCGTGCTGGTGTGGGTGCGCAGCAGGTGCGGCAGTTCGGGGGCGCCGGTGGGCACGTCATCCGGATTAGCTGTGCGCGAAGCGGGAGCCACAAAAAACGTGTCCTGCATGTCGCGCGCCGGGTGGTTTTCGGGGAAGTTGAGGGCAGTGAAATTGTGCCAATCATCCTCAATCTCAGGCCCTTCGGCTACGGCAAAACCAATGCGGCCGAAGATGCGCAGCATCTCCTCGCGCACCAGGCTCAGGGGGTGGCGGGTGCCCAACGCGTTGGGTACCACGGGCAGCGTATAGTCAAAATCGGGGTTGGCCGGAGTATTATCTGCCGCCGCTTCGGCGGCCTGCTGGGCCTCGTCGAAGCGGGCCTGGGCCTGCTGTTTTAAGGTGTTAAGCTGCTGGCCTACTGCACGCTTATCTTCGGCAGGCACAGCCTTGAGCTGGTCGAACAAGTCGGCCAGCCGGCCCTTGCGGCCGAGGTAGGCAATGCGAAACGCATCGAGGTGTGCGGCGTTGCTAAGGTCAGCGGTTGTAATTTCGGCCGTCAGCGCGGCAATGGAGTCCTGCATCTGCATCATATCCCGCAAAGTTACGGCAAGGCTTGCGCCGCGCCGAACGTTTCAGTCCCGCTTTCAGTTAGCTCCCCGAAACCACTATATTCCCCCTCTATATCCCATGAAACGCGCTCTATTCTTCCTGTTCTTTGCCGCTGGCCTCGCCAACTCTGCCGCCGCCCAAAGCGGCTGGGATACCGGCGGCGGTTGGGATGCTCCCAAAAAGGCTCCTGCTAAGAAATCGACCAAAACTACTTCAACCAAAACCACGTCGACCAAGGCCACCGGCCAGCAAGCGGCCAGCAACGGCGGTGCGGCCGAAATGCCCGCCCCCGCCGAAGCGCCGGCTGCAGCTGCTACGGCCGGCCCAGTCCCAGCACCTGCCAGCGGCTTTGGCGGCGGTGGGGGCGGCAACACCCCCAGCAGCATCGGCATGTCGGTAGCTCCGGGTGCCCCAATTGTGATGCGCGGTGGCCGTAGCGTAATGGCCGACGACGCCGCCGCTGCTCGCGAGCGCCGCATGAACCGCAAAGTGCGCCGCGAGAAGCCGTGGCCCCCGCGCCCATCTGTAGCCGTAACCATTGGGGCACCAGCTCCGGCGGCCCCGGCTCCGGCCCCGGTCGTTGATGCTGCCAGCGGCAGCGCGACGCAGGCTGTTGGCGGCGCCCAGGCGCCGGCCGCTTCGGCCAAAGCTTCGGCCCCGGTTAAAGCTGCTCCCAAGGCTGCTCCCAAGAAAAAAGCTGCTGAGCCCCTGGGCTGGTAGTTCTATAGCCGCAGCTGTTGCCTCAATCAGCAGCTGCGGCACAAACACGTTAGATTCCAAGCCCGCTTCCCTTTGGGGGGCGGGTTTTTTGCTTGTGTTTGGTTGTGAGCGGTATGCCGTCCGCCTTGGTCGGGTTCGCGTATGCCGTGAGCTTGGTATGCTGGCTTTGCCAAAGCTGCTTTCTTTTTCACTCCTAATTCACCTGCTATATGCTACGCGCCCTGCTTTCTTGCCTGCTTTTGCTGGCTTTCGCTGCCGATTCTTTGGCTCAGACTACGCCGCCCGCGCCTGTAACAGCGCGTCACACTACTACCCAGCAAAAAACCACTACCCGCCGCGCTGCTAGCAAGCCTACCCGGACCACCGTGCGCAAAACCAGTTCGAAAAAAGTGGGCGTAGCTACGCCAGCTGCCCGTACGGGCGCAGTGGTAAGTAGCCGGCGAGCTGCCGCGCCCGGCCCCGCCAGCGGCAAAGGCCAGGGCGTGTATGCCGCGCCAGGCGAGCCCGTCGATGTTCAGAACGGAGCTACAATGGGCTACAATGGTGCCGCTCCCCGCCGCGCTAAAACCAAGACCACGACGACGCTCACGCCGCGCCAGGTTTTGCCAGCAAAGGCAAATGGCCCAACCAAACGCCGCTGGTGGCTTGGTCGAGCCATTTTTATATGGGAAACAGAAGTTGGCACGCTTTTCGAATTGCACCACTCAGCAACCGAAAATAAACGTCTTACTTCTCATTTCTTCAGCCATGTTCCGCACCGTTTTTACCCTCGCTCTGTCGATGCTCCTGCTGGCTGAAGCCAGTGCCCAAACCACGCCGGCCACCACCAAAAAGGCTTCGGCTAAAGCCACCGCCCGCACCACGCGCCGCGCCGCCAAAAAGGCCCGCAAGGTGGCCATCAAATCGGCCCCGGTAGTGCCTGCCCTCAACGACGGCTGGCCCGCCGAAGAAGCTCAGACGGCTGTGGCCTCGACCGGAACCGTGACCAGCGACGGTTGGGCTGCAGCAGCCGCGTCCAGCAGCAGCAACCGCGGCGAAATCGACAACGCCAACGTTTATGCTTCGCCCGGCATGCCGGTGCACATCCGCACCAGCAACGGCATGGTTCCCTACAGCGTGCGCCCGCCTCGCAAGCCCGCCGTTGTTACCCAGACCACCCTCGGCAATTAATTTGATAGCGGCGGCCCGGCGAAAGCTAGGCCGCCGCTTGCTTTTGCCAGCTTCCATTGTCGCTCAAACCCCTCGTGGGCCTTGGTGCGTATGATGGAAGCTGCAGCCTTTACAGCCCGGGCGAGCTACTTGGTCTTACTTGAAACCCTTTCAATTTTTGTCACTTATGCTACGCACTCTTCTCACTTCGCTATTGCTGGTTGCTGCCGTGGTTGGCAGCGCCGATGCCCAGACCCGGCCGCGCAAAAAGGCCGTGCCGTACTCGGTGCGGGGGCCGCGCAAAGTCAAGGCCAATATCAATCCCCACACGGGCAAGCCTTACGGTGCTGGCGTACCCGAAGATATTAAGAACGGCACCATGTCGTACCTGGCCCCCAGCGTGCCCATGCGCAGGCAAGTGGGCTACCAGGGCAACGGTGGTTACAACGAAAACCGCACTCCGCGCCCGCGCTATGCCAAGCCCGCCAATAGCAGCCTAAACCGCGATAACGCCAGCCCTGTGGCTCCGGGAAAAACCAAGGTTAAAGTCAAGGCCAAACGCTAAGCTGACGCAGAAAGCGAGTACCCCGCCTTTTCCTTCCGGGCCATTGAACGATGTTGTTCAAACAGGCCAGATGGAAAAGGCGGGGTACTCGCTTTTTATTGGTTGCTAGGCCGCTATTTCGGCCGTGGCCGGCACGGCTTGGTAGTAGAGCGTGCTGCAGTTTTCGGGGCGTAATACTAGCTGGGCGGCGGCGCGTACGTCGGCTGCCGTCACGGCCTGAATGCGGCGGCTTTCGTCGTTCACCAAGTTTGTGTCGCCCTGCAGCTTGCTGTACGCCAAGTTAAGAGCTCGATTCAGCAGGTCGATTTCGCCAAACACGAGGCTGCTTTCGGCCTGGTTTTTTACTTTGTTGAGTTCCTGCGCGTCCACATCGTGGGTCAGAAATTCGGCTACTACGGCCTCTACGGCAGCATCAGCTTCTTCGAGGCTCACGCCCTCATTCAGCTTGCCGCTGATGACAAGCAGGCCGGGGTCGAGCGAGCCGGTGAGCGAGGCCGAGATGTTGTTGAACAGGGCCTGCTCTTTCACCAGGCGCTGGTGCAGGCGGGCCGACTTGCCCCGGCCCAGCACGTCGCTCAGCAGGTCGACGGCGTGGTACCGCTCATCGGCGCGGGCCGGCATATGGTAGGTTTTGTAGAGGGCGCTCAGCGGCACGGAGGCAGTGGCCGTCAGGTGGCGGGGTTCGGTTTGAATGGGCTCGGCGGGGAGCAGGCGCTGGTAGGGCGCACCGCCGGGAATGGGCCCGAACCACTTTTCGGCCAGGCGGCGCACTTCCGCTTCGCTCACGGCTCCGGCTACTACTAGCACGGCATTCTGTGGGGCGTAGTGCTTCTGGAAAAAGCCGCGTACGTCGTCCATCACGGCGTTTTCGATGTGCGAAATCTCCTTGCCGATGGTGTTCCACTGGTACGGATGGGTGCGGTAGGCCAGGGGCTTGAGTTGCAGCCACACATCGCCGTAGGGCTGGTTGAGATAGCTCTGCTTGAATTCTTCGACCACCACTTTGCGCTGCACCTCGAGGCCATTTTCGGAAAAAGCCAGATTGAGCATGCGGTCCGACTCGAGCCAGAAGCCGGTTTCGAGGTTAGCCGCTGGCAGCGAGAGGTAATAGTTGGTGACGTCGGAGCTGGTGAAGGCGTTGTTTTCGCCGCCCACGCGCTGCAGTGGCTCATCGTAGCTCGGAATATTAACCGAGCCCGAGAACATCAAATGCTCGAACAAGTGGGCAAAGCCCGTGTGCGTGGCGTCTTCATCGCGCGAGCCCACGTCGTACATCACGTTGAGCACGGCCATGGGCGTGCTGAAATCTTCGTGAACGATGCAGCGCAGGCCGTTGGCGAGGGTAAATTCGGTGAAGTGAATCATGAAGCGAAGATACGGCCCGGGGCCGGTCACAGGCGACGGGGGCCTAAGTAGGGTGCCCTATTGGGGCCGGGTCGGCTGGTGCAGGTACACGTTGAGCGTAGCGCCCAGCCAGCTATAAAACTCGTCGTGCGAAGAACTATTCCGTTCCGTGGGGTAGGCCGTCAGGCTGCGCGAGAAGCTACGCCGATAGGTAAGCGCAAAAGTGGTTTCGAGGCGTTCGCCGAGGGGTAGCACACGCACTTCCACGCCCGTCATGCCGGTTACCTCCACCGGATGCGTGGCGTAGCGCCCCGCGAAATTATTGGGCGTCTGGCCGCCATTAAGCCAGAAGGTGGGGCCGGCTCCCAACAGCAGGTGCAGGCGCGCCTTGGGCAGGCCGCTGCGCAAGTACACCGGCACAAACAAGCTGCCGTTGTGCGTACCGGGCGACTGCCAGGGGCGGGCGGCGCGGTAGGTGGCCAGCATGTCGGCCTGCAGCGAGAGGAGGGGCTCGGTACGCGCCAGCAGGTAGCCACCCGTAATGCCCCCCGTGAAGTACGACAGGTTGTGCGGCGGTACAACAACGGCGTTAGAGGACACGAATTCCATGCCGGTACCCGCTTTAAGGCCAATATTCCAGCGACGGGCCGGGGGCAGCAACCGGGGGGCAATGTTCTGGGCGTGGCTGGCCCCAGCTAGTAGCAGCGCAGCAAAAAACGGGAGGTATCGCACGATAGGACAGGGCTAAGTGAGGGGGATAGTCAGCCTTAGTACGATGCCCGGGGGGACATAAGTTCGTGCGGCCCTGTTTTCCGGCCAGTACTCTTCGGGCGCCGGGCCTGGCTAAAGGGTTGCTCGCACGCCCAGCGCTACGGTACGCGCCACCGGGTAAGCGGCCAGGTCGAGGCCGGCCTGGCGCGGGTCGGCTTCGGCGGCGCTCACGTTGGGGTCGAAGCCCCGGTAGGCCGTGAGCACCAGTAAATTGGTGCCGGTCAGAAACACCGAAACCGCGTGCGGGGCCTTGCGCCATACCTCGGCCGATACCACCACGTTGCTGAGCCGCAGGTGGTTGCCCGACTGCAGCGTGTAGCTGGACACTCCGTTGGTGAGAGAGCCGGTCGTGGTCCCGGCTCGGGGTACGTCTGTGTTGGTGTTCGTCGGTGTCCAACGGTCGCGCACGCGGGTGGTGGCATTGAAGCCCCCCCGGGGCACATCCAGCACCTGCAGGTTAGCGTCGAACATATCGTAGCTAAACATCCCATCCAATTGCAGCTGCAGGTCGAACCGCCCGTAGGTGAGTTGCTGGGTGAGCCCAAGCAGCTGGCGGGGCACTCCCGACCCCAGTATCTGGGGCGACGGCAGGTTACCGCCATTAGAAGCATCGAAAAGGGGGTTGCCGGTGGCATCCAGGCCCAGGAAGCGGTTTCCGTAGAACGAGCCCAGCGGCTCGCCCGAGGTGTAAGCAAAGTTGCGGCCCAGCACGTAAAAGCGTATCCCGGTGTCGGTGGGCTGGTCGTAGCGGTTGCGGTTGAAGGAGGCCGTGAGCCCGGTGCTGCCGTGCAGGCGGCCGGCCTGCCAGGTGCCGGCCAGGGTCAGCTCAAGCCCTCGATTGCGCACGTACACGGCGGGCAGCTGTTGCCCAGGATAACCCAATCTGGCCCGGGTATCGCGCCGGTAGGCCGAGGCAGTGAAAAACAGCCGGTCGTGGGCCAGGCCCAGCCGCAGGCCGGCATCAACTTGGGCGGTTAGCTCATCCAGAAATAAAAAGTAGGAGTTTGCGCCGGTTGCGCCGCCGCGGAAGTTTAGCCCGTGGTCGCCGGCATAGTTGCCGCGGTTGCTGGTCTGGCCCCAGCCGGCTAGCAGGTCGAAGGTGCTGATAGGGCCCTGGCCCTTCAGCCACTTCTCTTCGCCTGCGTGCCAGGTAGCCTGGGCCGCTGGGAGCCATTCCCGGGCTTCGGCCGACGGCGCGTGGGTTGAGTTGTCGGCCCGCAGGCTGCCCTGCAGGGCATACCGATGGTCGTAAACGTAGCCCGCCGTCAGCTGGTAGCCAAAGAGGTTGTACTGTTGGGTAAATGTGGACCCGCCGCCTCCCTGGTAAACAAACTGAGCTCCTCGGGGCGCTCCCTTTGGCTGGTAGGTTCGGAAAGTCTCCGCCCACTCGTTGCGCCAGCTGTTGGCTTCGGCCGAGGCCGTAATGGCGTGGCGCAACCCCAGGTTACGGGCATAGCGCAGGGCGGGGTTGAGAATGGTCTGCTGATGAAAAGCGCGGCGGGTGCTGCCCTCATACCCTCCAACCCGCTGATAGTAATTATTTGGCCCCAGGTAATCGCGCGCAACCAGCGAGTCGCGTTCCAGCGAGGCGCGCAGGTTCAGCCTCAGGCCCGGCAGGAACTCATAATTCAGCTCGCCGTGCGCCAGCAAGCGGCGGTTGCGGGTATTGCTCAGGTTTTGGTTGGCTACCTGCACCGGGTTTGGGTTGCCATAATCGGTGGCGTAGTCACCGGTGGCGTCGTACACCGGCACAGTGGGCAGCAGGCGCAACGCCAGGGGAAGGGCGTTGGCCGTGGGGCGGTGCTCCTCCACCTGGTTGTAGTTCAGCCCCGCGCTCAGGCGCAGGTGCTGGCCGATATTCTGGTCGAGGTTCAGGCGCAGGCCGTAGCGGTGCAGGTCGGAGCTAAGCACAATGCCTTGCTGGTTGAGGTAGTCGAGCCCGGCGTAATAGCGTGTGCCGTAGGCGTTGCTGCCCTGCAGGTTCAGGTGATGCTCCTGTATGGCTGCGGCGCGCAGCACTTCGGCTTGCCAGTCGGTACCGGCCCCGAAACTGGCTATTTCGGCCGGTGTGAAGTCAGGGGCATAGCCGTTGTTGCGGGCGGCTTCGTTGGCCAGCTCGGCGGCTTCGCGGGCGCCCAGCAGCTGGTAGCGGTTGCGGGCCGTTTGCACGCCGCCCCAGCCCGTGTACTGCACCTGCAGCGGCTGCCCCGCCGCCCCGCGCCGGGTGGTGATGCGGACAACCCCATTCTGACCCAGAAAGCCGTATTGGCCGGTGTCGAACGCGCCCTTCAAGATTTCGACCTGCTCAATATCTTCCGGGGCAATGCTCAGGAGTGGGTTGGTGCTGGCGTCGGGGTTGATGGGCGGCGGATTGAAGCCGGACACCTCGCTGAAGGTGTTGAACCGGTACTGGAACACCGGTACGCCGTCCACCACGTACAGCGGCTGGACGTGGTTGTCGAGGCTGGCCGCGCCGCGAATGCGCACCACGGCGCCCGCGCCGGGGGCACCAGAATAAGGCGTTACCTGCACCCCAGCCACCCGCGTAAACAGAGGGTGCACGGCGGTGATGCCCCCATAGATACGGATGCTTCGAACAGTGCTGTCGCCTGGGACAGGGGTAGCTACCAAACGAACAATAGGAGTGCCTGGGGCTAAGGTGTCGGCCTGTTGTGCCTGTGCGGCGATGGCTGCCATCAACAGAACACCGATGGGTAGAAGTCGGACCATAATAAAACAAGGAAGGAAAAGCAGCTGCGAAGATAGATGCCTCCCCTCCCGCAGATTACACACTGCTACCAGATGCAGCTACACGTACCGAAAGGCCACAACTGCGAAAGTCAAGCTAACTCAGTACCTTTCGTTCCCATCCACCCCTTTCTTCCGCTGCTTCTCATGCCCAAACGCCTACTCCTGCTGTTGCCACTGCTTGCCCTGCTGGCCAGTTGCGAAGACGCCACCGCCGACCTATATCCGACGCTGGCGCCCGTGCACTTGCCCGCCGAAAGCAAGGTAGGAGCTAACACCTTTGGCTGCCGCGTGAATGGCCAGCCCTGGGAAGCCAGCAACACTCGCACTCTCGACGGCCGCGTACTCACCCCCACCGCATACTACCAGCACGGCGAGCTACGCCTCGATGCCTTCCGGCGCCTGCAGGTCGAAGGGCCGATTACCACTGTTTCGTTACGGGCTGCTCACATCAATGGGCCCGGGCTGTACGAGCTAGGCGGCCCGGCTGATGCCGGCCGCACTGCAGCCCTGGCCACCGCTAGTCGGCAGCTCGTCTACGCGGCGGCCACCGGCACCCTTACCATCACGCGCCTCGATACGGCGGGCATGCACCCGGTGGTGGCGGGCCGGTTCGAACTGCGCACCACGCTTATGCCGGAAGCTCACCGGGCCGCCGGCCTGCCAGCCGAAGTGCGCGTAACAGAAGGGCGGTTCGATATCGAGCTTAACCGCTAGCAGGTTGGTGATAGCTGGCAAATGCTGGTCGGACGTGAGCGTGGTGGGGGGCGGGCCGCGGGCATTCGCCCGCTACCTTTGCCGTCCCAACCCACCCATTTTTCCACATGACGCCCACCGCCACCGCCCTCACATTCGACCGGCAAGCCCTCACCAACGAAACCCTGCTGCACCTCTACCAGCACCTGCTGCGCCCCCGGCTGATTGAGGAAAAAATGTTGATTCTGCTGCGGCAGGGCAAAGTGAGCAAGTGGTTTTCGGGCATCGGCCAGGAGGCCATCTCGGTGGGCAGCACGCTGGCGCTGGAAGCCGACGAGTACATTCTGCCGCTGCACCGCAACCTGGGCGTGTTCACGGGGCGTGAGGTGCCGCTGGGCCGCCTGTTTGCCCAGTGGCAGGGCAAGCGCACCGGCTACACCAAAGGCCGCGACCGCAGCTTCCACTTCGGTACCAACGAGCACCACATCGTGGGCATGATATCGCACCTCGGGCCGCAGCTGGCCGTAGCCGGCGGCATCGCCCTAGCCGACGTGCTCGATAAAAACCCCAAAGTGACCGTGACCTACAGCGGCGACGGCGGCGCCAGCGAAGGCGACTTCCACGAAGCCCTGAATGTGGCCGCCGTGTGGCAGCTGCCGGTTATCTTCATCATCGAAAACAATGGCTACGGCCTGAGCACGCCCAGCAACGAGCAGTTTCGCTTCAAGTCGTTCGTCGACAAAGGTCCTGCTTATGGCATGGAGGCCGTGCAGGTCGACGGCAACAACGTGCTCGAAGTGTACACCACCATCAAGCGCTTGGCTGAGGACATGCGCCAGAACCCACACCCGGTACTGGTCGAGGCCCTCACGTTCCGCATGCGCGGCCACGAGGAAGCCAGCGGCACCAAGTACGTGCCCCAAAGCCTGATGGAAGAATGGGCCGCCAAAGACCCGGTCGAGAACTACGAGAAGTGGCTCATGGCCGAGGGCATTCTCACCGAAACGGCCAAGCACGGCATCCGCGAGAAAATCAAGGCTGCCATTGAAGCCGGCCTGCAGGAAGCCGACGCCGAACCCATGCCCACGGCCGACATCCAGGAGGAAATTGCCGACATGTACCAGCCCTTCGATGCGCCCGTAACCGACGCGCCGAAAGACGCAGCGGCCCCCGAAAAGCGCTTCATCGATGCTATTCAGGAGGGCATGAAGCAGAGCATGGAGCGCTACCCCGAACTGGTGCTCATGGGCCAGGACATTGCCGATTACGGCGGGGTCTTCAAAATTACGGAAGGCTTTGTGGCTGAATTTGGCAAGGCCCGGGTGCGTAATACGCCGCTGTGCGAGTCGGCCATTGTCGGCATCGGGCTGGGCCTGAGCATCAAGCGCAAGAAGGCCATGGTGGAAATGCAGTTTGCCGATTTTGTCACCTGCGGCTTCAACCAGATTGTAAACAACCTGGCCAAGAGCCACTACCGCTGGGGCCAGAACGCCGACGTGGTGGTACGCATGCCCACCGGTGCCGGCTCGGCCGCCGGCCCCTTCCACTCCCAGAGCAACGAGGCCTGGTTCACGCACGTGCCCGGCCTGAAAGTGGTGTACCCCAGCAACCCGCACGATGCCAAGGGCTTGCTCTGCGCAGCCTTCGAAGACCCCAACCCCGTGCTGTACTTCGAGCACAAGATGCTCTACCGCAGCCTCACCGGCCCGGTGCCCGAGGCTTACTACACCACGCCCATCGGGCAGGCTGCGCTGGCCGCCGAAGGCGATGAAATGAGCATCATCACTTACGGCATGGGCGTGCGCTGGGCCCTGCAAACCTGCCAGGACTTGGGCGTGTCGGCCGACATTCTCGACCTGCGCACCCTGCTGCCCTGGGACCAAGAAGCTGTGCGCCGCACCGTGGAGAAAAACGGCCGTGTCATCATCCTACACGAAGACACCATGACGGGCGGCATCGGCGGCGAAATCGCAGCCTGGATTGGCGAAAATTGCTTCGAGCACCTCGATGCGCCGGTGCGCCGCGTGGCCTCGCTCGATACCGCCATCCCGTTTGCACCACCGCTGGAGGCGGCCTTCCTGCCCCAACAGCGCCTGCGCGAGCAGGTACAGGCGCTGCGCAGCTACTAGTACAGTTCAGGTTGGCGCGGTTTTCGCGCGTCCGCTCTATTGCTATTTACGTATCCTGAGCTTCGGCCCAACTCGCAGTGAAACAACGCCTCCTCTCTACTTTCTTTTCGCTGCTGTTCGGCGCACTGCTGCTGGCTGGGCTAGGCAGTTGTAGTCTCTACCACAAGATGGTGCACCCTTACCGGCTGCCCACGCCCAAGCCATCCAAGCAATTCATCGCTCAGCAGAAAGCAGAGAAGAAAGCCAAAGAAGCCCGCGAGAAGGAAGCCAAAGTCAACAGCAGCGGCGACAGCCAGAAAAGTGGCTTGTTGGGCGGCCTGTTTGGTTCAAAGAAGAAGAAACAGGCCGCTAGTGGTACTGATACCGAAGCTGCTACCGATGTGTCGACGCCATCGGGTGCGCCGCTGGCATCGGCCACGCCAACGGCCACCACGACCAGTACCCTGCCCGAACGCTCCACGGTGCGCTACGACAAGCAGCAGTTGATGAAAAAGCCGAAGCTGAACCGCCGCAAAATCCACAAGCAGCACAAAGGCTTCCATCCCATCGATTCTATCCGCAACTTCTTCAAATTCGGCCTCCATGCAAAACCCAACTACAGCCCCGACCACCGGCCCGCACCCAAGGAGCCTAAGCCAGAGGCCGACGACGCCCCAGCCCGCGAAGCTGCTCCGGACGGCCCGCCTGCTGCTCCCAATGCCGGCCCCGGTGGGCCGCCGGCCGCTCCTGGTGCCGGCCCTACGGGCAAGCCGTAGCCGGGTAGCGCCACTACTGGCCTTGGTGCTGTTGCTGGCGGGGCTACTTGCACCAGCTGCTCATGCCCAAATTGTGAAGGAAAAGCCCGGCCGCATTCGGGCAGCCAACCGCCGCGCCTTGCGCGAGGCCCGCGCCACCGAATCGCCGTACAAAGAGAGCCACCTCGACGTTACGCCCAACCGCCTGAAGCGCGGAGCCAGCAACGAGCCGCGCCCAGCCAACGACCGCGAGCTCAATTACAAAACCGGCACCGCTCCCAACGTGCAACCACCCGGTCTGCTGGGCGTGCGCCGCAAAACGACCTTGCAGCGCCCCCCGGCGCAGGAGGTCAAAAAAGCAAAAAAGAAGTGAGCCGGTTAGCAGAAAGCAACGGAAAGCCAGTGTTATCGCGTACGCTAAGCGTATGTTCGAATCTTTCGGCCGCACCGGCTGTTTTCGCTATCTATTAAACTAAGTAAATCTGAATGTCCACTCCCTGGCTTCCCCTCACCGATTCCGCGCAACTCACCGATTTGGCCCGTGCCTCGCACGAGCAGCCGGTGCTCATCTTCAAGCACAGCACTACCTGTTCCATCAGCGCTGCCGCCAAAGGCAAGATTGAGCGCCAGTGGGCCGATAGTGGCCTAAACGTGCCCATCTACTACCTCGATTTGCTGCGTTTCCGGCCCATTTCGGCCCAGATTGCGGAGCAGTTTGGTGTGCGCCACGAGTCGCCCCAGCTTCTGCTCATCAAAGATGGCGAATGTGCCTACGATGCTTCGCACATGGGCATCCGCCTCAGCGATGTGCAGGCTGTGGTAAAGTAAAACACAGGGTTACCGGAAGAGCAGTTGTTCTGTTCTTTCGGTAACCCTTTATGCAATCCAAGCTTACATATACTCGAATACAATGTTCTGCCGCACTTCCGGGTGCAGGCTCAGGCCCACCGGGCAGGTGTGGGCCGCGCGCTCGAGGATGGTCCGGTCCTGCGGGGCCAGAGCGGCGGGCAGTGTAAACGTCACGTCAATTTGAGCAATGCGGCGCGGTGCCTCAGTGCTCATGTGTTTAAGCACCGTGAAGGTGCTGTCTACTAGGTCCCAGTTGTGGCGCTCGGCCACAATGCCCATCACCGTCATCATGCACGAGCCCAGGGCCGTGCTCACGAGGTCGGTGGGGGAGAAGGCCTCGCCCCGGCCGTGGTTATCGACGGGGGCGTCGGTCTGAATAATGTTACCCGAAGCGGTGTGCGTAGCTTCGGTGCGGAGGTGGCCGGCGTAGCGGGCGGTGGCGGTGTTCTTCAAGTCAGATAGTTACCTTTAAGGCATCATGATTTCAGTAGCTAATTTACACCTCACCGAGGGTTTTGCATTGGGGCGGGCAGTTGCATCGCGTTTACAGGCCGGTATTCGTTTTGTGGCGCGTGCCCTGCCGGTGGTCGGGCTGGGGCTGGCAGCAAGCGTAGGCACGGCTCAGGCGCAGGCCCCGCTACGCACAACGGTGGTACCCCTGGCGCCGTCCGACGAGCAGTCTTACCGCAAGGAATTCGTGTTTGGCATCAATTTCAACGACCAAGGCGGGTTGCTGGGTGGGGCCTCCATCCGCTCGTCGCGGGTGCTCGACGACCGCAACCTGCGCTTCTGGATGGTGGAAGGCGTGATGCTAAAAAACACCGGCAAGGAGCAGCGAATGACCAACCCGTACGTGGGCGGTACTTACATCGCCAGCAAAACCAACTACGCGTTTGTGCTGCGTCCTTCGTTTGGGCTGCAGCGCGTCCTGTTCCGCAAGGCGGCCGAATCGGGGGTGCAGGTAAATGCGCTAGCCAGTGCGGGCCCGTCAATAGGCCTGCTCATGCCCTACTACATTACCTACGACCGCACCTTCGCCGTGGGGCAAACGCAGTACAACTTGTCGACCGATGATATTGTGAATGAGCAGTATGACCGGAAGAAGCACAACGTCGAGTTGGCCATTCTCGACCACGGCCCCTTGTTCAGCGGCATCGGCCAAACCAAAATTGTGCCCGGAGCACACCTGCGTGGAGGCCTAAGCTTTGAGTACGGTCGCTACCGCGACGCGGTGGCTGGCGTCGAGGTCGGATTTCTGGTCGAAGCTTTCACCAAGCGCATGGTTATTTTGGCTCCCGACCCGAACCTGTCGGAAGACAACCTCAACCGCCAGTTTTTTCCTTCGGTGTACCTCACGCTCTACTTTGGGCATCGTAGCTAAATGCCATTAACCGATAATAGATAAGCTCGGGCAGTGCAAACCAGCTAAGCGGTGTTGCTGTTGGACGACAATTCCGGGGTTATTTTTGTGCTGCTGCTTGGTCGCGACGATTTAGCTGCAAATTATTTTTCATAGGGTTAACTGCTACGTGTTAACTGCCAACTGTTAACTGAAAATGATAGATTTGCCCGTTATTCAGCCCGAAACGGCTGCCCCCGCCCGCCCGCGCAAACCCGACTGGCTGCGTGTGAAGCTGCCCGTGGGCGAAGAGTACGCCGCCGTGCGCCGCCTCGTAGACGAGCACAAGCTGCACACCATCTGCGAGAGCGGCAACTGCCCCAACATGGGCGAGTGCTGGGGTGCCGGCACGGCCACGTTCATGATTCTGGGCAACATCTGCACCCGTTCGTGCTCGTTTTGCGCCGTAGCAACCGGCCGGCCCACCGAGTACGACCTCGACGAGCCGCGCCGCGTGGCCGAAGCCATTGCCCTAATGAAAGTGAAGCACGCCGTTATCACTTCGGTGAACCGCGACGAACTGAAGGACCGTGGTGCCAGCGTGTGGCGCGAGACGGTGGTGCTCACCAAGCAGCTTTCGCCCGGTACCACCATCGAAACCCTGATTCCGGATGTGAAAGCCAACTGGGATGCGCTCGATGTGATGATTTCGGGCGGACAGGAAGTGATTTCGCACAACATCGAAACCGTGGGCAGCCTCTACCGCATGGTGCGCCCACAGGCCCGCTACGACCGCAGCCTCGAGCAGATTCGTCGCACCAAACTAGCCGGGCACCGCACCAAGTCGGGCATCATGCTGGGCCTGGGCGAAAAGGCCGATGAGCTGTACCAGGCCATGGACGACCTCGTGGCCAATGGCCTCGATATCCTCACCCTGGGCCAGTACTTGCAGCCCACCAAGCGTCACCTCGACGTAGCCGAGTTCATCACCCCCGACCAGTTTGCTCACTACAAGGAGGAAGGCCTGCGCCGTGGCCTTAAGTATGTAGAAAGCGGCCCGTTGGTGCGCAGCTCTTACCACGCCGAGCGCCACGTGAACGTGCCAATCTAGTCCGGGTCACTAACCGCCAGCAACAAAAAAGCCCGCTCAGTTTGAGCGGGCTTTTTGCTGTTACAAACGCGGCCTTAGCGGCGGGCGTTGTTGTCCTGCGGCGGGTAAGTGCTCAGGATACCGTTCACGATGCGATGGGTTTCGGCTTCGTCGATGGTGTTTTGGTTTACCTGGGCTTGGCCAGTGCCGCGCCAAGCAAGCTCCTTGCGGCGGGCATCCACAATGTCGATAACCACGGTGCCCGCTTTGTACTGCGTCACGGGCGAATAGCCGCGGCCGTAATACCCACCGTAGCCGTAGCCATAGGGGTAGCCCATGCCGTTGTTGTAGGGCGACACCTGCTGCTTGTCCTCAACGCGTGCGCTGTAGGCCACATAAATGTCGGGGGCAGCATTCGCGGCAACCTCAGTCAGACCTTTGGCTGTGAGCTCGGCAGTTACCGAAGCACGCATGCGCTTATCCAGGAACGATTCATAGCCTTTGGCTGGGCCGCCTTCGGCATCCTTGGGTTGCTGCGGGTACCAAGCCCAGGTTTTGAATGCCCGGAAGTTAACGGCATGGTCAAAGTCATTGGTCACGCCCACGCGGGCGGCGGTGGAGCAGCCGCTGGGGCCCAGCAGCAGTAGCAAGCCAGCGGCAGCCAGCGCCACCGGACGAGCTAGATAACGGGTGATGTGATTCATAAAGCAATAATGAACAAGTGGATGGAGCGCCTAACAGGCCGTTTATCAGACCAAACGGGCGTGTGCGGGCGGCTATTGAGTTAACGGAAAATGGCAATCCAACGTTCACATTTTACCAACCTGAAATAAAGCCTGCATGTGTGCTAATTCTGTTTGCCTATTATTGACTTAACCGGATTTTGTCCTACCTTACCCACAAAATACATCTTCCTGCTTCTCCTATTATTAATGAAAAGTACAGCGTTACTCTTAGTAGCCGCGGTTAGTTTGGCTGCTGCCTGCACAGCATCCCGCGATGAATCAAGTAGAGGTGGCGTCGAACGCACGCCCGTTGCCTACAATACCATCGTCGATTGCCCGGTATACGATGGCATGACCAAAACTTCGGCCATACTGGCTCAAACCACTACTGGCAACGAAGTACAGGTAACCGATACCATCAACGCCTATTTCGTGCGCGTGCGCCTCGACAAAGGAGGCCAGACCCAAGTGGGCTACATGGACCGCCGCTGCTTTGGCGAGCGCGGCAACGAGCGTGGTAACCGCAAAAAGAAATAACCGCTGTTATCCAGTCTGCTAAAAATGTATGGTGCCAGGCCACACAAAAAAGCCTCGTCAGGAATGACGAGGCTTTTTTGTGTGGTTAATCATGGCGTTGATTAGTACGATGGGCCTTTGTCAGCCTGCACCAGTTCTTCCTGCTGGTCGGCGTAGTCCTCCATTGGCGTGCAGCTACAAATCAGGTTGCGGTCGCCGTAAGCCGAGTCGATGCGGCTAACGCTGGGCCAGAACTTGTTGGCGCGCACGTACTCCATGGGGTATACGGCCTGCTCGCGCGAGTAGGGGCGCGTCCAGTCGTGCACCAGCACCGTAGCGGCGGTGTGCGGCGCGTGCTTAAGAACGTTGTCTTTGGCATCAGCCTTGCCGGATTCTACCGCGGCAATTTCCTTGCGGATGGAAATCATGGCGTCGCAGAAACGGTCGAGCTCTGCCTTGCTTTCGCTTTCGGTGGGCTCCACCATCAGCGTGCCAGCCACCGGGAACGACACCGTCGGCGCATGGTAGCCGTAGTCCATCAGGCGCTTGGCAATGTCTTCGACTTCAATCCCTGCCTTTTTGAAGTGACGGCAGTCAAGAATCATCTCGTGGGCGCAACGGCCGTGGCTGCCCGTATAGAGCACCGGGTAGTGCGCTTCGAGGCGGGCCTTGATGTAGTTGGCGTTAAGAATAGCCAGTTGGGTAGCGCGCTGCAGGCCGTCGCCGCCCATCATCGAAATGTAGGCGTAGCTAATGGGCAGGATGCTGGCCGAGCCCCAGGGCGCCGCCGAAACCGAGCCGTTCACGCGGCCTTCTACCGGCACCACGGCGTGACCGGGCAGGTAGGGGGCCAGGTCGGCCACCACGCCGATGGGGCCTACGCCGGGGCCGCCGCCGCCGTGCGGAATGCAGAAGGTTTTGTGCAGGTTCAGGTGGCACACGTCGGCGCCGATGGTGGCAGGCGAAGTGAGGCCCACTTGGGCGTTCATGTTGGCGCCGTCCATGTACACGCGGCCGCCGTGGTTGTGAATGGTCTGGCAGATGTCGATGATGGTTTCCTCGTACACGCCGTGTGTGCTGGGGTACGTCACCATCAGGCAGCTGAGGTTAGCAGCGTACTTCTCAGCCTGGGCTTTGAGGTCGGCTACGTCGATGTTGCCGTCTTCGGTGCTTTTCACCACCACTACCTGCATGCCAGCCATTACGGCCGAAGCGGGGTTAGTGCCGTGGGCCGAAGCCGGGATGAGGGCCACGTTGCGGTGATGGTCGCCGCGGGCATCATGGTAGCCTTTGATGGCCAGCAGGCCGGCATACTCACCCTGCGCGCCCGAGTTGGGCTGCAGGCTGACGGCCGCGAAGCCGGTTACCTCGCACAGCCAGGTTTGCAGGTCGGAGAAAATCTGCTGGTAGCCTTTGGCTTGGTCGATGGGGGCAAAGGGGTGCAGGCCACCGATTTCGGGCCAGGTCACCGGAATCATTTCAGCCGTAGCGTTCAGCTTCATGGTGCAGGAGCCTAGGGGAATCATGCTGTGCGCGAGGCTGAGGTCCTTGTTTTCGAGCTGCTTCATGTAGCGCAATAGCTCGTGCTCGGCGTGGTGCGTATTGAAGACGGGGTGCGTCATGTACTCGCTGCTGCGCACCAGGCTGGCGGGAACGCGCAACTCGCTGGCTTCGATTTCGGCGGCCAGCTGGTCGGCTTCCTTGCCCAGCACTTTGGCGAATACGTCCAGAATATCGGCTACGTCGTGCAGCTCGGTGTTCTGGTTCAGCGAAATACCCACGCGTACTTCGTCGAAATAGCGGAAATTGAGGCGGGCGGCTTCGGCTTCCTGCTTCAGGGCCTGCTGCATCTCGGTGCTTTCGAGGCGTAGGTTCAGGGTGTCGAAGTAGTACTCGTTGGTTTGCTCCACACCCAATTTCTTGAGGCCGGCTTCCAGCGTTTGGGCCAGCAGGTGGGTGTTGGTGGCAAACTGCCGAACGCGCTGCGGGCCGTGGTACACGGCGTACATGCCAGCCAGCACACTCAGCAGCACCTGCGCCGTGCAGATGTTGGAAGTAGCTTTTTCGCGGCGAATGTGCTGCTCGCGGGTTTGCAGGGCCATGCGGTAGGCCTTGTTGCCGGCCGCGTCCACGCTCTGGCCAATGAGGCGGCCGGGAATGACGCGCTTAAACTGGTCTTTGCAGGAGAAGAAGCCCGCGTGCGGCCCGCCGTAGCCCATGGGCACGCCAAAGCGCTGCGAATTGCCCACGCACACATCGGCACCCAACTCGCCGGGCGAAGTCAGTAGCGTGAGGGCTAGCAGGTCCGCACCCATCACCACAAACACATTGTTCTTCTGTGCGCTGGCGATGAAGTCCTTGTAGTCGAATACCTCGCCGTCGGCGGCCGGGTACTGCACCATCGCGCCGAAGAAGCCTTGGTTGCTCAGGTCAACCTGGCGGTGGTCGCCCACGACCAACTCAATGCCGACTGGCGTGGCACGGGTGCGCAGCAGGTCGATGGTCTGGGGCAGCACCTGCTCCGACACGAAGTACTGGTTGGCGCCTTTTTTCTTGGTCTGGCTGTGCAACATGTGCATAGCCTCGGCGGCAGCGGTGCCTTCGTCGAGCAGGCTGGCGTTAGCGATTTCGAGGCCGGTGAGGTCAATTACCACAGTCTGGTAGTTGATGAGGGCTTCGAGGCGGCCCTGGGCAATTTCGGCCTGGTAAGGCGTGTAAGCGGTGTACCAGCCCGGGTTTTCCAGAATGTTGCGCTGGATAACGGGGGGCAGGGTGGTATCGTGGTAGCCAAGGCCGATGTAGCTTTTGAACACCTGGTTTTGGCCGGCAATCTGCTTGAACTTTGCCAGAAAAGCCCGTTCGCTGAGGGCGGCGGGCAGGTCGAGCGGCTTCTTCAGGCGAATGGCAGTCGGCACGGTTTCGGCGATGAGCTGCTCGATGCTGTCCACGCCAATGGCGCGGAGCATCGCCGCCTGGGCTTCGGCACCAGGCGCGTTGTGGCGGGCTTCAAAAACGTCGACTGGCG
Organism: Hymenobacter glaciei; assembly: GCF_039539585.1. NCBI lineage: Bacteria > Pseudomonadati > Bacteroidota > Cytophagia > Cytophagales > Hymenobacteraceae > Hymenobacter > Hymenobacter glaciei. Next base: position 274,528 of record NZ_BAABDK010000025.1, on the reverse strand, counting down.
AGAATTTCAACGACATAAAGACGGGAATGGGTTGGTGGGGAGCCAATTAGGCGGGTGGGTTTTCAGTATCAGAGTCCTTAACAAAGGTACGCCCGAAACGTCCCGACGAACTGCCAACAAAGCCGTAATTTTGGCTGCCAGTTGAATAAGCAGAACATCAACGAGCGACAAAAAGCACGTTGTGCTGCTAAAAGCTTTCCTCTCCAATTCCCACCACCCCATGCCCCTTACCATCGGCCTTATTTGCGAAGGCAAGACCCCGCCCGACAAGCGCGTTCCCCTCACCCCCAAAAAGTGCGTTGAGGCGCAGGACGATTTCCCCGGGCTGCGTGTGGTGGTGCAAAGCAGTGCCATCCGCAGCTACACCGACCAGGAGTACCGCGACCTGGGGCTGGACGTACGCGAGGATGTAAGTGGCTGCGATGTGCTGATGGGCGTGAAGGAAGTACCCATCGACCAGCTTATTCCCAACAAAACGTACTTATTCTTTTCGCACACCGTGAAGAAGCAGCCGGCCAACCGCAAGCTGCTGCAAGCGGTACTCCGCAAGAATATTACCCTCATTGATTACGAGCTGCTGACCAACGAGCACGGCGAGCGCATTGTCGCCTTCGGGCGCTACGCTGGCATTGTGGGGGCCTACAATGGCCTGCTCACCTACGGCCGCAAACACGGCCTCTACAACCTGAAGCCCGCTTACCAGTGCGTGGATATGGACGACATGCAGGAGGAGTTTTTCAAGGTAAAGAAGCTGCCAACCATTAAGATGGCCGTGACCGGCTCGGGCCGCGTGGCGCAGGGCGCGCTGGAAGTGCTCGACCGCATGGGCATCCGGCGGGTGAGTGTGTACGATTACCTGTACCTCGATTTCAACGAGCCGGTGTATACCCAGCTGCGCAGCTCCGACTACAACCGCCGCCGCGACGGCCGCGTGTGGGACACGCAGAATTTTCACCAGCACCCCGCGGAATATGAGTCGACGTTTGGCAATTTTCTGCCCGTAACCGACTTGCTCATTGCCTGCGCTTACTGGCACCCGGCCGCGCCACTGCTCTTCACAGAAGCCGATACGCGCCGGCCCGACTTCCGCATCAATACCATTGCCGACGTTACCTGCGACGTGAACGGCTCGGTGCCCACCACCAAGCGCAGCAGCACCATTGCCGAGCCGGTGTTCGACTACAACCCGGCCACCGGCGAGCTGGAACCGGCCTACTCACAGCCCGAAAACATCACCGTGATGGCCGTGGACAACCTACCCTGCGAGTTGCCCCGCAACGCCAGCCGCGACTTCGGCCGCCAGCTCATCGACAAGGTGCTGCCCCACCTGCTGGGCGACGACGCCGAGGGCGTAATTGCCCGTGCTACCATTGCCAAAGAGGGACACCTCACCGAGCGGTACCAATACCTGAGCGACTACGTAGCCGAAACCGTGCAGGCCTAACCGCTACACGCCCCGCAGAATGGGGTAGCGGGCCTGCACCAGCGAGTAGAGGCCGTAGGCAATGAGGCCTGCGGCCACGGCTGCCAGTACGGGTTGTCCCATTGCGGCCAGAAAGTCGAAAGCTTCGTCGGTGCTGCCCACCGCTCCGGCCCGCGACTGCTGCCCGGCCTGAACAAAAAAATAGCCGATGATGCCCACCACGATGCCCCGGGCTGCGACGCCCACCTGCGCGGTCCGGTACACAAGGCGGTGCTCGGCGGTAGAAAGGCGCCGCTCGTTTACATCGGATTGCAGCTGCCCCGAAAAGGCGCGGTATGCCTGGTACAGGCCAATGAAGATGGTAACAACACCCGCCAACATCAGGAGCCAGTCGCCTCCGGGCCAGCCCAGCACCGTGGCCGCCAGCGTTTTCGGGGCATCGCCGCCTTCGTCGGCGTGGCCGTTTAGGGCAAGCTTAGCAGCGTATATGGCCAGGCCGCTGTAGAAAAGCCCGCTGCACACGTACCAGAACCGAAAGCTCAGCCCTTTCAGGCTGGTTCCTTTGGATTCGGTATCGCGCAGAGCCTGCACAAAGCGCCACAGGATATAGCCAAGCAGGCCCAGCGCAATCAGGCCTAGCAACACGCTGCCGCCGGGTAGCTGCTGCAGGTGCTGCACGGCTTCTTCCTTGTCGGCACGGGTGCCACTTTGCTGGCCCATGGCAGCGAGCAAGGCCAATACTCCCATGAGCACATACACTACGCCTATGGCTGCAAAGCCGAGCTTAGCCAGCGCTTTAATGCCGGACGAAGGCGAGTGAGGAACAGCATCAAGTAGGGTATCGGTGGCAGACATAATAGCAGCGGGTAGAATACAGCTTTGCCTTACGCAGCAACCCGGGGCAAAGGTTGAGATGATGAAAAGAGTATAGATGCCAAAAAAGCCCCTTCTGTTTCCAGAAGGGGCTTTTGAATGATGATGCAACGTGGTATGAAGTGGAAGCCAGGTTACTTCATCGGGAAATACATGCGTTAGAACGTGCGCTGGAACCAGCCTTTGATGTCGTCGACGGCGTGGCCCGTTTTTTCCTGCAGGCGGCCGTACCACTCGTCCTGCTTACCGTCTTCGTAGTCGAGGTCATCGTCGGTGAGGGTGCCCCACTTCTGCTTGGCCTGGCCCTTAATCTGGTTCCAGTCGCCGCGGGCTTTCAACTCGGTGCTATTGCCGGTGGCCGTGGCACTCGCGTCATTGGTTGCGTTGTGAAACCAGTTCTTGATGCTGTCGATGGTTTCGCCGGTTTTTGCCTGCAATTGGCCAAACCACTCATCCTGCTTGCCTTCGCTGTACGAAAGGTCATCGTCGGTGAGGCTGCCCCACTTTTGCTTGGCGGCTCCTTTTAGTTGGTTCCAGTTGCCGCGAGCTTGCAGCTCGGTATTGTCGCTAACATTATTGCTGTTAAGGTCCATGATGAAAAGGCGTTAGGTACGTGAGAAATACTTTGGGTGGGAAGGGGAGTGTTGAGCTTTTACGCATCCCGTTTCGGCTGCGTTGAAGCTGGACCATGAATGCCGGAATCTTATACCTCCTTATTGATGCCTCAACGCTGCAGCGCTTCGCCCTGTTTCGTGAGCTGCAAATCAAGCCCGCAGCTAACTATAGTAGGGGTTGCCGGCCGCACTGACAGGGTGATAAAAGCAAAAAGCCCCGCTGCGGAGGCAGCGGGGCTTTGAGGTAAGTGGGGTCGATTACTTCTGCGGGGTGGCAGGAACTTCTTCCACTACTTTGTCGGCGGGTACGTCGCGCACTACGGCCGTGTCGCCGGGCTCGCGGGCGATGTCAGCTTTAGCTTCGTCAACGGCACCTTCCATTTTGTCGCCAGCGTTCGAAGCAGCGTTTTCAGTGGTGGTAGCAGCATCGTCTGCTTTTTTCTCAGAGCACGAAGCGGTGGCGAGAGCAGCTACAGCAAACAGGATTTTGAAGGAGATTTTCATGGCGTTTTAAAAAAGCATAAATGTTAAAATGTGCCTTTAATCAGACAATTTAGAAAAGGTAACCCGCTCAAATGCTAGTGTTGAGCTAGTGAGGGCTAGAAAACATGCCCCGGCCGTGGCCCTGGCGGTGGCGGGCATTGAAGCCCACAAGCAGGCTCAAGCAGCCGCCCTCACTGTTAGGTGCCACGCCCAGAGTGATGGGAAGTTGCTGCCGTTTGACTGGATAAAAGTGCCCAATGCTAAGGCGCAAGAAGGAAGATGTTAAGGTGAGGCTTTGTTCAGCCAATTTCTTCTTTTTACAGACTTTGCTCCGAAGTATTTCAGGTTATAATTAACTAATATTCAATAAAATATAAATGATGATTCCGACTTTGTAGGCTCTTGTGCTATCACGGAAGCGTTGGTTTCCTGCGCCGGCGTAATTTGGCTCGATGGATGACCTGCGCACTACCCTGCTAACCCTTAATCCCGACGAGCGCCGCGAGTTCGGCGTGTTCATTCAGCGGCAGCGGCGCAAAACAGCAGGCCGGCTCGATTCGCGCCTCTATGAACTGCTGATTCAGGCCAAAGAGCTCAAGCCTGAGAAGATTATCGACAAGCTCTACCCCGACGAGCCCAACGCAGTGGCCTACTACGCCCTGCGCAAGCGTCTCATGCGCCACCTGACGGACTACCTGCTCCTACGTCAGCGCCAGCTCGATACCACCGCCGCGGCCACTGTGCGCGGCCACCTCACGCTGGCTCAGTACCTGTTCGAGGCCGGCATTCCGCGCCTCGCCTGGAACACGCTGCGCAAAGCCGAAAAGCTGGGCCGCGAAAGCGAGCAGCACGAGCAGCTGAATGCCGTGTACAACCTTCAGATTCAATACGCCAGCTCGCCGCACGCCGAGCCGCTCGACGAGATACTGCCCCGCTACCGCCTCAACAAAAAAGCTGCCGACGAAGAGGAGCGCGCCAACATTGCCGACAGCGTGCTGCGCCAGCGCCTGCGCGGGTCGCGGACACAGGGCCGGGCCATGGTGCCCGCCGACGATATTTTGCGCCAGGTGCTGGCCGAGTACGATTTGCAGGAAGCTTTTGCCCGTTCGCCCTCCCTGCTGAGCCGGCTCATGTCCATCACGCGCGTTGCGATGTTGGTGCGGCGCGATTTTGCCGCCTTTGCTGCCTTCGTCGAACGCTGCTACAAGCTCATGGAGCGCCGCCACGGCTTCGCACCGGCCCAGCGCGGGCACCAGTTGAAGCTGCTTTATATGCTGGCCCATGCACTGTACCGCTCGCGCCGCTTTGCTGAGTCAGTGGCCTATCTGGAACAAGCACAGGAACTGCTGGCTACTGGTCCGGGCCGGCAGTTTGGCGAGTATGCGCCGCGCTTTACATTGCTGCTGGCCGCCAATTATTCGTTTCTGCGCCGCAATAGCGAAAGCATTGTGCTGCTTGATACGCTGCTGGGCGGTCCCAGGCCGCTGACCGAAAACAACGAGCTGGCGGTGCGGCTGCAGCTTACATTTCACTATTTTGCCGAGGGTAAGTTTGCCAAAGCCAACCACACGCTGCTGACCCTGGGCCGTACCGACCACTGGCTGGAGCAGCACCTGGGCCTGGAGTGGATGCTGAACCGTAACATCGGCGAAATGCTCATTCAGGTTGAGTTGGGCAATACCGAAGTAGCCCTGGGCCGGCTGCGAGCGCTCGACCGTGCCGTTCGCGAGCAGTTCCCGGCAGTGCCCGAAACTCTCGAATCCCCCGCTGTGCCGGCTGGTGGCCCATACCAGCCAGTGCTGGCATACCTGGCTTTGGTGCGTGAGTTGGTCGAAAATCCTGTCATTACCCAAGAGCGCAATTTCGGAAACCGGGTGATGCACCTGCCGCCATTTATTTCCGAAGAGCGCGAAGACTTGCAGGTCATCAGCTTTTACGCGTGGCTAAAAGCCCGCATTCTGCAACGGTCCTACTACGAGGTACTGTTGGAATTGGCCCATGCCTAACAGGATTGCTTCAACAAAAAAAGCCCCAGGCGTAGTGGCCCGGGGCTTTTTGTTGAAGCAAGAGTGAACTTACTGCGGGGCAGCCTACTTCTTGGCGGCTTCTTTCATGTTGTCTTTGGTCTGCTGAGCCGACTTGGCAGCCGCGTCGCCCATCGCGTCCATCTTGTTGCCAGCGGCATCCATCTTGGCGTCCATCTTGGCACCAGCGGCGTCCATTTTGGCACCGGCAGCATCCATTTTAGCATCCATTTTGGCGCCAGCTGCTTCCATCTTGCCTTCCACTTTATTGCCGGCGGCGTCCACATTTGCGCCAGCTTCTTGCGCCGACATCACCGTAGTCGAATCCGTGGTGACGGTTGCCGTGGTGCCCTCGGGCGTAGTGGTGGTCGTTTCAGTGGTTTTGGTTTCGCAGGCGGTGGCGGCAAAAGCGACAGCAGCGGCCACGAAGAGGGTTTTAATGGAGCGGTTCATAAGGGGAGGGATTGGGGTGAAAAGTTGCCGTTAATCGGAACTGTAGCAAAAGGTAACCCGCTCGCTTGCGAGGAATAGTAAATGGGCTAACGGCCTTGGTTCAACTTTTTAGGCGCGTGGTAAGTATATCCCTCACGCACTTTCATCATCCCGTTTTCTTATGGATTCCACCGCCGCCACTCCGCAAACGCCCGCCACGCCCGCCGTGCCCATGGCCGTAAGCGACCAGCAAAATACCGCCCTGCTCGACGATACTCTCACGTTTCTCACGAGCAGCAAAGCCATCAACTCCGGCCCCGAAGGGCGCACCGAAATCGACCGCTGGATGGCCGTGCTCGATGCTTCGGAACGTACCGGCCTGGCCAAAATCAAGCAGGAGCTCAACCAACTCAACGAGTTGCTGAGCAATGCTAAAACTCCCGCCCACGACATTGCCGAAATTCTGGCCAGCCTGGGGGCCGAAACAGCCAAAGTCGCCGACGAGGCCGGCGGCGACTACAACGCGCCGCTCACCAACCTGAGCAAGCAGCTCATCCGGGCCGCCTCCACGCTTTCTAAATAAGCCTGCAAAGCCGCTTCGTAACCGAAGTAGCGCGAACTTTGTAGTTCGCGTCTCCGCACCAGTCGTCATTTGACCGGCAGTGCAGGCGACGCGAGCTACAAAGTTCGCGCTACTGCTTTTTATGGCTCCATTTACCCCCGCCGACCTGCTGCCCTACGACCCGTTCGACGGCATGCGCTTCGGCCCCGAAACCTGCTTCCTCACCGGCCAGTCTGTCGGCCCCGACGATACCGTGCCCGTCTTTGCCGAGTGGCTGCAAACCCGGTACAACCTGGCCGAGCGCCCCATTCAGCTACTCGACCAACGCATTGTTCTCCTCAAGGATTTGCGACTGCCCGCCAGCGCCGCCGCCCGCCAGCGCATCGCCGAGTTGGAGAGTAAGGTAGAAGCTGCCAGCCTCGAAGGGCCCGCCGCCCTGCGTGCCCTCGGCGACAATACGCTGTTCCTGTGGATTGGAAAAATGTTCTACGGCATCTTCATCACGGAGCTGCTGAACGAATTTGAGCCGCTGATAAAGCCCAAGTACCCACTGGCCGAAAACGCCGCGCTGGTGCGCCGCTTCCAAGCGTTTTTCCAGTTGCTGCAGGGCCTGCGCGTGCCCACCGAATACGCCGATTTCGTGCCCGGCTCGGTGTTCGTACTCGAAGCGGACCCCACCGAAGACGTTACCCCTTTCGAGCACGACGATGACCTGAACACGCTAGTCTTCAGCATCAAGCTGGATAAAACCGTGCTGGTGGCTTGTCTGGTGGATATTGGCTTGGTGGGCCAGGCCATGCGCAAAGTCTACGCCGATGCCCAGCGGCCTTTGCATCCTGTGCAAATCGCCGAGTTCAAGGCCCGCGTGTATTACGCCGCGCACCTGCTACACGTCGTGCCCGACATTTACCCGCGCCACCCGCGCCCCGGCGATACTCAAATTGTATTTGATGCCCTCATCGACGACGTTACAGGGGCCATCTTCAACCCTTGGGAAAACAGCGCCTACACCCAAACCCTGGCCGAAATGTGGCAGCGCTGGAACATTACCCTTGCCGACGTAGTCGCCAAACCCACCGAGCCGCTGAGCCTGCTCTACGATGAAAACGGCGACCCCCGGCATCTCACGCACTGGCCCGTAACTGTCTAATAGATAAATACAGAACGTCATGCTGAGCGGAGCCGAAGCATCTCTACCGCGCTAGTAATCCAGTCGATTGGATTGCGTTGCGCGGTAGAGATGCTTCGGCTCCGCTCAGCATGACGTTCTAAAGTATACAATATGCTTTTGTTACCGCTCTACTTACGTACCGCGCTGATTGTGTTACTGCTATTGCCGCTTAATAGCTGCATTAGGCTGCTGCTCAAGCCCGGCCGGGAATTCGAAAAATATTCCCCCCCGCCGGCACCCGATTATGCGCAGGCCGGCAATTGGGCTGCCCTCCCCACCCGGCACGACTCGGCCGATGCGGTGCCCCGCCATTCCACCCTGCGCGATGAGCAGGCCACGGCCACCGTCGACGTGTTTTTCGTGCATCCCACCACCTACTACTCGCCCCGAAACTGGAACGCTGACGTGCGCAAAAAGTGGCTGAATAAGTACACCGACCGCAGCACCATCAGGCAGCAGGCCAGCGTGTTCAACGCCACGGGCCGCATCTACGCGCCGCGCTACCGCCAAGCCACCCTCTTTTCCTTTCTTGACAAAGAGCCCAACGGCCAGAAAGCCCTGGAACTGGCCTACTCCGACGTGCGGGCTGCCTTCCAATACTACCTCGCGCACTACAACCAGGGCCGTCCCTTCATCATCGCCGGCCATAGCCAGGGCACCGACCACGCCACGCGCCTGCTGCACGAGTTCTTCGACAAAGACAACAAGCTACGCCGTCAACTCGTCGCCGCCTACCTCATCGGCTTCCAGGTGAAACCCAACGAATTCCTGACCATCAAACCCTGCGCCGATTCGCTAGCCACCGACTGCTTCATCGCCTACAACACTTCCGACGCCGGCCACGAATCACCCATATTCCAACCCAGCATCGCTGTCAATCCGCTCACCTGGACGCTCGACTCCACGCTAGCACCGGCCAGCCTCAACCGGGGCGCGGTCAGCATTCGCTTCAAGCACGTCCACCCCAACTTCACCGACGCCCAGATTCACCACGGCCAGCTCTGGGTAAATGCGCCCCGGCTCAAGGGCTTCCCGCATTTCCCACCCTCCGGCCGCAAGGCCCTAAGCTACTCCCGTCACATTGCTGACTATGCCCTGTTCTACATGAATATCCGGGAGAACTCCAAGGCGCGGGTGCGGGAGTGGCAGATGCGGAAACAGTAGTGTTCTATTTTTTCAATTGATTAACAGCACCCTCTAAAAAAGGAGCCCATTTATCAGATGGAAACTGTTCGCGAAAGATTTGATAATCTTGCCAGAACCAATTTTCATCGAACTTCTCAAAACCCTGACTGGAATGCAGCGCAAGGTTGTGAAGCCAATCAGTTAGGGAATAAATGAATTCTAATGCAATGCTTCTGCCATGCCCCTGCAAATTCTGCGAGTGAGACAGATTATCAGGCCAAAATGATTGTCCTCGCATTTCCAGCATAGCAGTGTACAGCAGCTTTCGATAGAGATTCTTGCGCTCTTCAGTCATAGCCACAAAGAAAATCATCACAATGCCAGCGGGGCTTTTCTAGCGCGATTCAGCCAATGCCATTTCAAATACCTTCTTGAAATGTAGGACACTCAATTGCGGGTATTCCTGACTAAAACGTTCCATGCCTCGCCAAAACGCTGCCTCATCGAAGGCAATGAAGTTGTCAGCAGATGCTAACGCGAAATTATGAAGCAGATAAGCCACTGCACCGGAGTAATTGACAAGATTACGGCATTGTTGGTCAGTCAAATGAGCGGAACTGTCCAGCGTAGGAGTTGTGCGAATATCAAGTAGGAATTGATATAGCAAGTAGCGGTACGCCCGCTTTCTATGAGGTTCCATTAGCTCCTATTGTATCAAAAGAAAAGCCCCGCCGGCATAATGCCAGCGGGGCTTTCAATTTAGAAATCAGCCGCAATTAAGCGCCGATAGCTACACGCTTGAAGTCCGAAACCGTCATGCCTTTCGACTTGCTGTCGAGCAGCTGGGCGATGGTCATCGAGTTGTCTTTCACGAACTCCTGGTTCAACAGGGTGTTCTCTTTGTAGAACTTGTTGAGCTTGCCTTGGGCAATTTTCTCCAGCATCGCCTCGGGCTTGCCTTCGGCGCGGGCCTGCTCTTTGCCCACTTCAATTTCACGCTCAGCAATAGACGAATCCACACCGTCTTTGTCAACGGCGATGGGCTTCATGGCTACGATTTGCATCGCTACGTCGCGGCCCACGGCAGCAGCGTCAGCCGAACCAACGTTCTTCAGACCCACGAGTACGGCCTTCTTGTTGTCGGAGTGGATGTACGAAGCCACTTTCTCAGCGGTCAGCGTAGCGTAAGTCACTTCCAGCTTCTCGCCGATTTTGCCCATCAGGTCGGTTACGTGCTCCTGAATGCTCAGGCCGTCGGAAGCTTTAGCAGCGAGGATATCCTCTTTCGTGCCAGCGTCGATGCGGATAGCAGCGTCCAGAATTTGCTGGGCCAACTCACGGAAGTTAGCCACTTTGGCTACCGATTCGGTTTCGCAAGCCAGGGCTATCAATTTGCCCTGGGTGCCGTCTTCGCTCACGTTCACCAGCACGAGGCCTTCCGACGTCTCGTTCTCGGCGCGCTTGTCAGCGATTTTCTGGCCGTGCTTGCGCAGAATGTCGCGGGCGGCTTCGAAGTCGCCATCGGCTTCCACCAGGGCTTTTTTGCAATCCATCATGCCCGCACCGGTCATGGTGCGGAGCTTGTTTACGTCTGCGGCGGTAATAGCGGCCATTGTGAGTAGCGCGGACTTTTAGTCCGCGAATTAAGTGAATGGTTATTTTTGAGAAGGGGCGCGGACTAAAAGTCCGCGCTACAAAAAGAAAAAGGGAACCTCCGGAGCCTAGACTACTCGAAGGTTCCCTTTTTTCAAAGAGCTAAGAAGGGACTATTCTTCGTCAGCAGCCGTTTTTTCAGCAATGGCAGCCTCATCGGCTTCCTTGCGGTCGGCGTCTTCTTTGTCAACTTTGCGCTCCGACAGGCCGTCTTCGATGGCTTTGCCAATCACCCCAACAATCAGTTGGATGGACTTCGAAGCGTCATCGTTGGCAGGAATCGGGAACTGTACCAATTCGGGGTTCGAGTTCGTGTCGCAGATAGCGAAAACCGGGATGCCCAGTTTGTGCGCCTCTTTAACCGCGATGTGCTCGCGCTTCACGTCGATAACGAACAGAGCAGCGGGCAGACGGCCAAGGTCGGCGATACCACCGAGTACGCGGTCGAGCTTTTCGCGCTCGCGCTGCATCATCAGTTTCTCGCGCTTAGCCAAGGCGGCGTAAGCAGTGTTCTCTTTCACCATCTTGTCGATGGTGGCCATCTTCTTCAGGCTCTTGCGAACCGTGGCGAAGTTGGTGAGCATGCCGCCCAACCACCGGTCGGTTACGAAAGGCATCTTCAAACGCTCGGCTTCCGTGGTTACGATTTCCTGCGCCTGCTTTTTCGTAGCTACGAACATGATTTTGCGGCCGCTTTTCGCGATGTTGCGAATAGCCTGGGCTGCGTAATCCAACGAAACCAACGTCTTGTTGAGGTCGATAATGTGGATGCCGTTCTTCTCCATGAAGATGTACGGCGCCATTTTGGGGTCCCACTTGCGGGTGAGGTGACCAAAGTGGGCACCTGCGTCGAGCAGGTCCTTATAGGTAGTCTGGGCCATGATATGTTTCCTCCTGGATTAGCGTTTCGAGAACTGGAACGAGCGACGAGCTTTGCGCTTGCCGAATTTCTTGCGTTCCACCATGCGCGGGTCGCGGGTCATGAAGCCTTCCTTCTTCAAAGCAGGACGAACTTCTTCGTTGTCGCTAACCAGAGCCTTGGTGATAGCCAGACGGATGGCCTCGGCCTGAGCCGAAATGCCGCCGCCGCGCACATTCACCTTGATGTCGTACTGGCCGACTTGCTCGAGGATTGCCAGGGGTTGGTTCACTACGTTCTCCAGCAATTCGTTGCTGAAGTACGATTTCATGTCCCGGTCATTGATAGTGATATTCCCTTGCCCGGCCTGCATGTAAATGCGGGCCACCGAGGTTTTTCTTCTACCAGAGGTGTTGGTAATTGCCATTAGGTTAAAAAAATGTGAAAATGTGCTTGATGTGCGGAATGTGAAAAATGAGAAGGAAGAGAAAATCTCCACATTTTCACATCATCACATTCATCCACATGAAAAAAATTACAGGTTTTTGAGTTCGATAGCTACGGGCTGCTGCGCCTCGTGCGGATGCTCCATGCCGGCGTACACGTACAGGTTGCGGTACTGAGCCGAGCCCAGCTTGTTACCCTGCAGCATGCCTTTCACAGCGTGCTCGATGACACGACGCGAGTCGCGATTCATCTGCTCACGCACGGTGCGACGCTTCTGGCCACCGGGGTAACCCGAGTGGGTGATGTAGACCTTCTCGGTCATTTTTTTGCCCGTTACGCGCAGGTTGTCAGCGTTGAGGACGATGACATTGTCACCGCAATCAGCGTTGGGCGTGAACGAAGGCTTGTGCTTGCCGCGCAGAATGTTGGCAATCTGCGAGCAAACGCGGCCCAGAGGGGCGACGCTGGCGTCGATGATAACCCAGCTCTTCTGGGCGTTGGCCTTGCTGACGTGGGTCGTCTTGAAGCTCAGGTGGTCCATGAGTCGAAAAAAAAGGTATGCTAAACTATTGAATAAGAGTGCGGAGCCGCTTGGGTTCCGGGAAAAACGGACACAAAGGTACTGATTTATGGGGAACTAGCCAAACGGGGCGCAGTAGTTTTTCTGACAATCACCCGTTTGTCTGCCCCTACCGCGCCTAGCGGTTCTGGCCCAACACTTCCACCAGCACCCGAAAATCCTTCGGATACGGGGCCTCCACGCTGATTTCTTCGCCGTTCAGGCCCGTGAACTGCAGGCGCAGGGCGTGCAGCGCAAAGCGCTTAATGAAGGGCTGCTCTTCCTGGCCTTCCTTCATGTTGAACTTCTTCTTAAGCGACGATAGAAAGAAATCCTCTCCGCCATAATCCTTGTCGCCCACGATGGGCGCCTGCAGGTACATCAGGTGCAGGCGAATCTGGTGCATGCGGCCGGTTACGGGCTCACACAGCATCAGGGCGTGGCGGGTGTAGGTTTCGAGGGTGGTGAAGTGGGTTTCGGCGGCCTTGCCCTTGTAGGCGAGGCGGGCCTTGCCGCGGCTGGTGGTTTCGATGTTTCGCGTCACCACTTCGTCGTTCAGCTGTGGGGTGCCCCATACCACGGCGTGGTATTGTTTTTTCACCTCACGGTTCTCAAACTGCATGGCCAGGTGGCGGTAGGCCTCCGGGTTTTTGGCGAAGGCCAGCGCGCCGCTGGTTTCGCGGTCGAGCCGGTGAGCAGCCTGGATATCGTCGTGCTGCTCGCGGGCCAGGCGCAGCATATTGGGTGCGCCGCCTACCCGCTCGTCGAGCGTAGCCAGAAACGGTGGCTTGTTGACGACGAGGTAATCGTCGTTTTCGAAAATAACGAGGTCGGAGAAATCAGGAAGCTTCATAAGAGGCCGCAAAGGTACGACGGCCTCAGGCCGCGCCTTCTACCGGGCCTGATTTGGGCTTGGTCAGCTTGAATTCTAACGTAGTGCCTTCGCCCACGGTGCTCTTTACCTTGATGGTGGACTTGTGCGCCTCCACAATATGCTTGCTGATAGCGAGGCCCAGACCTGAACCGCCCGACTCGCGCGAACGGCTCTTGTCAATGCGATAGAACCGTTCGAAGATGCGCGCTTGGTGCTCGGGGGCAATGCCCGCGCCGTCGTCGCGTACGGCAATGCGCACCGTGCGGCCGCTTTCAACGAGCGAGACGACCACACGGCCCTGGTCGCGGCCGTACTTGATGGCGTTGTCAATCAAATTGATTAGCACCTGCCGGATGCGGTTGCGGTCGGCAATTACCGGCAGGCCGGTGGCGGGCAGGCCGGGTGGAAATAATTCGAGGCGGGTGCCGCGCCGGTTAGCCTGCTGTTCCAGCAATTCAAAGATTTCGCGCACCAGCACGATGACGTCGAAGCGCTGGCGGCGCATGCGAACCACGCCTTTTTCGAGCTGCGCAATGGTGACAAGGTCCTGCACCAGCGCATCCAGCGTATCGAGGCTAGTGGCAGCTTTGCGCAGAAACTTGCGGCGCGTGGCCAGGTCGATGTCGTCCTCCTCATCATCGAGAATGGTATGCACGAAGCCCTGGGCGGCAAACAGCGGCGTTTTGAGCTCGTGCGACACGTCGGCCAGGAACTCGCGGCGCAGGGCCTGCAGGCGTACCAGTTCGTCGAGCTCTTGCTGGCGGCGCTCGGCCATTTGCAGGATTTCGTCGCGTACGCGCTTCACCGGTTCGGGCCGGAACAGAAACTTGTTGCTCAGCTTCTTGAATTCCTTGCGCTTGATGTTCTCAAGGCCCGCATACACGCCGTTGATTTCGCGAAACAGCAGCGCTTCAAACGACAAATAGACCAATAGAAAACAAACTGCCACGGTAATGCTGGCGCCGAGAAATGCTTCGCGAAAAGGCAGCGTGGGCGCCACCCGCGCATAAGTCGTGAGCACACCGGCGACCAGCAGCGCAATAAAAACGGCAATGGTGCGGGAGGAGAAGTTCATGGCGTTTTGGGACTGAAGACGGGTGTAAATAAGTCATCCTGAGCGTAGCGAAGGACCTTATCACGCCCGAACAATAGCTGTTCAGACGGGATAAGGTCCTTCGCTACGCTCAGGATGACGGACGGTGACCGGCTGGATTAGTCGGCGTTGAACTTGTAGCCTACGCCCTTGATGGTCTGGATGTGGTGGTCGCCCACCTTTTCGCGCACTTTGCGCACGTGCACGTCCACGGTGCGGGCCAGCACGAAAACATCATTGCCCCAGATATTCTGGAGCAACTCCTCGCGGTTGAAGACCTTGTGGGGCGAGGCCGCCAGGAAGGACAGCAACTCAAACTCCTTTTTGGGCAGGCTGATTTTTTTGCCGTCCTGGTACACCGCAAATGCCGTGCGGTCGATGCGCAGTCCGTTAATGTCAATGGCATCGACGGCGGCGTGGGGGTCCTGGTCGCGGCGCTTCACGGCGGCAAGGCGGCCAAGCAGGGCGCGCGGCTTGATGGGCTTGGCGATGAAGTCGTCGGCGCCGGCCTCGAAGGCTGCCACTTCGGAAAATTCCTCGGCCCGGGCCGTGAGAAACAGGATGTAGGTGTCTTTAAACTTTGGGTTTTCGCGCAGCAGGCGGCAGGTTGCAATGCCGTCGAGGTGGGGCATCATCACGTCGAGCAGGATGATGTCGGGATGGAAGTCGGCGGCGACTTCCAGGGCCTGGCGGCCGTCGGGGGCCGAGGCAGTCTGGTAGCCTTCTTTTTTCAGGTTAAATTCCAGCAGCTCCACGATGTCGGGGTCGTCATCAACCACGAGAATCTTGTACACGGGCGTTTTGGCGGCAGTCACGGCAAAAGGGCTTAGGTGAAGCAGAACAATGCGCCGGCAAAAGTACCGCTTCTGGCGGCGGGCCCGTGTTACGATTGTGTGATGCCCTCCATGGTTGCCGGATGCCGGGGCGTAACCGACAGAGCTACGATGTAAAAGCCGTTCAGAAACGAGTAAAGCAGCGCGTGGACCGTCCAGACAGTCATGCTCAGCTCACGCGAATGGAACAGCGTGATGTTGCTGGTAAGAAAAATAAGGCAGTTGCCCGCGAAGTAGAGCAGGACCCCCGCCGAAACCCAGAACATGGGCTCGTGCTCCAGCGGGGCCAGCGTAGTGGGCGGCTGCAGCAGCTGCCAGAGGTAAAGCCCGGCCAGGACCAGTATGGCTACGCTTTCGATGAAATGCTGCACCGGGCTGAACTGTGCGGTGTCGAGCCGGGGCACGTAGGTGAGGGCAGTACCCAGCAAAAACAAGCCAATGCCCAGCGGCAGGTACCGCGCTACGGCCAACGGCCACAGGGCCCGGCGGTACATCAGTGCCAGCAGCGTTAGCTCAATGGCGGTATCGATGGGGGCCAGAAACAGGTTGGGCCGGTGCTGGGCCGCAAACCACATGGCCACCCCCGTTACCAGCAGTGCCAGCCACGACAGCCACACGAGGTAGCGGCGGGTAGTTTCCAGCCGGCGGTACCGCACCAGCCCCACCACGCACGCTCCTACCAGCGGCACGGTAGAAAACTGCATGATAAACTGTTGAACTGACGCTTCCATTCCGTACCCAAGATACGGCCGGTCAGCGGCGGGCTAGTTCACCAGGTTCAGCTTCCAGCGCAGGCCCTGGTAGCGGACCATGTCAACCTTCACGGTGCCCACAAACATCTCGGCCTGAAACAGCACCGGAATCTTATTGCGGTCGTCGGAGAAATACACCGATATGGCATTTTCGCCCCGAAACAGCTTGTTGTTGGGCATGCGGGGTACCAGTTTAAAGGCCCGCACATCGCCGGCCTTGGTCTCGACTACTTCCCGGCCTTTGAACACCACTTCGAGCATGAAGTTGTCGCCATCGAAGTAGCCCGGTACACGCACCACGTCGCCCACCTTCATGCGGTCGAAGTTGAGGGTGCGCAGGTAGTAAAAGCCACTCACCAACTCCAGGGTGTTGTTGGCCACTTTCACGGTGGTGCGGGCGTTTTCGTGGGTATGGTCGGTTACTTCGGCCACGTCGTGCAGGTGGTCGAAATCCACGGTTTCACGCTTGCGGTAGTTCTTCTCGGCAATCTCGCGCTGGGCGCGTAGCGGCAGAATGCTGGTGGTGTCGATGAGGGCCTTCCACTGGTCGCGGATGCGCAGAAAGAAATCGAACGAACCGGTGGTTTTGCCGCTCACCGAGGCCTTGTAGCAGGGGCGGCCGTTGAAGCGTTCGAGGCTGCCGCCGGTTTCCACGGTGGCCTCGCCGCCGTTGATGAGGCCGTAGTGCACCGTGTATTTAATGGTTTCGCCCCGCCCGAAGCTACTCTGCGGAATGCTGCGCACGGCATCGCCGGGGCCCAGAGCGGGCACGGCAGCTACCAGAAATAAGGCAATAGCGGGGGTAAGAACAAGCCAGCGGCGATTCATAGTGATAGCAAGAAGTAATGCACAGCGTGCCTAGACAAACCTAGTGCCAGCTCAACGGTGCTACCAAAGATACGGACGTAAAAAAGCCCGTTGCTAAGAGCAACGGGCTTTGCAGTTTATCTGACGGATTTACCGTGTTTACAGCGTGTCTTCGCCGTCCTCCACAATGGTCAGGTCCACGGGGATAACGTCCACGTCGCCCTTGGCCATAGTGCGGATTTTTTCTTCGATTTCGGCAGCCAGCTCGGGGTTGTCGAGCAGCAGGGTTTTCACGGCTTCGCGGCCCTGGCCGATTTTGGTTTCGCCATAGTTGAACCACGAGCCCGACTTGCCGATGATGCCCATGTCGACGCCCAGGTCCACAATCTCACCGACTTTGGAAATGCCCTGGCCGTAGATGATGTCGAACTCGACCACCTTGAAGGGCGGTGCCACTTTGTTCTTCACCACCTTCACCTTGGTGCGGTTGCCGGTCACATTGTCCTTGTCTTCCTTGATTTGGCCGATACGACGGATGTCGAGGCGCACCGAAGCGTAGAATTTCAGGGCGTTACCACCGGTCGTGGTTTCGGGCGAGCCGAACATCACGCCAATTTTCTCGCGCAGCTGGTTAATGAACACGCAGCAGCAGCCCGTTTTGTTGATGGTACCGGTGAGCTTGCGCAGGGCTTGGCTCATGAGGCGGGCGTGCAGGCCTACTTTCGAGTCACCCATGTCGCCTTCGAGTTCGCCTTTGGGCACCAGGGCAGCCACGGAGTCAATAACGATGATGTCAATTGCACCCGAGGAAATCAGCTGGTCGGCGATTTCGAGGGCTTGCTCGCCGTTGTCGGGCTGGGCGATGAGCAAGTTGCTGGTGTCGATGCCCAGCTTTTCGGCGTACGATTTGTCGAAGGCATGCTCGGCGTCGATGAAAGCGGCCATGCCGCCTTTCTTCTGCGCTTCGGCAATCATGTGCATGGTCAGCGTGGTCTTACCCGACGATTCCGGGCCGTAGATTTCGATGACACGGCCGCGGGGCACGCCGCCAATACCGAGAGCAATGTCGAGCGAAAGCGAACCGGTGCTGATGCTAGGAATGTCGCCCACCTTGTTGTCGGAGAGCTTCATCACGGTGCCTTTGCCGTAGGCCTTGTCCAGCTTGTCGAGCGTGAGCTGGAGGGCTTTCATTTTTTCGGCCGCGGTGTTGACTTCCGCCTTTTCAACTCTTTCGGCTTTGGGAGCCGCTTTGGTAGCTAGTGCCATGTGGGGGTGTTTAAGAAAAACGGGTTAGGTTTGGTAAAGTTAACGGTTTTGGCCGGGTCGCAATCGAATAAATCTATTCTTTATCTGAAGCCCTTTAGAGGCCCTTTTGCGGCGGCTTTTTCTAACACAGAGGTCAGTGGTTTGGTGCCGTTGAAAGGCGAAATATATGCGGATTTATCTAAAAATATTAGTTGGCCTTGTGGCTCTGCTAATTAGAGTGGGAGAGGCGCGGGCACAGGTCGATAATCGTGGGTTTACGAGTCCTACGCCGGGTGCTGAAAGGGATGTTCAAGAAATTGTCCCCGAGCTTGAAGATTCCCTAGGAACAATACGGTACATGCCAGCACGTCGCGGCGAACTCCGCGTTTCACTCAATGGCTTCGTTTTCTTCAAAGACAACGAGTATTTCAATAAGATTGTCGACGGCTACACGCTCTACGGCACCCAGTTGAACCCGCAACTGGTGTATTACCCTACGAAGAACCTGCGGCTGGAGGGCGGCGTGTTTTTGTGGAAGGACTTCGGCAACCCGCAGCTACAGCAGGTGCGGCCCACGTTTCGGGCTACCTGGACGACGGGCAAGCAGCAAATCATTCTGGGTAATATCCGGCCCAATCTGGCGCACAACTACATCGAACCCATGTTCAATTTCGAGCGGGTAATGCTAAACCCGCTGGAAGAAGGCATCCAGACCATCTATCGCGGCAAGCGGCTGTTTCTGGACCAGTGGGTAGATTGGCAGCGCCAGCAGTACCGCTACAGCAACTACCAGGAGGAAGTGGCCGGCGGCCTGAGCACCAGCTACCGCATCAGCCCCGACGATAGCCGCTGGACGGTGGCCTTGCCGTTCCAGTTCACCGCCATCCACCACGGCGGCCAGATTGATACGCTCGACAAACCCCTGCAGACGGCCTTCAACGAAGCCTTCGGGCTGGAGGCGCGCTATAAGTTGAAAGGGCCGAATGTGCATGCCGTGCGCTTCAATGGCTACGTGCTGGGCTTTCAGGACTACTCGTTCACGGCGGGGCAGTTCCCCTACAAATACGGCCGGGGCTTGTACCTGAACGGCACGCTCGAAACCCGCTTCGCCGATGTGATGGTGAGCTACTGGCAGGGCTCGCGCTTCATCTCGCCGCTGGGGGGCGACCTGTACCAAAGCGCCTCGCGCACGGTATCGAACCCCGATTTCCGGGACCCGCAGCGCCAAATTGTGATGGTGCGGTTGCTGCGTGACTTCCGCATCTCCGATGCTGCCTCGCTCACGGCGCGGGCCGAGCCGCTGTTCGATTTAAACGCCGGGCTGCTTGATTACTCGTTCGGGATGTACCTGAATTTCCGGCAGGACTGGCTGCTGGGCAACATCGGCAAGCGCGTGCGGATGGGGCAGTAGCACCTACCTTTTGCTCGGGCCCGAATACAGTTGTTTTTGGGCGGGTTGAATTTCAACTTGACCAAAAACACTTGTTTTCGGGCCGGTTGAATTTCACTTTGGGCAAAAACACCTCTTTTCGGGCAAGTTGAACTTCGACTTAAACAGAAACAGCTGTTTTCGAGCAAGCCGGATTTCAACCCACCAGAAAACAGCGGGGGGAGCCGGGCACAGCCTGCAGCAGGTGCTACTGCTTCACCAGCCAGAAGCGGCAGATTTGGTTAAGCGCATCGGAGTTGCGGAACCAGACCGAGCGGCGCGGCGGGGGTTCGGGCACGAAGCCGGCCGCGCGGGCCACGGCTTGGCCACGCACGTTGTTTTGGTAGCAGCGCACCAGCAGCCGCTGGCTGCCCACCACATCAAACCCAAAATCGATGATGGCCGCCAGCGCCTCGCGGGCAAAGCCCTGGCCCTCGGCAGCGGCGGCCAGGTAGTAGCCAATTTCGCCCTGGCCCTTCTGTTGGGGCATCAGGCAGATGTCGCCTACATATTCGCCCGTGGCGCGGTGCCAGATGCCAAACACGTAGAAGCGGCCGCTGCGCCAGTCATCGGCGAAGGTGCGCAGCGTAACGTCCGCATCGGCCGCAGAGCGCACCGCCTGCAGGCGGTCGGGGAAGGAAGGCTGGAACCGGGGGCGGTCGGCGTGCAGCAGCCCAAAGAAAGCGTCGGCATCGGCCGGTTCGTAGGGGCGCAGGCAGAGGCGTTCGGTGTAGAGCGGGGCGCGGGGCAGCATAGCAGCGTACTACGGAAAAGGGCCGCTTCTGTGCACAGAAGCGGCCCTTTTTAGAAGAGCTAAACGGGTTTATTTGTTTGGGCCCACATATTGGCTGGGGCTGCCCAGGGCCTGCTGGGTGCGCATCACGTTCACCTGCCGGGCCGCTTCGTTGAAGAATTCCAGGCGGCGGATGAGCATTTCCTTGGTCAGCACGCGGCCTTCGGGAGTGCTCATCATCGCGCGTTTGTCGGCCAGCACGTGCTGCATGGCGGCCAGCGTCTGGCCCTCGTGCTTCATAAACTGCTGCTGGAACTCGGCCAGTCGGGCCACGCCGCTGGCCGTGAGCGTGAAGTGTTCGCCGGCACCTTGGTTCAGTACTTCGCACAGCACGTACACTTCGATGGGCAAGCTGGTTTCGAGAGCCGTGGTGCGCAGGTCGAGGCCGGCGGCCAGGGCGTCGAGAATGATGCGCGCATTGCGCTCAAATTGCTGATAGTAGGCTTGAACTTCCATGTTTTTCGGGGGGCAATTGGGCTACAAAGAACGTCATGCTGAACGCAGTGAAGCATCTCTACCAGGGAAGTAACTAATTACTATGGCGGGCAAGATGCTTCGCTACGCTCTGCATGACGTGCTGCGAAATTATTATAACAACTCTTTCACAATTTGCTCCACGCCAATGCCTTCGGCTTCGGCTTTGAAGTTGCGCACGAGGCGGTGGCGCAATATGGGCACGGCCACGGCGCGCACGTCCTCAATATCGGGCGAGTACTTGCCGTTGAGCAGGGCGTTGCACTTAGCCCCCACAATGAGGTGCTGCGAGGCCCGCGGCCCGGCGCCCCACTCCAGCAGCTGGTTGGTGCGCGGGGCGGCGCGTTCGGTGTTGGGGCGGGTTTTATGCACCAAGCTCACTGCGTATTCCACCACATTATCGGCCACTGGCACCCGGCGCACCAGCTCCTGAAAGGCCTGGATATCGGCCGCATGGAGCACCTTATTCACCGTGCGCTTGACGTTGGACGTTGTTTGCTTCACAATGTTCAACTCCTCGGCGTAGGTGGGATAGCCCAACTCGATGTTGAACATGAAACGGTCGAGCTGCGCTTCGGGCAGGGGGTAGGTGCCTTCCTGCTCGATGGGGTTTTGCGTGGCCAGCACGAAGAACGGGCGCTGCAGTGGGTAGCGCTGCCCGGCCACCGTCACGGCGTATTCCTGCATGCTTTCGAGCAGGGCGGCCTGGGTTTTGGGCGGCGTCCGGTTGATTTCGTCAGCCAGAATGATGTTGGCGAAGATGGGGCCTTTCACGAAGTGAAAATCCCGCTGCTGGTTCATCGTCTCCGACCCCACAATGTCCGAAGGCATCAAATCGGGGGTGAACTGGATGCGGTTGAACGACAAATCCAGCGAGTCGGCAATGGTTTGAATAAGCAGGGTTTTGGCTAGGCCGGGCACGCCTACCAGTAAGCTGTGGCCCTGTGAAAACACCGCCGTAAGCACCAGCCGCACCACCTCGTCCTGTCCTACAATGACTTTGCCGATTTCCTGGCGCAACTGCTGGAACGAGGCAGCCAAGGCATCGGCCGCTTCTTTATCGTTTTGAAATTGAGCCATTCGAAAGTTTAAGAGGAAGGAGGGAAACGAGTCATCCTGAGCGTAGCGAAGGACCTTATCACGCCTGCGCCGTTAGAATTTGCCGCGAGCTGTACTAACGTGATAAGGTCCTTCGCTACGCTCAGGATGACAGACAATAGAAACGGATTAGCTTACCTCTCGGTCACATCCAGCACTTTGCACTGGGCGTATTCGGGAGCAACTTCGAGGTATACGGTGCCGCGGTTCTTGGCAAACCACTCGTCCAAGGCTTTGTTTTTCTTCTCGTTGAGGGCAGCAGCGGCGATTTTCTGGTAGTCGTCCTGCAGATTGGCCTGATGGGGTGGGATGTTCGACTTCAGCCACAGAATGCGCATGGCGTCCTTGCCTTCGTCGGTGCGGTAGGCCATGGGCGGGGTGATGTGGCCCACCTTCATGGTATCGATGGTGAAGAAGATGGCCGGGTCGAGCTTATCCAGGGGCAGGCGCGAGCCCCCATCGGCCCGGTTTGCCAACAGGCCGCCGTTGGACGAGCTCAGCTTGTCGGTCGAATTGTCCTTGGCAGCCTTGGCGAAGGTGATGCTGTCGGTCAAAATCTGGCGGCGCAGGCGGGTAAGCAGCTTGGCTGAGGCACTGATATCGGCCGCGCCCGTCTCGGGCTTCAGCAGAATATGGCGCGTGGAATACTTGTTGCCCTTGCGCTCGATGAACTGAATGAGGTGGAAGCCGAACTGCGACTGCACCACCGGCGACATTTGTCCTGGCTCCAGCTTCATCGACGCCGCCTCGTACTCGGGCACCAGTTCGCCCCGTCCGAACGAGCCCAGGTAACCGCCTTCTTTGGCCGAACCCGGGTCTTCGGAGTATTGCTTGGCTAGCGTAGCGAAGTCGGCTCCGGCAAGTATCTGCGCCCGAATGTCGTTCAGCTTGGCCATGGCGGCCTGCTTGGCTTTGTCGTTCACCTGGGCAGGTACCACAATCTGGCCCACTTCCACCTCCGTACTGAAATAGGGCAGGCTGTCCTTGGGAATGCGCGTGAAATACTGCGCCACTTCGCGCGGGGTCACGGCGACCTTGCCGGTGATGGTTTCCTGCATTTTCTGCTGCGTGAGCTGCTCCTTAATCTGCGGGCGCAGGTCTTCTTTCAGGGCCTTCAGCGTCTTGCCGTATTGCTCTTCCAGGCGCTTTTCGGAGCCAATCTGCTGCACGAAGTAGGCCATGCGGCGGTCTACTTCGCTGCTTACCTGCTTGTCTTCCACGATTACGGAATCGACTTCGGCGCGGGCCAGCATCAGTTTATTCAGCACCAGGCTTTGCAGAATTTTACATTTGAGGTCGGGCGGTAGGGGCTTGCCAGCCGCGCGCGCGGCCTCCTGGGCATAAATGAGCTCCACGTCGGAGCGCAGCACAATCTGGTTGTCCACTTTCACTATAATGCCGTCCAGCAGCTCCTGCCCCTTGGGGCGGCTGATGCCCAACTGGGCCTGGGAGGCGGGCGCAAAGCCCAATAACAGCGCCAACGTAAGCAGGGCCAACGTTGCGGCGCGATTCACTTTAACAAGCATAGAGTAGGTTTGAAGAGCCCGGGCAGCTGCCCGAACGAAAGCCGCTGGGGAAACAACACCGCAACGGCCGCACAAATTTCACGATAAATCCGTCGGCAGACAATTGCAAGGAGCCGAACGGGAGAATAAGGGTTGCAGTAGGCCGCAGCCTTTGCTGCGTCGGGCATTGAACGATGCGGCACTTTCGGCATACTGTGCCGTCAACGCCCGACGCAGCAAAGGCTGCGTCCTACAGGTTATTTCGTTATCAGCTTGTTCACCTCGGCCTCGTTCACCTTAACGGGGCGAGCGGTGCGTAGCTGGGCAATCCATTCTTTTTCGAGGAAAGTCTGGTAGTCGCTGGTGGCCTGGCCGCGGGCTTCAGCCAAGG
Source organism: Hymenobacter glaciei (assembly GCF_039539585.1). Lineage (NCBI taxonomy): Bacteria > Pseudomonadati > Bacteroidota > Cytophagia > Cytophagales > Hymenobacteraceae > Hymenobacter > Hymenobacter glaciei. The sequence goes on along the minus strand of NZ_BAABDK010000025.1, from coordinate 251,009 downwards.
TTTTGGGGCCGGCGGGCAACGTTTTGTCAATAGTGACGGCGTAGTAGCGGCCGTCTTTTTGCACGTTGTAGGTGCCGGGGCCTTTGGCCATCAAGTCGTCCATCACCTTGTTGTCGCCCTTAGCAAACACGCGCTGGCTGATTTGCACCGACAATGGGTTTTGCTGGTTTAGGCTGGCCTCCAGGGCGGCGGGCGACGACGTTGAAAGGGCCAACTGAGCCCCGCCATCGGCAGTAGCGCCGGCCTGCGTGGCCGTGCGAATGCGGCGAGCCGCCACACCATGCTGGCGCAACAGGCGGGCAGCTGCGTCGGCGCGGGTGCGGGCCAAGCTAGCTTTTTCACCCTTGCGCACGCGGCCTGTTACGGTTACCTGCGCGAGGGTGTCGCCGGCTATGCGCTTGGCCAAGTCATCGAGCGCAGTCTCACCGGCCTTGCTCAATTCCGTTTTGCCAGCGTTAAATACCAGCGACTTCGCGCCGGGGTTGGCCATCGGGAAGCTGCCGGTTTTTAGCTCTTTCTGCACGCGGGCTAGCAATGCCGGAGTGGCGGCGCTGATTACGCGGCCCTGCACGCGCTGGTCCCACTGGTACTTGGCTTGGTTGTCGGCGAAGAACTTCTTCAGGCCCACGGTGTCTTCAATGGCTTTGCTCCACACCTTCTCATCCATCAACTGGAAAAGCAGAATGCCATCGCGGTACTCCTTCACCAGCATGCGGTAGTCCTCGTACTTAGTGTCGAGGCTGCCTTTCTCGAACTCGGTCAGGCTCTGTTCCACGTACTGGTCGTAGAGCTGCTGCATGGCGAAGCTGGGCTGGGCACCCGCGCGCGGCCGCTGGTTTTGCTGCACATAAGTGAGGAAGTCGCTCACGTAGTACGGCTTGTTCTTGATGAGAAACAGGGGCATCTTGCCGCCGCCGCTCTTGGCCTGCGCCGGCTTCATGCCTTCGCCCGCCATAAACTGGTACTTGAAACGGCCCGCCACCAAGGCCGTATCCGCTTTGCTGAACGCATAAATCTTGGCCGCCGGAATTTCCACAAACTGGTCTTCCTGGCGCACGCGCTTAAGGAAAGCCGCTTTGTTGAGCTCCGAGCGCGAGTCTTTCGATACCTTGCTTTTCAGGCCAGCTTCCAGGTCGGCGAATTTGGCCAGGGGCTGCTTCTCAATCAGCTTGATAACGTGCCAGCCGTAAGGCGTTTGCACCGGAGCCGAAAGGTCGCCGGGCTTTTGCAGCTTGAAGGCAGACTCTTCGAAGGAGGGTATCATGCGGCCGGTGCCGAAGGGCGGCAACTCGCCGCCGTTAGCCGCCGAGCCGGCATCCTCCGAGAACTGAGTCACGAGCTTGTCCCAGCTTTCGCCCTTTTTCAGGCGGCTGTACAGCTCGTCAATCTTCTTGCGTGCCGTAAGCGAGTCAGCTTTGGCGGCGCTGGGGTTCATGCGAATCATCAGGTGGGCCACCTTGATTTCGCCCTGCGCCGTTCGCTTGTCGTTCACCTTGATAACGTGGTAGCCGAAGCGCGTGCGGATAGGCGCCGAAATCTGGCCCACCGGCGTGTTGTAGGCGGCCGACTCGAACGGGTACACCATCTGCATGGCAGTGAAGTAGCCCAGCTTGCCGCCGTTTTCGCGGGCCGAAGGGTCTTCGCTGCTGGCGCGGGCCAGCTGGGCGAAATCGGTGCCGGCCACGGCCTGCTGGCGCAGCGCGGTAACCTTGCTGTAAGCGGCCAGGGTATCGGCCGGGGCCGCGTCGGGTGCTACCCGGATGAGGATGTGTGAGGCGCTTACTTCCTGGCCCATGCGGTCGTACGCTTCACGCACCAGCTGGTCGGTCACGCTCTTCTCGGTGAGGTAGGGCTGGGCCAGCTGCTGCCGGTAGCCGTCGAGCTCGCGCTTGAAGGCCTGGGTGGTATCGAGCCCGCGCTGCTCGGCTTCCAGCACCTTCAATCGGAAGTTGGTGTAGAGGTCGAGGTAGTCGGTTACACTCTGGCGGGTACCGTAGTCGGCGGCCGTGCTGTTGTTTTTACGGTACACGTAGGCAAACTCGTTGGCCGGTACCGGGTAAGTGCCCAACATTTCCACCGCCGGCCCGGCTGGGGCAGTTGTAGCGGTAGTAGCGGCCGGTTTAGCAGCCTGGCAACCCGCCAACAGCGCAGCAGTGGCTGCGCTGGCATACAAAATGCGTTTGTCCATAAACAATAGAAAGAGTCGTCGCGCGCAGGCACAGTGAAACCAGACGCGCAGGCATAAAATTACCGGTGCGAAATTAACCAACTTTCCTGCCCGGGGCGAAAGGCCCGAAAAAAGAACGTCCGGCCCCCTGAAGCGGCCGGACGGTATTGGTTGAGACGGCGGCTGGCGAAGTCAGGCCAGGTGCTTGCTGAGGTGGCAAATGGTGTGGTTGCCACGGGTAAAGAATTCAACGCGGTCCATGAGCCGGGTCACCAGCGTCATGCCCATGCCGCCCTTGCGGCCTTCCTGTATATAGGCGCGCAGGTCGGGGGCCTTATGCGGGCCGGGCTCAAAAATGGTGTCGCCGTTGTCGGCGATTTCAATATTCAAGTCGTGTTCGTCGAAGTCGAGTTTCAGGTCCAGGAACTGCGACTCGTCTTCGCCGTTGGCGTGGATAATGAAGTTGGCCACTACCTCATCGATGGCCAGCACCACTTGGTTCACCGTTTTCTCCGACAGCTGCCGGGCGCTGAGATAATTCCGCACGAAGTCGCGCACCTCCTGGAGGTGGGCACGCGAGCAAGCAATGCGGAGAGCAGACTTCACTTTGGGGGCGATGAGGTGGTGAAGTAATGAGGCGATGAAGCAGGATGAAAAAGTGTAAAGCAAGACAAGCCCGCGATACTTCATCACCCTTTTACTTCATTGCCTCATCACCAATTATTTAGGCGGCTTCGGCTTCTGTGGCGCTGGGCACAATCGTCATGAGCGCATCGAGACCCAGGATTTCGAACACATTGAAGACCTTCTCCTGCATGTTGAAGAATACCAGCTTCACGTTGGCATCCTGAAAGCGTTGCAGGTGGGAAATGAAGACGCCCAGGCCAGCCGAGGAAATATAGCTAAGCTTGGCACAGTCGATGAGGACTTTGCGGTAGTTCAGGATGTCGGGCTTCGCCAGCTCGGTATCAAGCACAATGGCGGAGCTAGCATCGAGCTCGCCATCGAGCTGTAGCGTAAGGATGTCGGCGGAGGGTTGTGCGGTAACTTTCATAATGAGGGCGATACGTTGGGCCTACGGCAGGGGTTGGGCCGACTTGAATTTAATGACGAGTAGGGTCTGGTCGTCGTGAATGGGGTGGCCGGACGTAAACGCGTTGAGGTCGTCAAGGATGTACGATTTAATGTCGTCGGCTTCCTGGAAATAACTTTCTTCCAGGCGCAGCTTCAGGCGGTCTTCACCGTATTCGTCGGTGCCGTCGCCACCCCGGGCTTCTACGATGCCGTCGGTGTAAATGACCATTACGTCGCCGGGGCTGTAGTCGTAGAACTGGTTTTTAATGTGCTTTTCGTACGAGTCGTTGCGGATGATGCCTAACCCGAGGCCCTGCGACTCGAAGTAAAACACTTCTTCGCGCATGGCGTGGTAATACAGCGTGTGGCAATGACCGGCGCGGGCAAACACAAAGCCGCCCTGCTCATAGTCGATAATGTAGAGCGAGGAGGTGATAAACGACGACTTCTCGAGGCAGTGAATAAGGGCCGTGTTGGCCTGGGCCATGAACTTGCTGGGCACCGGGAACTTGTCGCGCTCGTTCTTCGCCAGCGGGTTTTCCTGCATCAGCGAGTGAAAGATGCCTTTCATCTGGGCCATGTGGAAGGCGGCCGTGACGCCCTTGCCGCTTACGTCGCCGATGATGACGGCCAGGCGGCGCCCCGGCAAGTGCAGAAAGTCGTAGAAGTCGCCGCCCACTTCCTTCGCCGCCAGCGAGTGCGAACTGATGTCGAACCAGTTGTCTGTGGGCAGGTTTTTCGGGATGAGGCTGTCCTGCACCTGCGAGGCAATCTTGAGCTCCTCCTGGGTGCGCTGGTTGGCCAGCGAGGTTTGCACCAGCTCCAGGTTCTCGATGCTGAGCACGGCCTGCCCCGTGAAGGTTTGCAGGATGCTGAAGTCTTCGTGGTGGAAGGTATGGGGCTCTTCCTTTAGCAGGTAGAGCATGCCATAGTTGTAGTGGAGGCCATGCAGGGGCAGTTGCAGCAATGAGCGGTACTGCTGCGCCACGCCCTCAAAACCGGCCCGCCGGTTCAGGTCGTTGGTAATGAATTCGCCTTCGGGCAGGTCGTAGGCGGCAAGCCGGCTGCGCAACTTGCTCGCCTGCTCGGGCGAGAAGTTGAGACAAAGAGTGGATTGGGTCGCTTCCGCGCTGGTGTGGCCGGGTTCGAGGTCGAGCCAGGCCGCGTCGGCATTTACCGTCTGGGCCGCCGACTCGAGCAGAATGCGGTAGACCTCGCCCGAAGTTTGCCCACGCTGAATAATCTGGGTGAGGCGCTGGAGCCGCAATATCTCGTTGCGGCGCTGCTCCACGATGTCGGAAACCGGCAGGTTAAAGAAGGTGACCATCAGCCCCATCAACGCATAAAATGCCGAGAACAAAGCTGTGAGCAGCAGAAACGCATACTGCGGCCGCGGTGCAATCAGCTGCGGGTCGACCTGCGTGACGCGGAAGTACTGCACAAAAATGAGCACGCATAGCAGCAGCCCGGCCTGCAGCAGCACGACCCGCCACTTGTCGCGCTGGCTGAGGTAAGCCACCCATCGCTGATGCCCGCTCAGGTATATTCCATACAGCCCCAGCAGCACCACAATAGGCGTGCCGAGGTAGCTGGGCGGGTCGACCCCCACAAGGCGAAGCAGCAGCGTAGCCCCGAGCAGTACTTCAAACAGCGTCCATTCCTTTTGCAGGCGGCTCGACGAGCGGAACAGCACCAGGGCGCGCCACGCGTAGTTGGTGCGGGCCAGGAAAACCACGAACAACCCCAGATTGAGGGTGTAAATAGTCGTGAAGAACAGGCTGTTGCTACTAAGGCCGGCATCGTTTTTCAATACCCGCTCCAGCATGTGCAGCCCTACGCAGCCCACTGCCAATAGCCCTGGCCCGGTGAGCAGCCGCCGCAGCAGCTTCACAAATTGCTGCCCTTCCAGAGGGGGCGGCTGGTAGCGGTAATAGAGAAAGATACCCAGCACAAACAGCGCCTGCGTCAGCTGGGTACTCCACTGCGGCCACTGGCCCAGCCACTGCTCCGCGCCCGAATGGCTGAGCGCACCTAAGAGCAGCAGCACCCAGCTTAGCAGGCTAAAAAGAAGAAGAGTAGGAAGTAAGCGTTGAGCCACAGATAGTAACCAGGAATAACAAATGCGCGCCAGCCCGTCGCGTAGCTTCGCGACGCTCAACCGGCGTGCAAGATACAAGTAGCGGCCCGAAAAGGGTTCACGCGGCGAGTATGTAAAAAAACGGGCAGCGCTGGCCCTCGCCAAACGCTGCCCGCTGCAAACCGCTCAGCAAATTAAAAGTTAGCGGCTCGAGTAATTTGGCGCTTCGCGGGTAATCTGCACATCGTGCGGGTGCGATTCGCGCAGGCCCGCCCCGGTGATGCGGACGAACTGCGCGGCCTGTAGGGCTTCAATATTGGCGGCACCTACGTAGCCCATGCCAGCCCGCAGGCCACCGGCCAGCTGGTAAATTACTTCCGACACATTGCCTTTGAAAGGCACGCGGCCCACAATGCCCTCGGGCACCAGCTTCTTCACGTCGTCCTCGGCGTCCTGGAAATACCGGTCCTTGCTGCCGTCTTCCATGGCCTCCACCGAGCCCATGCCGCGGTAGCTCTTGTACTTGCGGCCTTCGTAAATGATGAGGTCGCCGGGGGCTTCTTCGGTGCCAGCCAGCAGCGAGCCCACCATCACGGCGGCCGCCCCGCCGGCGAGGGCTTTCACGAGGTCGCCCGAGAACTTGATGCCGCCGTCGGCTACCAGCGTCACGCCGGTGCCTTCGAGGCCCTTGGCGGCTTCGAGCACAGCCGACAGCTGCGGCACCCCAATGCCGGCAATGATGCGCGTGGTGCAAATGGAGCCGGGGCCCACGCCCACTTTCACGCAGTCGGCTCCGGCCTCAGCGAGGGCCTTGGCCCCGGCGGCCGTGGCCACGTTGCCGGCCATTACGTCGAGGTTCGGGTAGGCCTTTTTAATGGTGCGCACGGCACCCATCACGCCTTTGGAGTGGCCGTGGGCAGTGTCGAGGCTCACGATGTCCACGCCGGCTTCGACCAGCGCGGCCACGCGTTGGAGCAGGTCGGGGGTTACGCCCACGGCGGCACCCACACGTAGGCGGCCCAGCTGGTCTTTGCTGGCGTGCGGAGTGCGGCGACGCTTCCGAATGTCTTTGTAGGTCATCAGGCCAGCAAGGCGTCCCTCGGCGTCCACCAGCAACAGCTTGTCGACTTTGCTATCGGTGAGGAGCTGTTCGGCCGCGGCCTGCGTGATGCCGGCGGGGGCCGTTACGAGGCGGGCCAGCGGCACCATCACGGTCGTAACGGGCTGGCTCATGTCTTTCTCGAAGCGCAGGTCGCGGCTGGTGAGGATGCCTTCGAGGGTATGGTCGGCATTTACCACCGGCACGCCGCCGATGTTGTGCTTGCGCATCAGCTGGCGGGCGTCGGCGAGGGTGGCGGTGGGCGGCAGGGTGAAGGGGTCCTGAATCAGGGCCGACTCGCTGCGCTTCACGCGGCGCACCTGGTCGGCCTGTGCCTTGATGGACATATTCTTATGAATGATGCCCAGGCCGCCTTCCTGCGCCAGGGCAATGGCCATGTCCGACTCCGTAACGGTGTCCATGGCCGCCGAAATCAGCGGGGTGTGCAGCCGGATGTTGGAGGTGAGGCGGGTGCCGGTGTCGCAGTCGCGGGGCAAAACCTCGGAGTACGCTGGCAGCAGCAGTACGTCGTCGTAGGTGAGAGCCTCGAAGGCAATTTTTGGGGTTGCGGAATCCGCCATGGCAAAAGGGGTTGGGGGTTGGTGCCTTTTGCCAGTCAAAGGTACGGCGGGAAGTTGGGTTGGAAACCCAGTTTCCCGCTGTCCTATGATTATTCTTTGGTGAATTTGCTGCTGCCTACTGCGCTGCCGGCCGTAAGGCGCGACAGGTACAGGCCGGCTGCCAGGCGGCTCACGTCCACGGCCTGGCCGTTGCGGACGCGGGTGCGCAGCACCGCCCGTCCCCGTGCGTCGCTGATTTCGAGCAGGGCATCGCCAGCCACGCTGGCAGGGAGCGACACGCGCAGTTCGCGGGCAGCAGGGTTGGGGTAGAGGCTCACGGCCAGCGTTTGGGCCGGGCGGGCCGCGGTGGCCGTAGCGGGCGCGTACAGCCAGGAATAGCCGGCCGGAAACTCGCGCTTCCAGAACCATTCGGCGTGCTGGCCGTCGGCGCGGGTGTTGAAGCTGAGGTTGGTGGCCGGCACGCCGCCGCGTTGCAGCGAGTCGCGCAGGGCCTGCATCTGGGGCACCATGGTGGTGCTTTCGGTAGTACCGCTCACGAAGTAGAAGCGGGTGTTGGGATTGGCCGGGTGCTGGTGGGCGTAGGCGGCCAGCTGCGGGTAGGCAAACCAATAGGCCGGCGAAAACGACGCCACTTTGCCAAACACCAACGGCTCACGCAGGGCGGCATAAGTGGCAATGAGGGCGCCCATGCTGGAACCCCCGATGCCCGTATTGGCGCGGTCGGTTAGGGTGCGGTAGTTCGTGTCGATGTAGGGCTTGAGGGTTTGTACCAGGAAATCGACGTACAAATCGCCCTGGCCGCCGCCGTACTGCGGGTTGTTCCAGGGCGAGTATTCGTCGAGGCGGTTGGCGCTGTTATCAATGGCTACCACAATGCAGCCGGTGGGGTCCTGGCCGCTGGCGGCCAGCTGGTTCAGGGCCTCGTCTACGCCCCACTCGCCGGCAAAGGACGTGGCGGCGTCGAACACGTTTTGGCCATCCTGCATGTAAAGCACCGGGTAGCGACGGCCGCTAGTAGCGTAGCCGGGCGGCAGATAGAGCCACACGCGCCGGGTGCGGCCCAGCTGCGGCATGGCAAACGAAGTCGAAATCACGCTCACGTTGGCTGCCGCTGTAGAAGCTGGCCCCCCGCCACCGGGACCAGCAAGGTCTTCCCAGTTCAGCACCTGGCAGAGCACCGTGGCCGGGGCAGTACTGAAGGTGTAGGTGCGGTTGGGCACCGAGCCATTCGAGGCATTGGTTTCGACAGCCGCCCAGGAGCCGCGGGTGAACTTGTACTCCATGGTACCGGTGGCAGCGGGCAGCGTAATCTGGTAGCTGCCGTCGGCGTTGCGCGTGAGGGCATGAGGCGCGCTGCCGGGATTCCAGTTGTTGAAGGTGCCAGCGATGTAGAGCGTGGCATTGACCGGCGTGTTGGCCGGCACGGCCGTTATTTTGAAGGTGACCTGAGCCTGAGCCGTGAAGCCGATAAGTGCCAGCAGCAGCAGCGAGAAAAGCTTTCTCATAACGAACGGGTGGGAGTGGAAAGTTGATAAGAGTAGTACCGTGAAAGTACGCCAGGGGCAGCGAGCGTTTGAAGTTTGGTTGGTAAAGACCTGTCATCCTGAGCGCAGCGAAGGACCTTATCATGTCTAAATTATTTACTGCCAACCGTTCGGTCATGATAAGGTCCTTCGCTGCGCTCAGGATGACGGGCTAATGAAAATACTGAGGTGCTTAGCAAGTGCGCCCACCGTCCGCAAACAATTGGCCACTTCAACCCGTCTTAGCACCTACCATTTTATCTAAACGACTCCTATGTCTGATTCCACTGCCAAAACCTGGTTTATTACCGGGGCCTCGTCCGGTTTCGGCGAAGCTCTGGCCGACTACGTGCTTGAAAAAGGCGACCGCGTGGCCGCAACCTTTCGCAAGCCCGAGCAGGCTGCGGAGTTCACCAAAAAAATAGACGGCCGCACCCTGGGCGTAGTAGCCGACGTGACTAATGAGGCCCAGGTAAAAACCGCCGTGGCCGATGCCCTGGCCCAGTTCGGCCAGCTCGACGTCATCGTAAACAACGCGGGCTATGGCTCGCTGGGCAGCATCGAAGAAGTGCCCGCCGAGGAAGTGCAGCGGCAGTTCGACGTGAACGTGTTCGGCGCACTGCACGTGCTGCGGGCGGTGCTGCCGCAACTGCGCGAGCAGCGCTCGGGCCACGTACTCAACATCACCAGCATCGGCGGGCTGAAAACCTTCCCCGGTGTGGGCATCTACAACGCTTCGAAGTTTGCTCTGGAGGCGATTGGCGAGAGCCTGAGCCAGCAGGTTGGCCCGCTCGGCATTAAGGTGACGAACATCGAGCCCAGCGGTTTTCGCACGAAGTGGGCGGGTGAGTCGGCTACCATTGCCGATACTAAAATCGATGATTACCAAGCTACCGTGGGCGAAAACCTGCGCGGCATCCAAGGGTACAGCGGCAGGCAGCCCGGCGACCCCGTGCGCGCCGCCAAGGCCATGTACGACGTGGTGCAGCTCGAAAACCCGCCGCTGCACCTGCCCTTGGGCAAAGCGGCGGTTAAGGGCGCCCGTGAGAAATTCGCTGGTATCGCGAAGGAGCTGGAGCAGTACGCCGAAGTAGGCGACGCAGCGGATTTTCCCGCAGGAGAGTAGGCGGGTATGGGTAGGGGCGGGGCTTGCCCCCGCCCGGTCGTTGAACGGCTTACATATAGTTCGTTCAACGACCGGGCGGGGGCAAGCCCCGCCCCTACTTCGTACAGCCTTTTTAGTGCCGACCTGCTATTCACTCAGCGTATCTTCGCCCCATGCCCCTTTCCGCCAACGATTACGAAGCCACCTCCTGGGAAGACCTGCAACGGCTCCTGTTTCAGGATACCTGGGATGCGCGCATTGGGCGGTTCCGGTCGCCGTTTGTGTACCGGGGCGGCCGCTCGCGCCACTTCCAGCTCGACACCAGTTTGCAGCGCCTCGGCGGTGAGTACCACAGCCTTGAGCACCACTTGGTGCGCAATTTCCGCAAGTATGCCCGCGAAACGGGAATGCCCGCCGCTACCACCAGCACCTGGGACTGGCTGGCGCTGGCCCAGCACCACGGCCTGCCCACCCGCCTGCTCGACTGGACGTATTCGCCCTACGTGGCCCTGCACTTTGCCACCGACGACATCACGGCCTACCACGAAGACGGCATCATTTGGGCGCTGAACTACGTGAAGGCCGCCGAACACCTACCCCAGCGCCTGCGCCAGGCCCTGCAGGCCGAGGGTTCCAACGTTTTTACTTCTGAGCTGCTGCAGCCCGTAAGCAGCAGCCTGCGCGAGCTCGAAGAGCTGCAGGCCGAGCCCTATGTGCTATTTCTGGAGCCGCCCAGCCTCGATGCGCGCATCGTGCATCAGTACGCGCTGTTTTCGCTGATGAGCACCGCCCAAAGCGTGCTGCACGACTGGCTGGCCAACCGGCCCGACCTGTACTTCCGCATCATTCTGCCAGCCCGCCTCAAGTGGGAAGTGCGCGACAAGCTCGACCAGGCCAACATCACCGAGCGGGTGCTGCTGCCGGGCCTGGGTGGCCTTAGCCGCTGGTTGCACCGGCACTATTCGCCCCGCGTCGAGGGGAATAACTTTCTGGATGACAACGAAATGCGATAGCCTTCACGGCTAGTCCTGCCAGGGCCAGTGCCAGCGGAAGCGGTGCTCCTTGGCGCGGTCACGCTGGGTAGGGTCGTGGCCAACCACCTGCACATCCCACACCAAACCCACGGCCCGCAGGCCCGCCACCAGGTACCAGCCCAGGTCGAGCTCGTACCATTCGGTGCTCATCTTGGCCGAGCTGGGGTGGGCGTGGTGGTTGTTGTGGAAGCCCTCGCCGAAGGAGAGCGCGCCCAGCACCCAACTGTTGTAGCCGTGCTCCCTAGCGTCGTCGATGGCATAGCGGGCGTAGCCGTATTTGTGCGTCATGAAACCCACAAACCAGTGCCCCAGGATGCTCACGCTTACGCGCACCGGCACGCAGATTATCATAGCCTCGAACCCGAAAAAGGCCCAGATGAGGCCGGCCAGACCGATAACGTGCAGATACCAGGTCTTTTCCAGGAAGACGAGCCACGGGTCGTACAGGTCCTCGGGGGGGATTTGGTAGCGGCTGATTTCGCCGGGTACCAGGTCGAAATGCAGGTTCCAGTAGTAGTCGCGGGCCATGGAATGGTCGTAGCGAAAATAGGGCGGGCAGTCGAGCCGGTTCTGCCAATAGTCGCGGAAATAATGCACCCGCAGCCACGAAATCGGCCCGCCCAGCCCTGACAGCACTGCCAGGTAAGCCAGCGCGCCCCGCGTAAGGCGCCCGCACCGGTAGGCGTGGTGGATGATGCCCCGGTGCAGGCCCGTGGAGTGCCCCAGCCCCACCGTGAGCACCACCAGCCCTGCCGAGGCCAGCCCGCGCGGCCCCGACCAGCTCGACCAGCCCCAGCCCACGGCGGCCGCCAGCATCAGGTACATCCAGCTGTTGTGGAGCCAGCCCGGCGTAAGCCGGTCGCCGGCAATAACCGGTGCCTCAGGAGTTGCAGTAGAAGCCATGTAACTGCGAAAAAAGCGTTATTCCCTACGAAGTTACGCGGCGTTTGCCCGGTAACGAAATGGTTTTTTAGCCTGTTTTCTTCCGATTTGCAGCAGTCGTACCCACCGGTACGCACGGGGCTGTAGCGCGAACTTTCCAGTTCGCGTTGCCACGCCGGGGTGTTAGAGCCGTTTCGGAGCCAGTGGATGTAGGGGCGGGGTCGTACCCGGTAGGGCTTGCCCCCGCCCGGACGTTGAGGCCCGTTGACCGGTTCCGTACAACTACGGGCGGGGGCAAGCCCTGCCCCTACATCGTTCAGCCTGTACACTGGCCCCGAAACTGCTCTAGTTCATCGCTTGCTTACTGCCCTAGCCGTTTCTTGGTGAGCCGGGTAGGAATGTGCTCCATCGGCTTGTCGGGCCAGGGGTGGCGGGGGTAGCGGCCCTTCAAATCCTTGCGGACCTCGAAGTAGCCCTTCTCCCAGAAGCTGCGCAAATCGCGCGTTACCTGCGCCGGGCGGCCGCCCGGTGAGAGCAGGTGCAGCAGCAACGGCACGCGGCCGGCGGCCACCGTCGGCGTTTCCGTCAGGCCGAACAGCTCCTGCAGCTTCACGGCCAGCACGGGAGCGGCAGGGTCGCTGTAGTCGAGGGTGATGTGCGAGCCGCTGGGCACTTCCAGCGCGGCCGGGGCGAGGCGGTCCAGCTCCTGGCGCTGGGTCCAGCCGCCGGGCAGCCGGGACAGCAACGGCTCGTATAGGTCGAGGCGCTGCACCTGGTCGAGCGTTTTGAGGCCGGTGAGGTGCGGCCCGAGCCAGTCGGCCAGCTCGTGGGCCAGCGTGGCGTCGTCGAAAGCCGGCCAGCTTATAGTTGTTGGGTGGTTGTTGTCAGTTGTCGGGTCATTTTCGGCAGCCGGAAAATGCTGCCGCAGGAACTCCAGCCGCTGTTGTAGCTGGCGGGCGGCGGGTGTCCAGTTCAGCTTGCTCACGCCGGCCTCCTGCAAGTAATCGAGCAAGGCCCGCGCCACCAGCGCCGCATCGGGCTGGCCGATGACTTTTTCATCGAGCAGCAAGGCGCCCAGGCGGCGCACCCGGCGGCCCGTTACGCGCTGCGTGGTGGGGTCGTAGCGCACTTCGTCGGTAGTGGTAATCTGGTCGGCGAAGGCCAGTTCCAACTCGTCCTGCCCGAGTGGGGCGGCCAGGGTAGCGCGCGGGGCCGCCGCCGTGCCTGCCAGGTGCGCTACCGCAAAAAACGTGGCCTGCGGGTCCACATCAGTGGTATTCAGGCTTACGCGCTGGCCGGTTACCAGGCGCAGGCGGTCGTGGGTTTCGCGCTGGGCCAGCCGGTCGGGGTAAGCCAGCGCAGTGAGCAGGCCGACCGGTGCCTGCGCAATTGGCTGAGCGGATGAGGTGGCTTTGCCCATGCGGCCGGTAAGGTTGCGGGCCACGTCGCGCACGCGCTGCAGCGTGGCGTGGTGCAGGGCCAGGCCGGGCAAGGGCGGGCGGCCGCTGGCCAGCGCTTCGAGGCGCAGGCGCAGGTCGGGCGGAGCAGGGCGCGTGTCGGTGGGGGCGGCCCAGCGCAGCAGGTCGCGCTCGGCCAACAGCGCAGCTAATGATGCGGCGGCGGGGCCGTGCCCCAGCTCCTGCCCGCGCACTACCAGATGGCCCAGGCGCGGCGGCAGGCCCAGTGCAGCTAGTTGGCGGCCGTGGGGGGTCGGAAGTAGGGGCGGGGTCGTACCCGGTAGGGCTTGCCCCCGCCCGGTCGTTGAAGTGTTGCTTTGGCCGAAGTCATCGGGCGGCGCGACCGACCGGGCGGGGACAAGCCCTACCGGGTACGACCCCGCCCCTACTGCGCCTAGTCTGACCAATAGCTCCCGGCCCTGGGCATACGCTGCTACTGGGGGCACATCCAGCCAGCGCAAACTGGTGGGTTCGGCGGCGCCCCAGAGGGCCAGCTCCAGCGCGAGGCTGCTGAGGTCGGCGGTGTGGATTTCGGGCGGGCGGTGGGCCGGCAGACTGTGGTGCTCGGCTTCGGTCCAGAGGCGGTAGCACGTGCCGGGGGCGAGGCGGCCGGCGCGGCCCCGGCGCTGGTCGGCGGCGGCGCGGGCCACGGGCACGGTTTCGAGGGTGGTGAAGCCCGTGCGCGGCACAAAGCGCGGCACCCGCGCAAACCCGCCGTCAATCACTACCCGCACCCCTTCGATGGTGAGGCTGGTTTCGGCAATGCTGGTGGCCAGGATGACCTTGCGCCGCCCGCCGCCCACCGGGCGCAGGGCGGCATCCTGCGCTTCGAGCGGCAGTTCGCCGTGCAGCAGGTGCAGGTCGACGTGGTCGGGCAACCCATCCTGCAGCTTGCGGGCGCTGCGCTGCAGGTCGCCCACGCCAGGCAGGAACACCAGAATGTCGCCCTCGGCGTGGGTGTTGAGCGCGGCGCGCACCTGGGCTGGCACCAGCTCGGCCAGCCGCTCGTTGGGCTTGTTGGGCAGGGCCGAGGCCCGGCGCGGGTCGAGGTAGTGCGTATCAATCGGAAACAGAAAGCCGGCCGACGACACCACCGGCGCGGGCAGCCACTGGCCCAGCCGCTGGGCCTCCAGCGTGGCGCTCATGATGAGGATGCGCAGCTCGGGGCGGAGCACGGCCTGGGCATCCAGGGCCAGCGCCAGGCCCAGGTCCGCGTTCAAACTCCGCTCGTGGAATTCATCGAATACCACCGCTGCCACTCCTTCCAGCGCCGGGTCGTCCTGAATCATGCGGGTGAGAATGCCTTCGGTAATCACTTCCACGCGGGTCTCCTTGCTCACCTTGCTATCGAGTCGCACGCGGTAGCCGATGGTGCGGCCCACGGGCTCGCCCAGCAGCTGGGCCAGGCGGGCGGCGGCCCCGCGCACGGCCAGCTGGCGCGGCTCCAGTACCAGGATTTTATCGTCGGGGTTGCGCCACTCGGCGGCCAGCAGCTCCAGTGGTACCACGGTGGTTTTGCCCGCGCCGGGCGGCGCTTCGAGCACCACGCGGTTGTGGGCAGCCAGGGCAGCCCGCAATTCGGGTAGCGCCGCGATGATGGGCAGGTTGGGCAGGGGCGGTAGGACGAAGGCGTTGGGCATCGGGCCAAAATTACGCCCGCCTACCGGGTACTACCTGGTGCAGGCGGCTGGCCACCATTCTCACACAAAAACACGCGAGGCAAAAAAGTGTGAGTCGCATACTGCTCTCACACTTCTGGCGTTGGCCGGAAAAAATGTGAGTCCCGCCCCACCCCGCCCCGTGAGCACTGCTTCCCAATTGCGCAACCTGCGCACCCGCCTCGGCCTGAGCCAGCACGAGCTAGCCACCTGGCTGGGGCTGAGCCGGGCCCAGCTGGCGCAGGTCGAAACCGGCCGCGACCCCTTGCCCCGCCACGCCGAGCGCTGGCTGCGGGCGTTGGCCGAGGTAGGGGCCGCGCCGCCCGCTGTGGCCCTGGTCCCCCTGCCAGGGGTGCCCGCTACCGGGCCGCCCCTCGTTGTGGCCCGACTAGCCGAGTGCCGCTACCAGGCCCAGCGCCTGCACCAGCAGCTGGTGGCGCAGCAGGGCCGGGTAGCCGTGCTGCGCGCCCGGCTGGCTCTGGGGCCGCCGCTGCAAGCCATGCTTGCGCCCGCCGATGCTGCGGAGGCGGCCCATGCGCCCACTGCCTTGCGCCGTCGGTGGCTGGCCCGGCTGCTCGAAGCCGCTACCGACAACCTGGAGCCCGCCACGCAGGCGGCTACGCTGCTGGCCGCCCGCTGCCACGCCTGGCAAAGCGAGGCCGACTGGCTGGTTGCCACGCTCACCGTTGGGCCGGTGGCCTAGCACAGCCGGCGTCCTGCGTTGCACCAGTAACGGCTACAAAAAAGCACGGCCTGCATGCAACACGCTTCCTGCTGCCCTCCTTAAGTTTGGGCAACTGCTCGTTTTTCGCTCCTCCCATGTCCGCCTCGCTACTTGCTGCCCGCTCCACATCGCCCGCCGACACGTGGCTGCCCGCCATGCGCGACTTCCTGGCCGGCATTGGGCTCGAAGTAGCTGAGGCCGACCTGAGCGCCGCCGATACCTTCGTGCCCGGCATCTTCATCGACCACGGCCGGCTGCTGATTGACCCGCCCCGGCTGCTGTACCCCGGCGACCTGCTCCACGAGGCCGGCCACTTGGCCGTGACGCCCGCCGCCGAGCGCACCCTGCTTTCGGGCAACATCATGGACGGCAAGCCCGACCAGCACGGCGTCGACGGCGAAGAAATTGTGGCCATGCTCTGGTCGTACGCGGCCTGCCAGGCCATTGGGCTGCCGCCCGAAATTGTGTTTCACCCCACCGGGTACCGGGGAAGCAGCCACTGGATTCTGGACAATTTCCGCCAGGGCATTTACCCCGGCCTGCCCTTGCTGGTGTGGATGGGGCTGACCACCACCGAAGGCTTCCCGCGCATGACGCGCTGGCTGCGCGAGTAGTTTGCTGCGGCCGCTACACCTGCTGCATGGGCCACAGCTCTACCTGCACCGGGCCCCCGGCGTGCACCAGGGGCTTGCCCGCGGGCGTGGGCAGGCCGTGGCCTTCCAGCAGGTCCGATTCGAAGTGCAGCACCTGAGCGGCGCGCAGCGGCCAGGGCCCGTGCGCAACCCGGCCCTGGTACAGCTTGGTTTGCGATTTGTTGCTGGCGTATAGGCAGTACCGCTCGGTGAGGAAAAAATCCAGCGAGCCGGGCTCGGCGGGCGGCAGCTGGGCGCCCAGCTTCCAGGTGGCCCGAAAGGTGGCGGATGGCGCCCCGCCGTGGGTGCGGGTAGCGGCAAACTGGCGCAGCTCGGCGCTGGGCTGGTCGAGGCGCATGGTGGCCCGCAGGTAGGGCAGGTGGAAGAAGGTGCGGGCCACCAACACGGCCAACGGGCTGGTGGCATCAAGCGAGAAAAACCACACCCCAGGCACGCCGTCGAGGTGCACGTAGGTGCGCACGTTCAGCTCCAGGAAGGTATCGGTGCCTTTTACCGGCGGGGTAAAGCGGGTGCGCACCTTGCTCATCTCAAACGGCACAATCCCAATCCACGCCTGGCCCTGGTGGGTATCGGCCCGCAGCCGGGGCGGCAGGTGGGCCTGCAGCAGCTCGGCGGGCACTGGCCAGTGCATAAAGAGCAGTTCGCTCCACTGCTGGCGCAGCAGCGGCGCGCCGGAGGGCCGCTCGCGCAGCGCCAACCGGGCCGATAGGGGCACGGCATCGGGCAAGAGGGGAGAAATGGGGAGCGGAGCTAAACCAAGCATGGTATGGGTGTGGAAAGGGAATACTAGCCTTAAACGCAGTCCGTTGGCAAAATGCTATATGGCTTGCTTTCACCAAGGAAAGCCTGACTGCGCTTTGCTCCCTGTCCTCAACCTAGAGCGGTTTTGTGGTCAGTGTACAAGGCTAAACGATGTAGGGGCGGGGTCGTACCCGGCAGGGCTTGCCCCCGCCCGTCGTTGAACGGAACCGGTCAACGTCCGGGCGGGGGCAAGCCCTGCCGGGTACGACCCCGCCCCTACATCCACTGACTCCGAAACTACTCTAAAACCTTAATACACTGGGAATGTTGGGTCGACCTGCAGAGCCCAGGCATCTACGCCGCCGCGCAGGTTCAGCACGTTGGTGCGGCCCAGGTGGCGCAGGTAGCCCGCCGCGTGGCCCGAGCGCACCCCGTGGTGGCAGATAACGACTACCGGGCCTTCGGTGCGAATCTCGGCGGCGCGGCGCGGCAGCTCGTCCAGGGGCACGAGCAGGCTGCCGGGCAGGTGGCAGTACTCAAACTCCATCTCCTCGCGCACGTCGATGAGCTGGATATCGTCGCCGGCTTGCAGGCGGCGGTGCAGGTCGGTGGGGCTGAGGTCGAGCGGGTCGTGGGGCATGGATACGGAGTGAAGGCGCAAAAATAGCCCGTCCTGGCGCTATCTTTCGTCTTTTACCACCAGCAGGCTTTCGTGAGCATATTTCTGGCGCTTGATATTTCCGGAGCATTTGCCCAGTTCTGGCAGGCCACCACGCGGTTGGAGTTGGTAGCCGTCATCACGGGGTTTGCCTGCGTGTGGCTGGCCGCGCGCGAATCCATCTGGAACTTCCCGGTGGCCATTGTGAGCTGCCTGCTCTACGTGTTCGTCTACTTCGGGGCCCATCTGTACGCCGACAGCGGCCTGCAGGGACTGTTTATTCTGCTCAGCTGCTATGGCTGGTACGAATGGCTCTACGGCGGCAACAACGCCACCGAGCTGGGCGTAACGCACGCCACTGCCCGGGAGTGGCTGCTCGCGGCCGGGTTCGTGGCGGTTTTCACCCTGGGCTTCGGCTACTACCTCCAGCACCAGCACACCGACGCGGCCTTTCCTTATATCGACAGCTTCACCACGGCCGGCAGCATCGTGGCCCAATACCTGCTCACCCGCAAGCGCCTCGAAAACTGGCTGCTCTGGCTGCTGGTCGATGTTATTTACGTGCCCGTGCTCTGGTATAAGGCCTTGTATTTCACTAGCCTGCTCTACTTCCTCTACCTGGCGCTGGCGGCTTACGGCTACTGGCAGTGGCGGCGCGAGCTGCTGGCGGCACGTGAGCTGGTGCCCAATGCGCCGGTCGCCTCGGAGGGGTAGTTCTTGCAGCATGCTCCGACTGACTCGCTGGCTTCGGCCGGCTCTACCCTTCGCCTTCCACAACTGCCCTTTTTCCACGAGTCATTCCCGCCCCTCCGTTGCTCCGAGTTTCCCTGACTGGCCCCGAATCGACGGGCAAAACGACGCTGGCTATTCGGCTGGCTTCGCATTATGGCACTTCCTTCGCCCCGGAGTTTGCCCGCGAGTACCTGGCTGATTCCGGCCCGCACTACTCGCCCGAAGACCTGGAGGAAATTGCCCGCGGCCAGCTCGCCGCCGAAGCAGCGGCCGTGGCTACTGCCGAGGCCCAGGGCCACCGCGTGGTGTTTTTCGACAGCGACCTGCTGGTGATTAAAATCTGGTTCGAGCACTCGTTCGGCTCCTGCCCCGAGTGGATACTGCAAGCCATTGCCCAGCAGCACTACGACCTGGTGCTGCTGATGGGCGTGGACCTGCCCTGGCAGCCCGACCCGCTGCGCGAACACCCGCACCTGCGCCAGCACTTCTACGACCTCTACCAGCGCGAGCTGCGCGAGCAGATGTCCAACTTTGCCGAAGTATCCGGCGAATACGACCGTCGGTTCGCCCACGCCTGCTTCCTGGTTGATGAACAGTTGCTGGCGGCCGAGCACCCCGTGCTGCCCACGGCCGAAGAGCCGCGCGCCCCGTACCGCGCCCCGGCCTACACGCTGGCCACGCCCGGGTGCCAGGCCACCTTCAGCCCGCACGGGGCCGAGCTGACCAGCTTCATCGTTAACGGGTTGGAGTACCTGTGGTCGGGCGACCCGGCCGTGTGGGGCCGGCACGCCCCGGTGCTGTTTCCGTTGGTGGGGCGCCTGCCCGGCGATGCCTACCACTACCAGGGCCGCGACTACCGCCTGCCCCAGCACGGCTTCGCCCGCGACCAGGAGTTTACCGTGCTGCACCAAAGCCCTAACGAACTGGTTTTCCGGCTGCAGCACGACGAGGGCACCCGCGCCATGTTTCCCTTTGCCTTCGAGCTGCTGATTACCTATACGTTGCGCGGCGCGCAGCTGAGCGTGCGCTGGGACGTGCGCAACCCGGCACCCGACCAGCCGCTGCTGTTCAGCATTGGGGCGCACCCGGCGGTGCGCTGCCCCCTGCTGCCCGGCGAGCAGTTCGAAGACTACTACTTTGCCTTCGACCACCCCGTAACGCTGGACCGCCACCTGCTGGCCGGCGGCCTGCTCACCGGCGAAACGGCCCGCGTGCTCACCCAGGGCGAGGAGCTGCCGCTCAGCTACGAGCTTTTTGCCGATGACGCGCTGGTGTTCAAGTACTACGATTTTTCCCGGCTCACGCTGCGCTCGCGCAAGTCGGCGCGTTTCGTGCGCTTTCAGTTCGACGGCTTTCCCTACCTCGGCCTCTGGACCAAAGGCCCGGGCGCAAATTTTGTGTGCGTCGAGCCCTGGTATGGCATCGCCAGCCCAACAGGCGAGCCCGGTGAGCTCAGCGAGAAAGAGGGTATTCTGACGCTGGAGCCCGGGCAGTCGTTCAGCGCTACTTATTCGATTGAAATAGGGTAGGTGCTTGGCTTAATGAGGAATGAAAATTTGACCTGTTTGGCTATTTTTCAATTCCTCATTAATAAAGCTGTTTAGCAGGTTGCGAGAACGATGTAGAGACGCGACCCATCGCGTCTCGGTGTTAGCTTCGCTGACCTTCGGTTGAACGATAGGAAGCAACGATTCCACTTGGCGCGGTTCCGGAGACGCGATGGGTCGCGTCTCTACATCGTCCTGCCAGGTTGTGCCGGCTTCCTCAACAGGTTCAATAATTCTTCATTAAGCGAAGCGTCAAATCTCCACTTTGCGGCGGTTGTAATCCGGCTCCCAGTCGTTGATGGGGCGCGAGATACCGGGGGGCAGGTCGAGGTCGGGCAGGCCGGGGTCGTGGGGTTCGCCGCCTTCGTCGTCGCCGTCGGTGGGCGGAGGTGGGGGCAGCACGCGCCGCCGCCGGGGCAGCGCCAGCATAAACAAAAAGAGGGCGCAGAACGCAACGGCGTAGACTAAGCTGAACATGGCAAAGGCGGCTAAAACAGTGCTGACCTGTGAACGCAGGCCACTGGCGCAGCGTTGCGCCGGCCGACGTCCCTAAATTAACTGACAGTCAGGAAACCGCCAAGGGCCGCGCAGGTTTGCCGACGCCAATTTTTGTGTCGTCTGCAGAACGGAGCTCTGCGCAGCCGTACCTTTGCGGCATGTTTAGGGGTGCTGATGTGGTACACAACATCGGCTGAGATGATACCCATCGAACCTGAACCGGGTAATGCCGGCGCAGGGAAATAAACAATCCACGAACGATTCTGCGGCCGCTCCGACCCCTGGCGCGACGGCACGTTCCACTTTTTAGCGTTACTTTTTTTGAAAACTGTATTCATCACGGGAGTTGCCCTGCTTGGGCTGGTCGCGGCACCGGCGTGGGCGCAAGGCCCCGTGTCTGGCCGCCTCACTACGGCCAACGACCAAACCGTGCCCGGTGCCACCATTCGCCTCGACGGCCAGCCCGTGGGCGCCACCGCTGCCGACGGCTCCTTTGCCCTGCCCACGGTGCCCGCGGGCTCACACCAGCTGGGCTTTACGGCGCTGGGCTTTAGCCCACTAACCACGGCTGTAACCGGCCAGCCTGCCGCGCAGCAGCTGCCCCCATTGGCCCTGGAAGCCAGCAGCAGCGTTACGCCCGAGGTGCTGGTAACGGCCTCGCGCGCCAACGACCGCACCGCTACGGCCTACAGCAACCTGAGCAAGCAGGAGCTGGCCAGGCAGAATTTTGGTCAGGACCTGCCGTACCTGCTCAACCAGACGCCTTCGGTGGTGGTGAACTCCGACGCCGGCGCGGGCGTGGGCTACACCGACATTCGCATCCGGGGCACGAGCAACACGGGCATCAACACCACCATCAACGGGGTGCCGCTGAACGACCCGGAATCGCACGGTGCGTTTTTGATTAACCTGCCCGACCTGGCCTCGTCGATTAACTCGCTGCAGATTCAGCGGGGCGTGGGCACCAGCCAGAACGGCGGCGCGGCCTTCGGAGCCAGCCTGAACATCAGCACCCTCGACAACCGCCGTGAGGCCTACGCCGAAACCCAGAACACCTACGGCTCTTACCAGACCTGGAAAAACAACGTTTCCTTCGGCACGGGCTTGCTGAACGGGCATTTCACCGTTGATGGCCGCCTGTCGCGCATTGCCTCCGACGGCTACATGAACCGGGCGGCTTCCGATTTGAAGTCGTACTACTTCGCCGCCGGCTACCAGGCCAAGAACACGCTGCTGAAGTTCATCACCTTCTCGGGCCGCGAAAAAACCTACCAGGCCTGGAACGGCGTGCCCGAGCCGGCCATCACCGGCAACCGCGCCCAGCTCCAGACCTACATCGACAACAGCGAGCTGAGCCCGGCCGACGCCGCCCGCGTGCTGACCGAGGGCCGCCGCTACAGCTACTACACCTACGACAACCAGACCGACAACTACCAGCAGAACCATTACCAGCTGCACCTCTCGCAGGGCCTGGGCCGCAGCTGGAGCCTGGGCGCGGCGCTGCACCTCACGCGCGGCTTCGGCTACTACGAGAGCTACCGCGCCCGCCGCAAATTCTCTAACTACGGGCTGCCCAACGTGGTTCTCGGGGGTGATACCATCACCCGCACCAACCTGGTCGACCGCAAGTGGCTTGATAACAATTTCTACGGCGGCACGCTGGCCCTGAACTACCAGCCCACCAACGGCAAGCTGCAAGCCACCGTGGGCGGGGCCTGGAACCGCTACGATGGCGACCACTACGGCGAAATTATCTGGGCGCAGTATGCTTCGACGAGCTTCCTCAACCAGCGCTACTACTTCAACAACGCGGTCAAGACGGACTACAACGCCTATGCCCGCGCTACCTGGCAGGTGCTGCCGGTGCTGGGCGTGTACGGCGACATGCAGGTGCGCCACATCGAGTACCGCATCGACGGCGTGGAGCAGGGCAACCAGGACGTGACCACCCGCGCCCGCTACACCTTCTTCAACCCCAAAGCTGGGGCCACGCTCACGCTCGGCCACGGCCACCAGCTCTACGGCAGCTTTGCCGTGGGCCAGCGCGAGCCCGTGCGTTCCGACTTTACCGACCGGCCCGTGGGCGACCAGACGGCCAAAGCCGAACGCCTCAATGACTTTGAGGGCGGCTACCGCTTCGGCCGCACCGACCTGGCTTTTCTGGGCGCGAATGGGGCGCTGCGCTTCGAAGCCAACGGCTTTTACATGAACTACCGGAACCAGCTGGTGGCTACCGGCCAGCTCAACGACGTGGGCACGGCCCTGCGCACCAACGTGGCCCGCAGCTACCGCCGCGGCGTCGAGCTGAGCGGCTTCGTTTCGGCCAACGACAGAATCAGCCTCAGCAGCACGCTTACGTTGAGCCAGAACCGCATTCTGGACTACCGCGACTACACGTATACCTACGATATGAATTACGTGGTAACCACCGAAATTTCGGCGCCACGCACGTCCACCATCTCGTACTCGCCGAGCGTGGTGTCGGCTCACACGCTCGAAGGCCAACCGGTGAAGGGCCTGCGCGTGGCGCTGCTGCTCAAAACCGTGAGCCGCCAGTACCTCGACAATTCGCAGAGCGAGCGTCGCAGCCTCGACCCCTACCACACGCTGGATTTCCGCCTGCGCTATGCCATCCATCCTTCGTTTATGAAGGAGATTGAGCTGGGCTTGCTGGTGAACAACCTGCTGAACCGCGAGTACTCGGCCAATGGCTACACCTACACCTACCAGGGCGCCAGCGGCAACCAGGAGACCTTCAACTGGTTCTACCCACAAGCCACCCGCAACTACCTGGCTTCGGTGGGGCTGAAGTTCTAAGGGTTCATACTCGTTAGAATTGGTTTGCGAAAAAGAGGTAGGGTGCGGGGCTTGCCCCCGCCCGTCGTTAGCATCGTTACAACGATTCCGCTCAACGACGGGCGGGGACAAGCCCCGCACCCTACTTCGCAATTATAACTAAGCAGTCATAAAGAGGCCCCGGTTCTGTCGAGCCGGGGCTTTTACTGCAACTCAGGCCGCTATTCCTTCATCACCCGGTGGGTTTTCTGGTAGCCCTTGCCGCGTAGCTTCACCACATAAATGCCCGGTGCCAAATGGGCCGTGTAGCCGTTGAGCTGCTGCTCGAGCAGGGCCGGCGAGCCGTGCATGGAGAGCAGCCGCAGGCCCTGGGGCAGCGCAAAATCGAGGGTGAGGGCTCCGGCACTGGCCGGCACGCTGGCCAGACCAAACGCTTGCGGCCCCGCCGCCGGGCCAGGGTACGCAAACAGGCGGTTCTGAGGCCGGTAGGCCACGTTGCGAATGCCCGCAAAATTCACCCCGATGAGCACCGGGTCGTGGTCCGATGAACGAAAGGGAGTCGTCACATCAGTTGCTTCGCCGGCCGCGTCGTACTGCAGCACCGTGGGCTCGGCTGAGTTGATGTGCCACTTCTGCACGTCGACAAACCCCACCAGGTTGGGCGTGACCACAGCGTGGTCGAGCGAACCGGTGAGGCCCCTGAAAACATAAGAAGCGCTGGTGGGCGGCGTAGCCGGCACCAGCCCGGCAGCGCGCAGCAGGTCGATGGGGTCTTCCTCGTAGTTGGCGTTGTAGTCGCCGGCGCTCACCACCCGCGCCGCGCCGGCTGGAATGAGTCTGGTGTTGATAAACTTCACAAGGGCGCGGGCCTGGGCCTTGCGCTGGGCATTGAAGCCGCCCTGGCCGTCGTGCTGGTCGGTCTCGGGGCCGGTGGCGGGGCTATTGAGCTTGCTTTTGAAGTGGTTCACCACAAAGCCTAGCGTGTCGGGCCGCTCCTTGCGCTGCGTAACGAACACCTGCGCAATGGGTGGCCGCTCATACACGCCGCGCGTGCTGTCGACCAGGGGCGGCCCCAGGGCCTGCACCACGGCCGGCTTGTAGATGATGGCGCAGTGAATGACGTCGGTGTTGTTGAACTGCTTGGCCGAGTTGCCGTCGTTCACGAAAATGTAGGTGCCGGCCCCCATCAGTTTGTTAAGGCCATCAACCAAATCCTGGATGGACGAAGCCGTGCTGGTGCCGTCGTTTTCTATCTCGGTCAGGCCCACGATGTCGGCATTCATCTGCTGCAGAGCCAGCAGAATTTTGGCGCGCTGGCGCTGGAAGTCGGCGGCCGTTTTGGCGCCGCGCGAGGTAGGAAAGCCGCCGCCCAGGCCGTCGCCGTTGAAGTAGTTGAGCAGGTTGAAGCTGGCCAGTTTCAGGTCGAGCGGCCCAAAGGCCGGCGGGGAAAGCGGCCGCACCACCCGCACGGTCGGCGCATCGACTCCGGCGAGGGGCTGCAAACGCCAGCGGCCGTACCCGAAACCCAGAATGCCACTGGCTCCGGTGAGCGTGCTGCCCACCCGCACGGTATGAAAGCGGGCATCGAGGTAGGGCGTAGGGGAGGGGTTCGACTTGGAGCTGCCGTCGTCGAGCACCAGGCTGCGCTGCTCGTTGGCGGCCTCAAAGGCGTTGATGGCCGCCAGGTTGCTGCTACCGCGGCTATGAATGCCCGTCGCGGGCTGGTCGTTGGGGTCGACGAACTGCGTGGGCTGATACGTAACGCCCTCGACCGACACTGTGAGCTCGCCGCGCTGCTTCAGGCTGAAGTTGTCGGTGACGGTGAGCGGCGCCGCAAAGCGCACCCGCATGCCCTCGTAGCGTTCGGCCGTGGCAACCGAAAAGCGGTTGTTGGCAATCGTGAGGAATTCCGGCAGCGCATTGCCCGCAGCCAGTACGGTGATGGCGGGCTCGAGCAGCACCGCCTGCCCGTAGGAAGGCGCGGCGGCATCCTCGCGCACGGTGCCGCGAATGCGCACCCGGTCGCCCACGGCCACGGTGGGGCTGCTCTGCACCACAAACAAGGCGTCGGAAGTAGCGGCGCTTTTGTCGGCGCTGGCGGCATCGTTCTGCACGTAAAACCCTGCGGGCTGCAGGTGGGGGTACACGGCCGTTACGATGGCTTCGATGGTGTAGGTGCCGGGGGCAGCGGTAGCGCCCGCACCCTGAATTGCGCCGATGGACGTGGCTGACACCGAGCGGGCAGCCAGCCAGATACCCAGGCTCAGGAGGAGTTTATAGTACATAGCTCAGGTAAATATGAACGGAAGTGAGATAGTAAAGTTATTCGGAACTGCGAAAGTGCCGCTGCCTGGGTATTGCACCAGCAACGGGGCTTTGGCATGGCTTCCCGGGCCGAACAATCGTATACTGCCCCCATGATTCCGCTTATCACCCATACTCCCCGCCTGCAAGTGCTGGCTGCCAGCCGCGCGCTGCTCACGGCCGAGCTGCAGAAACCACACTATTTCCCGGTGCTTCTTGGCGCCGCGCTGCCTGCCGACTGGAGCTCAGCCCAGGTGGCCCGCCCTGTCCTGGAGCAGTCGCTTGAGTTGCTTACCGCCGGCGGCCGCGATACCGCCGGCTGGTACGGCTGGTACGCCCTGCGCAAGGCCGACGACACCGCGCCCCGCACGCTGGTGGGCGCGGCCAGCTTTGGTGGGCGGCCCGACGCCACGGGCACGGCCGAAATCACCTTTGCCATCGCAGCTGAATGGCGTGGCCAGGGCCTGGGCACCGAGCTGGTGGCCGGGCTGGTGCAGCAGGCCGCCGATACCAATTTGGTCAGCCGATTGGTGGCGCACACGGCGGCCGATAACCTGGCCGCGCAGGAAGTGCTGCTTCGCAACGGCTTTGCGCCGGCCGGCACCGCCGACGATGGCCGGCTTCGTTTTGAGCGGGCCGTGGAGCCCTCGCCGCCACCTGTGCTGCCCGCCGGCGCGTAACGGTTAGCCGCCTGCGCCGTACTGCCGGATAAGCCGGCGGCGCAGGTGCCCGCGCCGGCCGGTTGTTTTCACCCTCTTTCATTTCGTGCTATGAACCGTCTGTTGCTTTTCGTGATGCTCCTGGTAGGGGCAATTGGAGCCGGGCCCGTTGCGGCCCAAACCGGCGACGCGGCCGGCCTGCCGCCACGCCCCACGCCTTTTAAGTTTGTGAACGACCAGGCCAGCCTGATGGCCCCGGCCGACGCCAAAAAGCTGGACAGCGGCCTGCGCCGCTACGCCGACAACACCGGCACCCAGATTGTAGTCGTGACCGTGCCCTCGCTGGGCGGCCGCTCGGTGGCCGACTACGCCCGGGCCCTTGGCACCGCCTGGGGCGTGGGCCAGCGCGACAAAAACAACGGCATTGTGGTGCTAGTGGGTGCGCAGGAGCACAAAGTGTCTATTCAGCCTGGCAGCGGCCTGCAAAGCGTGGTCACGCCGGAAGTCACCAGCCGTATCATCAATGAGATGACGCCGGGCTTCAAGCAGAACAACTACTTCGCCGGCCTGCGTACCGGTCTGAACACGCTAATGGCCACGGCCAACCCCAGCTCGGTGAAATATGCCACGGCGAACAATGCCGCTGCTGCGGGCGCCGCTGGTGCTGCTGCTTCAGCTAACAACTCCGCCGATAACCTCTCGTCTGAGACCCAGCAGTACCCCACTACTACCAACGACCCGGTGGCGACCACGCCCGTCGAGCCCGCGCCCTCGGGCCCCGGCATGGGTACCTTACTAATTGGTGCGCTCGTAATTGGCGGCATTTTGTGGTTTGTGGTGCGCATGTTTAAAGGCCGTAGCGCGGCGGCTGCCAACCAAGCGGCTAACCAAAGCAGCGCTCCCAACTTCCTGCCCAACCGGCCCAATGGCCCTAATAATGGCGGCAACTACGGCCAGAACCCCGGTAACTATGGCCCTGGCTACGGTCAGGCTCCGAATTCGGGCGGCGGCATGGGCATGGGCGGCATGCTGGCTACCGGCGCGGCAGCGGCGGCCGGTGCTTACCTCGGCAACCGCATGGCTTCGGGCCACGATACGTCGGGCAACAGCATGGTAAACGATGGCAGCAATGCCGGCAACGGCAACAACCTGGGCGGTGCGGGTGTCGCAGGCGGCGCGGCAGCAGGTTCTGCGGCTGGCAGCGACTATTTCAATGCGCGTGAAGGTGGCGGTGCCGATACCTCGGCCCCCGACTATTTCTCCGATGCCAACACGGCCCCCGACACCTCGAACGACTTCTTCTCTTCCGACGACAACTCGTCTTATGACGATACTTCCTCCAACGATACCGGCGGCGGTGGCTTCGACAGCGGCAGCGACAACAGCGGCTCGTGGTAACCACCAGGGTTGAATAACCCAATAGGAGAAGCTCCGGAGCGTGTTGCTGCCGGAGCTTCTTCCTTTTTGAGGAAGTAGTATTTCACCAGTTGGTGGGGCTGTTTATTAAGTAATGGCTATATCTTTTGTCGGTATTTAGCGCATCTGCTTTGGCCGGTGTTTGCCGTCGTAGCAGCGGTTTTCCTCCTCCCTACACAAGCCTGCGGGCTTTTACCTATGAAAACTGCCCAACAAGTTGAACACCCCACCACGCCGGTGCTCGAAACCAGCCGGCTGCGGCTGCGCGGCTTTCGGGCCGAGGATTTTGACAACTGGCTTGCCTTCAGCCGGGAGCCGGCGTACTACCGTTACTTCGGCAACGAGCCCATGCCCGCCGAAGAAGTGTGGAAGCTGGTGCTGCGCAGCGCGGGCCACTGGGTTATCATGGGCTTCGGCTTCTGGGCCGTGGAGGAAAAGGCCAGCGGCCAGTTTGTGGGCGCGGTAGGCTTCCTGCGTTTGCTGCGCGCGCTTGACCCGCCGCTGGGCGAAGCGCCCGAAATTGGCTGGGTGCTGGACCCCGCCATGCACGGCCGGGGCTACGCCAGCGAGGCCGTGGAAGCCGTGCTGGCCTGGGGCGAAAACCACTTCGGCCCGGTGCGCACGGTGTGCATCATTCATCCCGAAAACGAGGCTTCGCTGCGCCTGGCAGCTAAATTCGGCTACCACGAATACGCCCGCACTACCTACCACAACGAGCCCATTGTGCTGCTCGAGCGGCTTGGTGATGAAGGCTAGCAAAAGGTCCCAGCTGGCAGCAACTGCATTGTCTTTCTCCCTTCTCAATTCGCGCTGCTGTGACCGTTGAATTTCCACTTGCCGACCTTGACTTGGCCCGCCGGCTCGAGCGCACCGAAGCCCGCAGCAACGCCGCGTTCGTAGAAGCCCGCGCCCGGCTCTTTCCGGACCGTGGGGCCCGCTGGCAGGAAATAGCCGGAGCCTACGCCCTTTTCGATGGCGCCGACTCGCCCCTTACCCAAACCTTCGGGCTGGGCTTGTTTGCGGACGCGACAGCTGCTGGCTTGACCGAAATAGAAGCTTTTTTTTCCGAACGCCACGCGCCGGTGCTGCACGAAATCAGCCCGCTGGCCCACGACTCGTTGTGGCCGCTGCTGCGGGAGAGGGGCTATTTCCCCATCGAATTTACCACCGTACTCTATCGTGCTTTGGCTAGCGCAACCGAACTGCCTGCTTCGCCCCTGAGCATCCGCACGATTGGAACCGCCGAAGCCGATGCCTGGGCCCGCGTGGCTGCCACCGGCTGGCTCACCGAAGCGCCCGAGTTCACCGAGTTTTTGCAGGACCTGGGCCAAACCAGTGCCCAAAGCGAGGGCATGACGCCGTTTCTGGCTGAGCTTGACGGCTTACCCGTTGCCACGGCCAGCCTGTACCAAAATGCTGGCGTGGCCTTGCTTGCCGGGGCCAGCACGGTGCCTGCGGGCCGCCGCCAGGGCGCCCAAACTGCTTTGCTCGCCGCTCGCCTGCACCTCGCCGCCAGCCAGGGCTGCACCCTCGCCACGATGGGCGCACGGCCCGGGAGCCAGTCGCAGCGCAACGCCGAGCGGCACGGTTTCCGTATTGCCTATACCCGCGTGAAGTGGCAGCTATTGCGCTAGCCTAGTCCCCGTCAGTGCCCGACTTCGTCAGGTTTCATTTTATAAGCTTCCTCGCTATGCCTACTCGTCCGTACATCCTCGCCGAAACCACCTGGAAAACCGTGCAGGAGGCCAACTACGAAGTCGTGGTGTTGCCCTGGGGCGCTACCGAGGCTCATAACTACCACCTGCCCTACGCCACCGACAATATTCAAGCGGATTACGTGGCTGCGGAAGCCGCCCGCAAGGCCTGGGACCAAGGTGCGAAGGTGGTGGTGCTGCCCTGCATTCCGTTCGGCGTGAACACCGGTCAGCTCGATATTACCCTCGACATGAACCTGAGCCCCAGCACCCAGCTGGGCATTCTCAGCGACCTGGTGCACGTGCTGGCCCGCCAGGACATTCCGAAGCTGGTGATTTTAAACGGCCACGGCGGCAACGACTTCCGCCAGATTCTGCGCGAGCTCCAGGCCGACTTCCCGTCCGTGTTTTTGAGCACGCTGAACTGGTTTAAAGCCGCCGACCGCAACCAGTATTTCTCGGCGCCCGGCGACCACGCCGATGAGTTGGAAACCAGCGTAATGATGCACCTCGTGCCCGACCTGGTACGCCCCCTGAGCGAAGCCGGCGACGGCGCCGCCAAGCGCTTCCGCATTGCAGCCCTCCGCGAGGGTTGGGCCTGGGCCCAGCGCGAATGGAGCCAGGTTTCGGCCGATACCGGCGTGGGCAACCCCGCCGCCGCCACCCCCGAAAAAGGCGCCGCTTTTCTGGAGGCTGTAACCACCAATATCGCGCAATTTCTGGTGGAGCTGGCTGCTGCCGACCCGCAGGATTTGTACGAGTAGAAACTTGCCGGCTTGTTTCTTCTCGTCATTGACTACTGCGTCTTTCCCGACCCGTGCGATGGGTTACAGCATTAGAGCGGTTTCGTGGCCAGTGTACAGGCGGAACGATGTAGGGGCGGGGCTTGCCCCCGCCCGTCGTTGAACAGAATCGGTCAACGGGCGTCAACGTCCGGGCGGGGGCAAGCCCCGCCCCTACATCCACTGACTCCGAAACTGCTTTAGTTATATCGCTAGCCGCACTGTATAAGCAGTTCTTTCACTGCGTGGTCAGCAGCCCGGGTCGTTTCCGGCAGGCGGTACGTTGGCGTGAGGCGCAGAGCCCAGGCGGTCGCGGTTTCCAAACTTACTTTGTGCCCAACCGACACAAACACAGGGTTTTTATCTGTCTGGGTTCGCAGCGCCCGCCCAATCACCTCGCCGTTGTCCATCAGGTTCTGGTAGCTGCCCCGGTCAGCAGCCAAAGGAGCATATTCGCCGAGCAAGCGAGTCTTGGCGCAGCCAATGGTGGGCAGGCCCGTGGCCACGCCGAGGTGGCAGGCCAGCCCGAAGCGGCGCGGGTGCGCGAAGCCCTGCCCATCGCACACCAGTAAATCGGGCTTGGCAGCCAATTGCTCCAGAGCCGCTAGCACCGCGGGCAGTTCGCGAAACGAGAACAGGCCCGGGATGTAGGGAAAAGTGGCCTCGCCGTGGTACGAGGCAATCTGGATAACCTTGAGGCTGGTGGCGTCGAGCACTGCAACAGCTGCTACCAGCCGGTTGCTGTTTTTCTCATACGCCACGTCCACGCCCGCTACCGTCCGAATATCGTTGGGGAGCTCATCGTGTGCGATGACGGCTTGCCGTAGGGATTCCTGCTGCTCCAAAGCACTTTTAATTTCTTGGTCAAGCACGTTTTGTCGTTGAAATAAGCCTCTTTTTTGAAAGAACTCCGCGGGCCAGTTGATATGGTGTGCCTAGGGCGAACGGAAGAATCCATCAGCCAAGGGGTGAGGCGGTAGGAAGGCCAGCAGGTGCGAGTGGAGGAGGGAAGCGCACCAGGGCCGGCAGTGTCAAAGGTACTTCGTGCAGGACAACTGCTGGGGCTCAGCCAAGCGCGGCTAAAGAGATGCCAGCCGGTTGATACCAGTATGGAATGAGGCTGACAGGTGTTGCGCAGAAATACCTGTCAGTTATTCCCAAAATATAGCCATTATTCAGTAATTGAAAAGTCTAATGCTGTTTCCGCTTTTAGGTCTGTAAAATTGCTTCTGAGGGGTTTTAGTGCTTTGGAACAGCGGCTATAAAGTCCTGTATTGTCATTTTTAGGATTGCAAAGCCTTGAGGGCACCGTCTAGTTTTGGCTCAATATCAACCCGGCGTGGTGCAAACCAGCGCCTTGCCGGGGTCACCGCCAAACCTTCCCGCCCATGCCTTCCATCTACGAGCTGAAGCCCCGGTTTCAGCAGCTGTTGCGGCCCATCACCGCGTTTCTGCACTGGGCCGGCTGCACGGCCAATAGCGTGACGGTAGTGGCCGCGCTGGCCTCGGCCGCCTACGGCATCTGGCTGGCCCTGGACCCTACCAACCGCTGGGCCTGGGTTCTGCTGCCCGCCTTCCTGCTGGCCCGCATGGCCCTGAATGCCATCGACGGCCTGCTGGCCCGCGAGTACGGCCAGCAAAGCCAGCTCGGCGCGCTGCTGAACGAGGCCGGCGACGTAGTGGCCGATACTGCCCTCTACGCGCCGTTTGCCCTGCTGCCGGGCGGGCACGCCTTTGGGGTGCTGGCGGTGGTGTTTCTGGCCGGGCTCAGCGAGTTTGTGGGGGTGCTGGGCCAGGTGGTGGGCGGCGGGCGGCGCTACGACGGCCCCTGCGGCAAAAGCGACCGGGCCGTGGCCTTTGGTGCGCTGGCGCTGCTGCTGGGCCTGGGCGTGCCGGTGGCTCCATACCTCGACTACGTGATGGCGGCCTTGGCTGGCCTGTTGCTGCTCACCATTCGCAACCGGGCGCGCAAGGCGTTGCGGGCTGCTTCACCCTTAGCCGCTTAACCTCGCCATGAACGACGTACTGAGTTACGCTTTCGGCGGCATTGTGGGCCTGCTGCTCACGGCTTCGGGGGTGCTGGCCGGCCTGATGCGGGCCCGCCCCGGCCGCAACTTCCGCGAGCTGAAGCTACGCATCCAGACCTGGTGGTGGCTGGCGGGGCTGCTGTTTCTGGCGCTGGGCATCAACCGCACGGTGGCTGTGGTAGTGCTGGGTTTGGTCAGCTTCATGGCCTTCAAGGAGTTCATCTCGCTGATTCCCACCCGGCCTATTGACAATGGAGCCCTGCTGCTGGCCTACCTGGCCATTCCGGTGCAGTACCTGTGGGTGGGGCGCGGCTGGTACGGCATGTTTATCATCTTCATTCCGGTGTACGTGTTTCTGCTGCTGCCGCTGCGCATGGTCATCGCGGGCGAAACCAAGGGGTTCCTGCGGGCGGCGGGCACCATCCATTGGGGGCTGATGACCACCGTGTTCAGCCTCAGCCACCTGGCCTACCTGCTGGTGCTGCCGGCCCATGCTGGTACCCACGGCCCGGTGCGCGGCGAGATGCTGGTGTTCTACCTGCTGGTGCTCACGCAGCTAAATGATGTAGCCCAGTTCCTGTGGGGCAAGTGGCTGGGGCGGCACAAAGCGGCCCCCACTGTCAGCCCCAACAAAACGGTGGAAGGCCTGCTGGGCGGCGTAGCCACCACCACGCTGCTGGCCTGGCTGCTGGCGCCCTGGTTCACGCCTTTCTCGCCGCTGCACGCGGTGCTGGCGGGCCTGCTCATCAGCCTGTGCGGCTTCACTGGCGACGTGGTGATTTCGGCCATCAAGCGCGACATCGGCGTGAAAGACTCGGGCAGCCTGCTCCCCGGCCACGGCGGCATCCTCGACCGGCTCGACTCGCTGACCTACACGGCCCCGCTGTTTTTCCACTTCCTCTACTACTTCTACTACTAAGCCGCTGGCGCAATCTGAACGATGTAGGGGCGGGGCTTGCCCCCGCCCGGGCGCACGCATTGCCTCAACGATTCCACTCAACGACGGGCGGGGGCAAGCTCCGCCCCTACATCGCTCAGATTTTGCGCGGGCTTGGAAAACTGACAACCAACAACCGCCAACCGCCAACCAAACCACCACACCCACCCGCACCATGAGCAAGCTGCTGAATACCGCCAGCCGGTGGGCCGAAACTCCGCTGCGACTCCTGTTTGTGGTGTGTGTGGCCTACCCGGTGGTGTGGCTGTGGCTGGGCATTCATGTGCGGCACCGCGAGCGGCTGCCCAGTCGGGGGCCGGCCATCATCGCGGCCAACCACAACAGCCACCTCGATATTCTGGCGCTGCTCTCGCTGTTTCCGCTGCTGCGCATTTCGGGCGTGCAGCCCGCTGCCGCGGCCGACTATTTCTGCCAGAACCGCTGGATGAAATGGTTCTCGCTGCACGTCATCGGCATCATTCCGGTGGTGCGCGGCAGCCTGCACCAGTGCCCCGACGGGCCCGACCCGCTGGCTGACTGCTACCGCGCTCTGGAAGCCGGCAAGGTGCTGGTAATTTTTCCGGAAGGCACCCGCGGGGCCCCCGAAGAAATGGCCGAACTGAAAGCCGGCATCTGGCACCTGGCCAAGCGCTTCCCCGAGGTACCGGTGATACCGGTGTACCTGCACGGCCTAGGCAAGGCCATGCCCAAGGGCACGCTCATTCCGGTGCCCTTCTACGTGAAGGTAGCCGTGGGCCAGCCCCTGCACGGCTGCGCCGATAAGCTCGATTTCCTGCACCTGCTGCGCGAGCAGCTCACTTGGCTGCAACACAAAGTGCACACGCCTGCCCTCGCCGACGACTAGCTCCCGGCGCTCCTCCTGCTTCCCCTTTCCCCATTTCCTGTTTCCTTTTTACCCTTTCCCATTTCCTGCCCTTCTACCTTTTCACATTTCCCTTTTTCACATTTCCCAACCCCCCAGCTCATGGATACTGCTTATGCTACCGCGCGCACCTGCGCCGAGCACTATTTCCCTTCGGCCGATGCCATGCCGCTGTTCTACCGCCACTGGCCGGCCGCTACCACGGCCGGCCACTTGGCCGGGTCGAAAAAGGCTATTCTATTGTTTCATCGCGGCCACGAGCACGGCGGACGCATGGCTCACCTCGTCGACGAGCTGAACCTGCCCGACTACGACTTCTTTGCCTGGGATGCCCGCGGCCTGGGCGAGTCGTTGGGCGAGCGCGGCGCAGCCGCCAGCTTCGGCGTGCTGGTGAAGGATGTCGACACCTTTGTGCGCCACCTGGCCACTACCCACGGCATCACGCCGGAAAACATGGTCGTCATCGGCCAAAGCTTTGGGGCCGTGACGGTCGCCACCTGGGTGCACGATTACGCGCCGTGCCTGCGGGGCATGGTACTGGCCGCTCCGGCTTTTAAAATCAACCTCATTGTGCCCGGCGCCCGCCAGATGCTGGCGCTGCTGCACAAAGTGCGAGGCAATTTCTTCGTGAAGTCGTACGTGAAGCCCACCCAGCTCACCCACGACCCCGCCCGCATTGCCTCCTACACCCGCGACCCGCTCATCACTCGCCCCATTGCCGTGAACGTGCTGCTCGACGTGGACGCTGCCGCCGACCGCGTGGTGGCCGATGCCGCCGCCATCCATGTGCCTACCCAGGTGCTGGTGTCGGGCGATGACCAGGTGGTGTACCGCGAGCCCCAGCAGGTGTTTTTCGATAACCTGAGCAGCCCAAGCAAGGAGCTGCACGTGCTCGACGGCTTCTACCACGACACGCTGGGCGAGCTTGGCCGCGACCGGGCCGTGGCGCTGGTGCGCGACTTTGTTGAGCGGGTATTTGCTGAACCGGTAGCCAAGCCCGGCCTGCTCGCGGCCGACCAACAAGGCTTCACCAAGGCGGAATTCGACACCCTGGGCCAGCCCGCCGCCTCGGCATTGGCCCGCGCCTACTGGGGCATGAGCCGCTTCTGGATTAAAGTCGGTGGCCGACTGTCCACGGGCATTAATCAGAGCCTGGCCACTGGCTTCGACTCGGGCAGCACGCTCGACTACGTGTACCGCAACCGCCGCCAGGGTCACACCTTCATCGGCCGTCTTGTGGATGGCTTTTATTTGAACAGCATCGGCTGGCGCGGTATCCGGGTGCGCAAAACCCACCTCGAGCGCCTCATCGGCCAAGCCATCGACCGGCTGCGCGAAGCCGGCCGGCCCGTGCGCATCGTCGACATTGCCGCCGGCCACGGCCGCTACGTGCTCGAAGCCCTGGCCCAGCGCCCGGGCCAGGTCGACCGCATTCTGCTGCGCGACTACAGCGACCTCAATGTGGCCGCCGGCCGCCGCCTCATCACCGAAAAAGGCCTGGCCTCTGTGGCCCGGTTCGAGCCCGGCGATGCCTTCGACCAGGCCAGCCTGGCTGCCCTGGAGCCGCGCCCCACGCTGGCCGTGGTATCGGGCCTCTACGAGCTGTTTGCCGATAATAATTTGGTGCGCAAGTCGCTGGCCGGGCTGGCTGAAGCTGTGGAGCCCGGCGGCTATCTGCTCTATACCAACCAGCCCTGGCACCCGCAGCTCGAAATGATTGCCCGCTCGCTCACCAGCCACCGCGAAGGCAATGCTTGGGTGATGCGCCGCCGCGTGCAAGCCGAAATGGACGAGCTGGTGGCCGAAGCCGGCTTCGAAAAAATCGACCAACTGAGCGACCAGTGGGGAATTTTCAGCGTGTCGTTGGCCCGCCGGGTGCCGGTGGCCCCAGCCGCTGCGCCGGCTCCGGCCTTGGCCCAACAGGTTGCCATTCCGGCTTTGGCTGAATAACCAGTTGCCTAACCTAGTCCTCAACGCTGGGTTCGTTGGGAATGACCTTCAACTGCCCCAATAATTACCTGCATGGCACTGCTCATTCGCCTCTTCGTTGCGCTGTCGGATAGCCGCCTGGCGGTTCTGCTGGCTCGGCCAGTCCCGCAGGCGCCGGCCCCTTCGGGCCACCGGCCCTGGTTGCGGGCGGCCGGCTGGTTGGCCGTGCTGGGTCCGTTCTTCTTCCTGTCCTACGGCTTGGCCAACTGGTGGACCGGCCGACTACCCCACGTGGGCTCGGTGGTGTTTGGCTGGGAGCGGCACATCCCGTTTCTGTCCTGGACCATCCTGCCTTACATGTCGCTCGATGCCTTTTATGCGGGCTCGCTGTTTCTCTGCGCCACACGGGCTGAACTCGATACGCACGCCAAGCGGCTGCTGGCGGCCAGCATCATTTCGGTGGTGGGGTTTCTGGTGTTTCCGCTGCAGTTCAGCTTCGTGCGGCCTGCTACCAGCGGCTTCAACGGGGCGCTGTTTGAGGTGCTGATGGGGTTCGACAAGCCCTACAACCAAGCCCCGTCGCTGCACATCAGCCTGGTGATACTGGTGTGGCTGGTGTTTGCGCGGCACCTGCGCGGGGTGGCCCGGTGGACCATGCATATCTGGTTTAGCTTGATTGCGGTGTCGGTGTTCACCACCTTTCAGCACCACTTTATAGATGGGGTGGCCGGCGCCGCCGTAGCCGTGGTGGTGGTGTACCTGCTGCCAGAGGCCCCGCACGCCTGGCGGCCCGTGCTGGCCCCGGCCGATGGCTCCTGGCGGCGCTGGCTGGCGGCTGGCTACCTGCTGGGTGCAACGGGCGCCGCCGGACTAGCGGCCGCGCTGGGTGGCTGGTTCTGGCTGCTACTGTGGCCTGCCGTGGCCTTGTTGCTGGTGAGCTTGGCGTATGGCCATTTCGGCGTCCAAATATTCCAGAAAAATGCCGGGCGGTTGAGCTGGGCCGCTGGCCTGTTGCTGTGGCCCTACCGGATGGGCGCCTGGTGGTCGTCGCGCTGGTTCACTCGCCACGAAGCGCCGGCAGCCGAAGTAGTACCCGGCGTCTGGCTGGGCCGCGCCCCCGGCCGCGCCAACCTTCGCCAATTCTCAGCTGCCATCCTAGACCTCACAGCCGAGTTCAGCCGGCCCGCTGCGGCGCGCCAGCGGCCCTATCGCAGTGTGCCGCTGCTCGATTTGGTTGTGCCTGCCCCAGTCGAGTTGGCCGAGGCGGTGGCTGCCCTTAATGAGCTAAGCCCCACCGGCCCGGTGCTGGTACATTGTGCCCTAGGTTACTCCCGGGCGGCCATTGTGGTGGCCGCGTGGCTGTTGCACCGGGGCCTGGCCGCTACCCCCGAAGCGGCCGTGGCGCGGGTGCGGGCCGGCCGGCCGCAGGTGGTGCTATCGGGTCGGCACTGCGCGGCGCTGGCAGAATATGCGGTGGCTTACTGCCCGCAGCCCATGCTCGCACACTAACCTTTCGCTTGATGCACAATCCCGAAAACACCGTCCGGCTGCGCGTGCTGCTGGGGTTTCTGAAAGCAGCCCGAGTGCTCGACCACGGCTCGTCGGTGCTATTGCTAAGTACGGTTTTGGTGGGCACGCGCGCCAATGGCGGGCTCGCCGTGGGGCTGTGGGGAGTCGCAGGATTGCTGGGGCTGCTCGAAAAATACCTGGCCTGGCGAGTGGCCCTCGATACTGAATTCTTCGCTCTGCTACTCGAACACCCCGGACAGGAAGCTGCTTTTGACGCGGCGCTGGCCGAGTTTCTGAGTCGCCCGCCAGTAGCTGAAACCCGGACCATGACCAGCCGCTGGCAGGGCGCGCGTAGGTTGGTGCAGCAGCAGGCAGTTGCTTTGGCAGCGCAGGCATTAGCCGTTGCGGTGGGAGTTGCCTGCACCGTAATTTGGTAGCGGTAGCTGGCATAAAACAGGGGTAGGATTTGCGGGAGCTGATGTAGAGACGCAATATTTTGCGTCTCGTAGTTGAACAACAAAGGCGAACGATGACCGAACTACACCCAAGCGGCACGGCCGACGTGGCGCAAAATGTTGCGTCTCTACGTCGTTCTTGTTAGCCTGCCCAGTGCCAAAGCTTCAGCATCGCAGCCTGTCCCGCAACCGCAACGCGCAACCCCGGGACGCGGCGGGCGGTTAGGTACCGGGCAAGCTGCTTTGCCCGGACCTTTTTTGATTGCTGATGCCTACCCGTTTCGATAGCGTGATTTTTGACCTCGACGGTACCCTGTGGGACGCCTCTGCAAGTATTACCCAGGCCTTTCAGGCCGCGGCCCGGAGCGTCGACTACATCGACCACAACGTAACCCAGGAACAGGTACAAGCCGTGACTGGCCAGCCCTACACTGTGGTGTACGAGCGCCTCTTCCCAACCTTGCCGGCCGATAAGCTCGAAGCATACCGGGCCCTTTGCGCCCGCCAGGAGCTGGCTGCCGCCGCCGACCACGGCGGTACGCCCTACCCCGACCTCGAACCCACGCTGGCTTATCTGAAGGAGGATGGCTACCGCTTGTTCATCGTGAGCAACTGCCAGTTGGGCTACGTGGAGACATTTTTCAAGCATACTCAGCTGGGGCACTACTTCGAAGGCCATCAGTGCTTTGGCACCAGACTGCTGCCCAAGTCGGAGAACATCCGCGAAGTGGTGGCGCAATACGGCCTGCAGGCGCCCGTGTACGTGGGCGATACGCCCGGCGACCTGGCCGCGAGCGAGGCGGCCGGCGTGCCGTTCATTTTCGCCACCTACGGCTTTGGGCAACTCACGCCAGCCGAAGCGCCCACGCGAATCGACCAGCCCGCCGACATGCGGCAACTGCTGTAGCTGCTCGCCCGTTGGCCATAACAGGCCTATGAAAGCCAGTGGGCGTACTGTTCTGCTTGTAGGCGCTACCCGCCATTTGTAATTTGGTTGAATGAACATGCCGGGCTCCTCACGCATCACCATTCATCCCGCCATCTGCGACGGGCAACCGACCGTGCGCGGCTTGCGCATACCCGTGTGGCAAGTGCTTGAATGGCTGAGCGGCGGCTGTACCGCGGCTGAGCTAGCCACGGCGCACCCCGAACTGGAGCCCGAAGACTTGCAGGCCTGCCTGGCCTTTGCCGCCGAGCGCCTGAAGCCGTTGCATCATCCGCAACCCGTCGTGCCCGACCACAATTCCGAGGCCTGGCTGCTGAGCCGCCAACGCCAGTGGCTGGCCGAGCAGGACTTTCTGAAGCAGCTGTGGGAGCGTCCTGCAACGAGCCCGCAGTCCGCGGACTAACGCATTAGCGCTGGCTTTCCAGCGTCGGAATCGGCGTGGCGACTTCCACGTTCGAGGTGTTGGGGAAAGCCAGAAAGTGCGTCACGCGCGGCTCCTCCGGCCCTTGGTGGAAGCGGCGCACGCAGGCTTCTACCACCTGGTCTTCGCGGGTGAAGCGGTGGTGCTGGCGCTGGTGCTCGCCCCAGGTGGCCACGTAAAAGAACTCGCTGATGCGGGTAGGCACGGCCACATCGGCAAACACGCCGGCGCGCAGGGCCCCATCGCGCAGCCGCAGCCGCGTGAGCTGCTCGGCGGCCAGGTGGAAGGCGGCCCAGTTGGCGGGCGCCACCTGGTACTCAATCATCACCAGCACGGGGCCGTCGTCGGGGTCGATGGGGCCTTCGGTTTCCGGGGCGGGCCAGTGCTCGGCGGGGTCCAGGTTCAGGCCTTCGGCCGAGCGCATGGGGAAGGGGAAGGCCAGCAGCGTGCTGGCCAGCATCCAGCCGGCGGCGGCCAGCAGCGAGGTTCGCAGCGAAAGGTGGTCGGCCAGCTCGCCCCACACCAAGCTGCCCACCGACAACCCCGCCTGAAACACCAGCATGTACACGCTGATAACGCGCGCCTGCACCCACTTGGGCACGCTCAGCTGCACGGTGGTGCTGAAGCTGGTCATCACCAAAAGCCAGGCGATGCCCGACACGAACATCACGGCATACAGCACCTGAATCTGGCTCACGAGGGCCAGCGCCAGGTTGGTGCCCACAAACGCCAGCACGCCCAATAACACCCGTTGGTTGAAGCTGAGCCGTGAGCCGGCCCGGCCCATGAGCACCGCCCCCGTCACGGCGCCCGCGCCGAGCCACGACAGCGTGGCCCCGTAGTGCCCGGCGCTCAGGTTCAGGCTCTTCACTACCACCGAAGTGAGGGCCCACATGGCCGAAGCCCCGAACGAAAACGCGAACGTGCGCGCCAGCACGCCATAAATGGCCGGCGAATACTGCACGTAGCGCATCCCCGCCCGCAGCGCCCCGATGAAGTTTTCGGCCGGGCCATTCGTGGCCAGGGGCTGGCGCTTCCAGAAATATATTACCGCCCAGGTGCCCAGAAAGGACACGCCATTCAACAGAAACACCCAGCCCGGCGAGTAATAGGCGATGATGACCCCGCCAATGGCCGGCCCAATGGCGCGGGCAATGTTGTTGCTCACCCCGTTCAGCGTGATGGCTGAGGGCACTGCCGGGCGGGGCACCAGTTCGGTTACGATGCTTTGCCAGATGGGCAGGTTGAGGGCAGCGCCCATGCCCAGCAGAAACGTGAAACCCAGCACCCCGTAGGCTGAAATGCCGCCACTGAGCGTGAGTACACCCAGCCCCATGGCCACCACCGCCATGAAGCCCTGCGTGAAAAGCAGCAGCCGGCGACGGTCCACCAAATCGGCCAACACGCCGCCGGGCATGCTCAACAAAAAGGCCGGCAGCGAAGTAGCCGTCTGCATGAGCGCGACCAGCGTGGCCGAAGCCGTGAGGGCCGTAACGAGCCACACACCGGCCACGTTCTGCATCCAGGTGCCCACGTTGCTCACCAGGCCCGCAATCCAGATGGCCCGGAAAACGGCATGGACAAACGGCGTCCAGAGCGTGACTTTCGGAGCGGGCGGAACAACAGTCGGTTCGGGCATCGGGCAGCAGCAGGGTTTCGCTGCTAATAACAGCGCAACGACGCAAAAGGCTGCTTACGTTTCTGGCTGAGGAAAGGAGAAAACTTTCCCGGCAGGTTAAGTGCAACCTGTGCAGGCATCATTGCCAATCCACAAAAGCCCGGCTGCTGCCGAAACCAGCCAGCCCAAGCTCCGGGTTGGCAATGAAGCAGCCACGCGCACCTACAACCGGCTCCCCCAACCTGGGGGAACGCTACTCCAACAGCGTGCGAAACGACAACCGGGAACGCGCTGCTTTGGGGCGCCGTAGTAAGCTCCGCCGTGTGAGCTGCAGGGCTAATATCTGGGCGAAAAGTTGATGCGTAAACTGCCTTTGAGTGAAGCAGGCGCAGAAAAGAATAGTACCTTCACAGCTCCCCATTCCTTATTTTACACTGCATGACGGACTTCTCCACCTTATTTATGGACCAGGCAGAAGCCAGCGCCCAGGTGCAGTTTGTGTACGACGTGGCCGCGGGCCGTGTCGTTTACGTCAACGCTGCCTACGAGCAGGTGCTCGGCGGCAACCGGCAGCTGGTAAACCAGGAGTTGCCCGGCCTGCTTGCCCGCCTGCACCCCGACGACCGCCAGTACCTGGCGCACTGCTGGAAGCTGTGGCTGCAGGGCCGCATGCCCGACGAGGTAGAAGTGCGCCTGTGCACCCCCGAGCAGCCCGACCAGTACTTGTGCCTGAGCCCCTACTGTCCGCCCCAGGGCGAAGGGCCGCTGCTCGTGGCCGGTACCCTGCGCGACATCAGCGTGGGCAAGCGCTACCAGCAAAACGCCGACACGTTCAATGCCCGCAAGAACGCCTCGCTCGAAATCCTGTCGCACGACCTGAGCGGGGCCTTCGCGCTGGTGCACCAGATTGCCACGTACCTGCGCGAAGAAGTGGCGCCTCCGGCGGGCAGCCGGGTGCTGGAAATGCTGCGCGTGCTGGAGGCCACCAGCCAAAGCAGCCGGAAAATGATTCACGACCTGGTGAACATTGAGTTTTTGAATTCGGTCAACACCGACCTGAAGCGGGACCGGGTGGAGGTAGGCGCCGTGCTGCGGCCCCTCCTGGATGAGCTGCAGGGCAACCGCGAATTGCTGGGCCAAAGCTTTGCCTATTCGCTGCCCGCCGAGCCCTTGTATGCGCATCTCGACGTCAATAAAATAACCCAGGTGCTGAACAACCTGGTAAGCAATGCGCTCAAGTTTACGCCGGATGGCGGGCAGGTTACGGTCGAGGTCGAGCCCTGCCCGGGTTGCGTGCGCATTCACGTCAAGGATACGGGCGTGGGCATTCCGGAAACCCTGCAGCCGCATCTGTTCGAGCGCTTCACCAAAGCCCGGCGGCGCGGCCTGCGCGGCGAGCCCACCACCGGCCTCGGCCTGGCGCTATGCAAAACCATTGTGGAGTGGCACCAGGGCACCCTCACGGTGCGCAGCGCCGAGGGGCAGGGCAGCACGTTTACCGTAGAAATTCCGCAGGCGGAAAGCGCCGTATAACCCGGTTGCGGCACGTTGCCAGAGGTGGAGAACCGATGCGCTAAGCCGGTATTGGAGTAATGGACCGGGTGGCCATCGGTTAGCGGCTGGGCCTTCGCTTTCCCTACCGTCGCTGCGACGACTCGCGTACCAGCAGCTTGGGCTTGAGCACGATGGGCTTGGGCGGGCCTACGCGGTTGGGGCCGCTTTTCAGCATCTTTTGCAGCAGCTGCACCGCCGTTTTGCCCATCTGCTCGCAGCGCTGGTCCACGCTGCTAAGCATGGGCTCGGTGAGGGCGGTGAAGACTTCGTTGCTGAAGCCCACGATGGCCACGTCCTGCGGCACGCGCAGGCGCAGGGCCTTCACGGTTTGCAGGGCGCCCACGGCGGCCAGGTCGTTGCTGGAGAACACGCCGTCGGGGCGCTGGGCGGCGGGCAGGCGCAGCAGCTGGCGCATGGCCGTCTGGCCACCTTTTTGGCTCATCTCGCAGTGCACGCTCAGCTCGGGGTCGATAGTGAGGCCGTGGGCGGTAAGCGCATCGAGGTAGCCCTGGTGGCGGTTTTTGTGAATGCTCAGGTGCAGCGGGCCGGTGAAGTGGGCAATGCGCAGGCAGCCCTGCTCAATGAGGTGCGTTACCACCTGGTAGGCGCCCTGGTAGTCGTCAATCACCACGGCGCTCACGTTGCTGCCTTCAAAGTCCTCCACCATGCGGTCGAAAAACACCAGCGGAATGTTCTGTTGGCGCACGGCTTCGAAGTGGCCGAAGCTCTGCGTGGTGTTGGCCAATGAAACCAGGATGCCTTCCACCTGTGAGTTCATCAGCAGGTCGATGTTCTTCTGCTCTTGGCGGGCGTCTTCGTTCGACTGGCAAATCATCACGTTGAAGCCCAGCTTGGCGGCTTCGGTGGCAATGCCGTTCACCACCAGCGGAAAAAAATGGCCCGTGATGTGGGGCACCAGCACGCCCAGCGTGTTGCTGCGGCCCTTGCGTAGGGCGGCGGCCAGCTGGTTGGGCTGGTAGTGCAGCTCCTCGGCCAGTTGGCGCACGCGGGCCTTGGTGGCCTCACTCACGTCGGCGTGGTCGCTGAGGGCGCGGGAAATGGTGGACGGCGACAAGCCCAGCGTTTTGGCCAGGTCGGTAATGGAAGCGCGGCGGTTGGCCATCGGATGTGGTTAGCGAGGTGAACGAAAACCCGGGTCGGGGGCGGCACTGCCGCCCAGGGCCGGGCCCTGGCATGCGGCCGAAGGAGGTAGGCCGCCCGCGCCTGGGGCAGCCGCTTTCGGCCATCGATGGGAATTCACCCGCAATCTACACCGGTCGGCGAATCTGGCCGCCCCGGTCGAGGCCGCCCGGCGGCCAGCTGCTATTCCACTACCAGGTTGTAGCGCGCCACCACGCCCAGCAGCCCGGCCAGGGTGAAGTGCGCGCCCGTAAGGGGGTTGGTTTCGGGGTCGATGATGAAGCCGGTGGCGGTACGGAAATCAGCTCCCAGCAGCTTGGTGTTCTGGAACACGGCCCCGCCCAGTGCGCAATCTTCAAAGGCGGCATTGCTGAGGTCGGCATCGGCAAAGTCAGCATCTTCCAGCTGGCAACCCACGAAGCGGGTGCCCGCCATGCTCCGCCCCGCAAACGAGGCGTAGCGCAGCTGGCACTGGTCGAAATGCACGCCAAACAGCATGTCGCGGCATGCTCCAAACTGCAAGCCCATCAGCTTGCAGTCATCAAACGCCACGTTCTGGAAAGCCGTGCCTGCCAGCTGAGCTGTGGTGAGGTTGCAGTGCTCAAACCGGCAGTCGGTGAAGCGCAGCCGGCGCAAATCGGCCCCGCCAAAATCGCAGCCCACGAAGCGAAACTCATCAAACTCGGTGTGGCCCAGCAGGTGGCAGGCATCCCAGCGCTCGGCCACGTTTTCATCGGGAAAGTAGGTAGGCTTGCGCAGGGTAGGGACGGGCTTGCGGCGGGGCGGCATGAGGCGATGAATGTTATGATTATGCGATAAAGCAAGAACGTCATGCTGAGCGCAGCCGAAGCATCTCGCTTGCAGTTACTAACCTAATCGGTGAACGATTCAATCAGAGGTGGCAAGCGAGATGCTTCGGCTGCGCTCAGCATGACGTGCGGAATTAAACCAATCTACTCCTTCACCACCCACTGCACCTCGCTCAGGCCCTCACCGTGCAGCCGCACCAAATAAGCGCCCGGCGCCAGCTCGGCCGTGCGCCGCGCCAGTTCGGCCTGCACCTCGGCGACCGTACCGCGCATTGCCAGCACTGGCTGCCCCAGCGCCGACAGCACTTCCAGTGTCAGCGGCCGGGCATCGGGACTGGCGATGCGGATGTTGAACGCACCCGGCGCGGGGTTGGGAAACACCTGCAGCCGGGCAGTAGCCGTTTTCGGGGCCAGGGCGGCCGTTACGGTCGTCGTAAAATTCAGGCCGATGAGGATGGGGTCGTGGTCGGAGGAGCGGAAGGGGCTGTTCACGTCGGTAGCCGCGCCGGCTACGTCGTACTCCAGGAATTCGGGCTCGGCGGCGTTGATGTGCCACTTTTCGACCGCTGAGTGGCCCATCAGGTTGGGGGTAAGTACGGCATGGTCGAGCGAGCCGCTGAGGCCGTTGAACAGGTAAGATGCGCTGGCGGCGGGGCTGCCCACTACCAGCCCGGCGGCGCGCAGGACATCGATGGGGTCTTCTTCGTAATTGGCGTTGTAGTCGCCCACGCTCACCACGTAGCGGGTGCCGGCCGGCTTCACAATGGTGTTGATAAACTGCACGAGCCCGTCGGCCTGCTGCTTGCGGCGCAGGTTGCTGGCGCCCTGCCCATCCTGCTGGTCGGCATTTACGCCGCTGC
The DNA here is from genome assembly GCF_039539585.1 of Hymenobacter glaciei. Classification (NCBI taxonomy): domain Bacteria; kingdom Pseudomonadati; phylum Bacteroidota; class Cytophagia; order Cytophagales; family Hymenobacteraceae; genus Hymenobacter; species Hymenobacter glaciei. Next base: position 206,060 of record NZ_BAABDK010000025.1, on the reverse strand, counting down.
CGCTGGCTTTCGATTTCAGGTGGTTTACCACCAAGGCAAACGTGTCGCGCCGTGAAGCCTGGTTCGTGATGAAAAGCTGGGCCAGGGGCGGCCGCTCAAACACGCCCGGCGTCAGGGCAATCAGGGCCGGACCGTAGGGCGTGAGCACGGCCGGCTTATAGATAATCACGCAGTGAATGAGGTCGGTGTTGTTGAACTGCTTCGTCGTGCCGCCGTCGTTGATGAAGGCGTAGGTGCCCGCGCCCATGGCCTGGTTCAGCCCGTTCACCAGGTCCTGCACCGACGAGGCAGTGCCGGTGCCGTCGTTTTCCACCTCCATTAGGCCAAAAACGTCGGCGTTCTGCTGGGTGAGGGCGGCCATGATTTTGCTGCGCTGGCGCTGAAAGTCGGTTAAGGTCAGGGCCCCGCGCGAGGTAGGAAAGCCGCCGCCCGCGCCGTCGCCGTTGAAGAAGTTCAGCACGTTCATGCTGGCGATTTTCACGTCAATCGGGCCGAAGGTGGGCACCGGCGGGCGTACCGTGACAACCTGCGGTGCATCGGCGCCGTCCAAGGGCTGCACGCGCCACTTGCTGTTGCCGTAGCCCAGCACGCCGCGCAGGCGGGCCACGGTGCTGCCCACGCGCACGGTGCGGGTAGTGGCATCGAGGTAGGGGGTGGGCGTGGGGTTGGTGGCCGCGCGGCCGTCGTCGAGCACCAGCGACTTGTTCACGTTGGCGGCTTGGTAGGCATTCACGGCGGGCACGTTGGCGGTGCCGGTGCTGCTGGTGCCGCTGGCCGGGTTGTCGTTGGGGTCCACGAACTGCGTGGGCTGGTACACCAGGCCGCGCAACGAAATGGTGAGCTCGCCGCGCGACTTCACGGCTGCCACGTCGGCGACCGTCACGGCTCCGTTGAATTCGACCAGCATGCCTTCGAGCGGCTCGGCGTCGGCCATCGAAAACGTTAGTGGGTCGATGCTACTGAATGCCGGCAGCGTACTGCTCGGGCTCAGCACCGTAACAACCGGGCTGGTGAGCACGGCCTGGTTGAACGACGGCGTGCTGGCAATTTCCTGCACCGCCCCGCTGATGCGCACGCGGTTGCCGACAACGACGGTGGGCGAAGTTTGCACTACAAACAGCGCATCGGAAGTGGCCGGGTCGCCGTCGGCGCTGGCTGCGTCGTTCTGCACGTAGAAGCCGGCCGGATTTAGGCCCGCGTACACGCCCGTTACCACCCCCTCGATGGTGTAGTTGCCGGAAGTGGCCAGCACGCCGCTGCCCTGAATGGTGCCAATTGGCGTGATGGTTTGGGCTTGGGCAGTAGCCAGGCCGGTGGCCAGCAGCGCGGGGAGGAAGGCAAAAAAAGAACGACGTAAAACTTGTGGCATAGAGTTAAAAATCAACGAGAGACTGATACGGGCTTGTAAATGTAACAGGCTTGCTTGGTCGGTTTGCATGGGGTCGGAAAATGCCCAATTAAGCTAGGCCACGAAGCCAATGCGGGCAACTTGCAGACCATCCCGGCACGTACGCTTTAGCAGCAAGTCTTCCTTCCATCTTATTCACTCCTAGCTACATGTTTCAGGAAAACAATTCCTTCGCTTTCGATACGGCTGCTACGCCCGATGCGGGTTGCGACACCTCGCGCCGCCACTTCATCAGCCACGCCCGCCACCGCGCCTCCTGTTACCGGCCGAAGAGGAGGCGTAGGCGAACGCCGGCCCGTTAGAAAACATGGGCCGGGCCAACATCCTTTCGACCTTTGTGGTTTACGCCCAGGCGCGGCTGCTCCGGACTTGGCTTTTGAGGCCAAAAAGCCGGAGCAGCCGCGCTTGTATGCAGTTGTTTTTTCTCGTTTAATGCCGCAGGCTCCCCGTTCCCTCTATTTCGAAAACAGCGTTGGCCGCCTTTGGGAAGAACCCGAGGGCTACCTGCGGCTCGAATACAAGCCAAACCCGCGCGAGTTGCTACAGTTTCGCGCCCTGCTCACCCACACGGCTCAGGCCCTAAGCCGCCGCCACTGGTCCAATATCCTCGTCGACCAGCGCCAGATGACGCCTTTCACCCCCACCGAGCAGGCCTGGATGACCAGCGAATGGCTGCCCAAAGCGGTGCACGAGCACGGCTACCGCCATGGCGCAGTGCTGGTGGCCAACAACGTAATTTCCCGCCTGGCCATGACGCAGCTGGTACTCGGCACCCGCTACCTGCCCCATACCTACCGCACCTTCGAGGAGGAAAAAGAAGCGGTGGTGTGGCTGGCTTCGGTGAAGCAATAAGGGATAAGGAAAAAGGGATAGGGAATAAGGATGTCTGGCTAACCAAACGTCCTTATTCCCTATCCCTTTTTCCTTATCCACAATCTTACAGCTGCCCCGCCAGCAAGTCCTCGAACGTCTGGCGCTGGCGAATCAGCCGCAGCTGGCCATCTTCCTGAATCAGGACTTCGGCCGGGCGCAGGCGCGAGTTGAAGCTGCTGCTCATTTCGAAGCCGTAGGCGCCGGCGTTGTGAAACACTAGCAAGTCGTTTTCGTGAATTTCGGGCAGCAGGCGGTCCCAGGCGAAAGTGTCGGTTTCGCAGATGTTGCCCACCACGGTGTACAGCCGCTCGGCTCCCTCGGGGTTGGTGAGGTTGCTGATGTGGTGGTAGCTCTCGTAGAACATGGGCCGGATGAGGTGGTTGAAGCCCGAATTCACGCCCGCAAACACCGTGGCGGTGGTTTGCTTTACTACCGATACGTTCACCAGCAGGCAGCCGCTTTCGCTCACGAGGTATTTGCCCGGCTCGAACCAGCATTCCAGCGGCCGGCCGTATTCTTCCTCGAAGTTGGTGAACGCCAAAGCCACCCGCCGGCCCAGCTCGGCCACGTCGGTTTCGGTCTCGTCGGGCCGGTAGGGCACCTTAAAGCCCGAGCCCAGGTCCAGAAACTCCAGGTCGGGGAAGCGTCCGGCCGCGTCGAACAGCACCGCCAGGCCGCGCAGAAACACTTCCACGTCCTTAATCTCGGAGCCGGTGTGCATGTGCAGGCCGCGCACGTGCAGGCCGGTGCTCTTCACCACGCGCTCGAGGTGGCGCAGCTGGTGAATGCTGATGCCGAATTTCGAGTCGATGTGCCCGGTTTGAATCTTGTAGTTGCCGCCCGCTTCGATGTGCGGGTTCAGGCGCACGCACACCGGGTACGAGCCACCGTAAGTAGCGCCGAAGCGCTCGAGCAGCGAGATATTGTCGATGTTGAGGTTGACGCCCAGGTTTTTGGCCTCGGCCACCTCGGCAAACGTCACGCCGTTGGGGGTGAAGAGGATGTTTTCGGGCAGGAAGCCGGCGTGCAGGCCGAGCTTCACTTCGTTGATGCTCACGCAATCGAGGCCGGCGCCCAGGTTCAGAATGTGGCGCAGTATGGCCACGTTGCTCAGGGCTTTGCAGGCGTAAAAGAAGCGCGTAGGCCGCTGCGGAAAAGCTTTTTCGAGCTTGCGGTACTGGCGCGTGATGGTGGCGGCGTCGTAAACGTATAGGGGAGTGCCGAACTGCTCGGCCGCGGCGCGCAGCGCCTCGTTGATTTCTGACATAAGCACAAAAGTACGCCCGCCCTCGCTGTAGCACCTTGCAGCACCCGGCAAATAGCTGCCTCAGGCCCCTCGGAAGGCTGCTGCAACCGCTGAAAGCGTTTGGGTAGGCAAATTTAATTTAACCAGTACGGCCGGTTCTGCGGCGCTTCGATGCTGCCATAGGCTCCGTATATTTCTATTTCACATGTCTCATTCTGCTTCCCTCGAATTCTGGCTGCGCGGTCCCGTACCGGGCGTGCCAGCCCTGCTGCAACCCGTGGCCCACGCCCTGCTGCAAGCCCGCGAAGAGCTCGCCACTGCGCTGGCCGACTTTCCGCCGGCCCTGCTCAACGAGCGGCCGGCCGGGCTGGCCTCGGTCGGTTTCCATCTGCAGCACTTGGCCGGCGTGCTCGACCGCACCTTTGCCTACGCCCGCGGCGAAGCGCTCACACCGGTGCAACAAGCGCAGCTAGCGGCCGAAACTGAGCCGCTACCACCTGATTTTGAGACACTGACGCAGCTTCAACAGCATTTCAATCAGCAGGTCGACCATGCCCTGGCCCAGCTATGTAGCACCGACTTTGCCGTTCTCACCGAGCTGCGTGGGGTCGGGCGGGCGCAGGTGCCGTCCACCGTTATCGGCTTGCTGGTGCACGCCGCCGAGCATACTACCCGCCACCTGGGCCAGCTGTTGGTAACGGCCAAATGGGTGCGTAGAGACGCATAATTGCGTCTCATCGTTGAACGACCGGCCCCAACAATTACAGGCGGCGCAGTCTCAGCCGTTCAACGACGAGACGCGATTATGCGTCTCTACCGCGAGCCGGCGCTGCTGGCTACCCGCGGTTTGGCGCGGTCGTACTGCGCCGGCCATTCGATTTCCACGCCCAAATCTTGCGCCGCGAACAGCGGGAAGTAGGGTTCGCGCAGAAACTCGCGGGCCAGCAGCACCAGGTCGGCCTGGCCGTTGGCCAGAATGGCTTCGGCCTCCGCCGGCGTGGTGATAAGGCCGACCGCGCCGGTCAGAATTTCGGCTTCCTGGCGGATGCGCTCGGCAAATTGCACCTGGTAGCCGGGGCCGACGGGAATAGGAGCTTTGGGCACGTTGCCGCCGGTTGAGCAGTCAATTAAGTCGACGCCGCGGGTTTTGAGCAATGCGGCCAGCTGCACCGACTCGTCGGCGTTCCAGCCGCCTTCGGTCCAGTCGGTGGCCGAGAGGCGCACGATGAGCGGCAACTCCTCGGGCCAGACCTCGCGGGTGGCCGCCACCACTTCGAGCAGCAGGCGCACGCGGTTTTCGAAGGAGCCGCCGTACGCGTCGCTCCGCTGGTTGCTGAGCGGCGACAGAAACTGGTGCAGCAAGTAGCCGTGGGCGGCGTGCAGCTCAATCACCTGAAAGCCGGCTGCCAGGGAGCGTTGGGCTGCCGTCCGGAAATCGGCAATGACCTGTTGTACCCCGGCTGCATCCAGCGCGGTGGGCTGCGGGTAGTCGCTGCTGAAAGCCTCGGCGCCGGGGCCTACTACCGGCCAGCCGCCTTCGCTTTCGGGCACGGCCCCGGCGCCCGACCACGGCCGGTAGGTGCTGGCTTTGCGGCCGGCGTGGGCCAGCTGCACGCCCGGTACCGAACCCTGGGCGATGATGAAGTCATTAATGCGCCGCAGCATGGGCACGTGCTCATCTTTCCAGATGCCCAGGTCTTCGGGGCTGATGCGGCCTTCGGGCGAAACAGCGGTGGCTTCCTGAATGATGAGGCCCGCGCCGCCCACGGCCCGGCTGCCGAGGTGCACGAGGTGCCAGTCGTTGGCAAAGCCATCCTCGGCGCTGTACTGGCACATGGGCGATACCACAATGCGGTTTTTGAGCGTGACGCCGCGCAGAGTGAGGGGTTCAAATAGCTTAACCATGGAATTGCTGAGGGAGAATGCGAAGCTGGGTAAACCAGCTACGGCGGGCGAAGGTTGCGGCCGGCAGCGCAGCATCCGGGCCTTGGCTGGCGTTCGCGGGCGGTTTTCCGCCGCTCGCACGATTTTTCCGGCATTGGCGCGAATTGCCGGGCAGCCGGGGCCGGCCGGCCGTTGTTTTGGGCATCTTCTCACTTCAACCCCCCGCATTTCGCCATGAATACCGACCAGCTTATCCGCGACGTGAAAATTCTCAAAGCCTACGCCGTGGGCCTTACCGTGCTGCCCGTACTGGGTGTGCTTTTTGCCTTTGGCAAACCCGATAAGCCGGTGCACTTCGGCGAAGTATCGGTGGAGCGCCTGAACCTGGTGGAGCGCGACGGCAGCGTGAAAATGGTGATGAGCAACAAAGACCGGTTTCCGCAGGGCGTGACTATCGACGGCAAGCACACCGACTACCCGCGCACCAACCCGGGCATGCTCTTCTACAACGACAAAGGGGAGGAGTGCGGCGGGCTCATCTTTGGCGGCCAGAAAGATAAAAACGGCCAGGTGTCGGCCGGCGGCCACTTTTCGCTCGACCGCTTCGGGCAGGACCAGGTAATTGCCCTCAACTACCAGGAGCACGGCGGCAACTACCGCGCCGGCCTCACCTTCAACGACGCCCCCGACGCCTCGATGACCGCCGTGGACGAGCAGTATAAAAATGCCACGCCCGATGAACGGCAGCAGGCCCGCCGCGCGGGCAAAATTGGCTTATTGCCGCGCATGTACCTGGGCACCACCCTGGGCCGGTCGTCGGCGATGATAATGGCCGACCAGCACGGCGAAAACCGCGTGATGCTGCTGGCCAATAATGAGCAGTCGACGCTTGATTTCAAGGACAGCCAAGGCCGTACCCGCCTCAGCCTCGGCGTCGACAAGAACAACCAGCCCGTGCTGCGCTTCCTGGATGAAGCGGGCAAGGAAGTGAAGACGGTGAGCGCGCAGTAGCCCGGTACTCAGCCACGTTACGTTGTCGGCGAGGGGCTCGGCAAAGAGCCTGCTCGTTCGGCCGCGTCTCGCAATCTTCCAGCCTCGTATTTTCGGCCCTCGATGCGTAAAAAGCCCTGGTTTTATTTGTTCGTGTTTGGGCTGTCGCTGCTGCTGGCACTATACACCCGCCTGACCATGGCCACCACGGCCGCTGAGTTTCATCTGTTTCCGGATGCTCCGGTCTGGACGTTTCTGGAGGCACTGCTGATTATTTACCTGCTCGACCGCCTGCATGCCCGGGCCGGGCGGCGGGGGCAAGCCAGCGGGCAGGCCGCCTACTTTTTCGGGTTGCTCTGGCGCGGAGCCCTGCTGTACTGGGGCCTTAAGCAGCTGCTGGTGCTCTTCCTCGAAGTCAGCTACCTGGGCCACGGAAACTATGCCAGCGGGTACGAGATGCTGCGCGGGTTCTCGTTCGATGTGTTTGTGTACCTGATGGTGGGCAGTATTTACCTGCCGTTTCTGTTTCAGCAGCACGCGGCGGCCGGGCAGCTGCAGGTAGAGCAGCTGGCCCGCGAGGCTACCCGCCACCGCTTGCTGGCGCTGCATCAGCACGTCGACCCGCACTTCCTGTTCAACAACCTCAACATTCTCAGCGCGCTCATCGAGCCCGGCAACACGGCCGCGCTGGCCTACGTTGAGCACCTGGCTCGCCTCTACCGCTACCTGGTGCGCACCCGCGAGCAGGAGTTGGTGCCCGTGGCCGAAGAGCTGGCCTTTGCCCGCGACTACCAGTTTCTGCTGCGCCAGCGCTTCGGGGCGGCCTACGAGTTTGCCGAGGAGCTGGCTGCCGAGCCTGCCAACCTGCACGACTGCCTGCTGCCCCCGGGTGTGCTGCAGGAGCTGCTAGCCAACGCCGTGAAGCACAACCTTGCCAGCCGCGCCCGGCCCCTGCGCGTGCACCTGCTGCTCACGTCCACGGCCCTCACGCTCAGCAACGCCCGCCAGCCCCGGCCGGCGCCGGCCGCTGGCGAGGGCAGCGGCCTGGCCAGCCTGCGCGCCCGCTTCGCCCTGCTCACCGACGAGCCCCTGCGCGTGACCGATACTGCCGAGACCTTTGCCGTTTCGCTGCCGCTTATCCACTTGCTGCCTTCGCCCGCTACTCGCCCATGACCGTTTTGCTTATTGAAGACGAGGAGCCGGCCCTCGCCCAGCTGCGCCGTTTTGTGCTGCAGTACAACCCCGCCGCGCAGGTGGTGGGCGAGTGCCAGCAGGTAAGCGAAGCGGTGGACTTTCTGCGTACCCACCCCGCGCCCGACCTCATCCTGTCCGACATTGAACTACTCGATGGCAATGTGTTCGGCCTGTTTGGCCAGGTGGCCGTGAGCAGCCCGGTGGTATTCATCACCGCCTACGACTCCTTCTTGGTGGAAGCTTTTGCCCAGAACGGCATTGGCTACGTGCTGAAGCCGGTGCAATACGCCGAGTTTGCGGCGGCGCTGCAAAAGTTCGAACGGCTGCGGCAGTCGTTTCAGGGGCCAGCGTTGGCCGCACTCACGGCTGCCTACGCCGCACCCGCGCCGCGCTACAAGCAGCGGCTGCTGAGCAAGGGGCGCACTGGTCTCTCCCTGCTCGACGTGGCCGACGTGGCGTACATTCAGTTGCGCAACGGCATCGCCCACGCCGTCGATGGCCAGGGCCGGGCCTTCCCGCTCAACGAAAGCCTGAGCCAACTCGAAGCCCAGCTCGACCCCGCGGCCTTCTTCCGCCTCAACCGCGCCGAGCTGGTGCGCCTGGGAGCAATCGAGCGCCTCGAACCTTATTTCAACGACACGCTGGTGGTGCACCTGCGTGGGCTGGCCGTTACCCTCACCAGCAGCACGCACCGCACGCCCGAGCTGCGCAAATGGGTCGCGGGCTAGTCGTGGAGACAACGAAGTAGGGTGCGCCCCGCACCCTGCTTCGCGATGAGTATATAAGCAGCCAGCCCCTGCCGGCCCGGCAAACGGCGAGGCAGCGAGAGCCCGGCAGCAAGGAATACGCCGGCACCGTTGGAGCACCGGGTTGAAAAACTTGGTTTTTTGAAATCCTCCCTTACCTTGCAGCCGCAAACACCAAGCACCATGTTCCAGACGCGCTACTTTTTTGGCTATTATACCTTCTACGCCACCGCGTAGAACGAGCCGCCGTTTGTAGCTAACCCGCAAACTTCTCCAGCGCCGCTCGTTCTTCGAGAGGCGCTTTTTTAATGCCCGTTTCATTTCAGATGCCCACGCTGCACCACGTCTTTTTTACCTATTGCTATTACTTCTTCTATCTGAAGAAGCCGGCCCTGTGTTGCCCGTGTTAACCACCACACGTTCCTCCACAACCCAGGGCCCCGCAACAACGGAGGCCCTTTTTTATTGCCTGTACCCTGGTTGTTAGTTGTCGGTTGCTGGTTGTTAGTAATTCGACAGCTGCCAACTAACAACTGACAACCAACAACTAACACCTAACATCATGCCCCAGCACGTTTCCATTCAGGGTTTCCAGGGAAGTTTCCACGAAGTAGCGGCCCGCCGCTTCTTTGGCGCGCAGCCAGCGCTGCTGCCCTGTGCCACCTTTAGTGCGGTGGTAGCGCACGTGGTGCAGGGCACCGCCGATGCCGGCCTGATGGCTATGGAAAACTCGTTGGCCGGCAGCATTCTGCCCAACTACCTGCTGCTGGAGCGCCACGCCGTGCGCGTAACCGGCGAGGTGTACCTGCCCATTCACCAGCACCTGCTGGCGCTGCCCGGTACCACGCTGGCCGAGGTGCAGGCCGTACACTCGCACCCCATGGCCCTGCGCCAGTGCGGCGAGTTCCTCGACCGCCACCCGCACTGGAAGCTGGTCGAAACCGACGATACCGGCCACAGCGCCCAGCTGCTGGCCGAGCAGCGCACCCCGGGCGTGGCGGTAGTAGCCGGTGCCCAAGCTGCCGAGCAGTTCGGCCTGCAAATCCTGGCCCCGGCCATTCACGACGACCCGCACAACTACACCCGTTTCCTGGTGCTGGAGCGCACTGCCGAGGCGCAGCCCGACCCGCTGGCCGACAAAGCCTCGCTCTATTTCTGTGCGCCGCACGCGCCCGGTAGCTTGGCCGCCGTACTCACCCGCGTAGCCGCTCATGGCCTGAACCTGAGCAAGCTGCAATCGTGCCCCCGGCCGGGCCAACCCTGGCACTACGGCTTTCACGCCGACGTAGAATTTGCAGCGTTGGAGCAGTTGGAAGCGCTGCTGGCCGATTTGGAGCCCGTAACGGAGGAGCTGCGAGTGCTGGGTGCCTACCGCCGCGGCAGCATGGCCGAGGCGATGGGAGAGGACTTGTCGTTGCAAGCCGAGCATTTCACGGCGTCTGTCATTGCGAGTGGAGCGCAGCGAAATGCGGCAAGCCTTCCTCTAAATGTGACCAACCTTTAAGAAGTGACACAGTCTTTTTGGTACGTCACGCTTTATCTAACCAATTGCTCGGCTCGACAAGAGAGCTTATCCCCATAGAAAATTAGTCGCATTTACAGGAAGGATTGCCGCGTTCCGCTGCGCTCCACTCGCAATGACAAATAGCCCCATGAACATCTCAATTGCCAGCCGCTTAGCCCACACCGGCGAATACTACTTCTCGCGCAAGCTGCGTGAACTGGCCGCCCTCAACGCAGCTGGGGCCAACATCATCAGCCTGGGCATTGGCAGCCCCGATTTGCCGCCGCACCCGAGCGTGACTGCGGCGCTGGCCCAGACGGCGGCGCAGCCCCATGCCCACGGCTACCAGAGCTACCAGGGCACGCCGGCGTTGCGCGGCGCCATGGCCGAGTTCTACCAGCGCCACTACGGCGTAGCGCTCGACCCGGCTACCGAAATCCTGCCGCTGCTGGGCTCGAAAGAAGGCCTGATGCACATTGGAATGACGTTTCTGGAGGCGGGCGACGCTGTGCTTATTCCCAACCCCGGCTACCCAACCTACCGGGCCGTGGCCGAAATCTGCGGCGCGGAGGTGCGGGAGTATGACCTGACCGAGGCCAACGGCTGGCTGCCCGACCTCAACGCGCTGGCCCACACCGACCTCTCGCGGGTGAAGCTGATGCTGGTGAACTACCCGCACATGCCCACCGGCACCGCCGCCGACCTACCCTTTCTCACGCGCCTCGTGGAGTTCGCCACGGCCCACAACATCCTGCTGGTGCACGACAATCCCTACGGCTTCATTTTAAACGAAACGCCCCCGGTAAGCCTGTTGGCCGTGCCCGGGGCCCGCGAAGTCGCCGTCGAGCTAAACTCCCTGAGCAAGTCGCACAACCTGGCGGGCTGGCGCGTGGGCCTACTAGCTGGCCGCGCCGACATCATCGCCAACGTCCTGCGCTTCAAGAGCAACATGGATTCGGGCATGTTCCTGCCGGTGCAACAGGCCGCTGCGGCGGCCCTGGCGCTGGGCGACGACTGGTTCCAGGAACTGAACGCTACTTACCGTGCCCGCCGCGAATTGGTCGTGGAGCTGCTGCGCGCCTTGGGCTGCGAGCCGGCGCCGGGTCAGGTTGGCCTGTTCATCTGGGCAGCAGTGCCTGCCCGCTTTGCCGATGGCTACGCGCTGAGCGATGCCGTGCTGGCCGAAGCGCGGGTGTTCCTCACCCCAGGCGGCATTTTCGGCAGCAATGGTAACGGCTACATCCGGGCCAGCCTGTGCCAGCCCGTGGCGCTGCTGCGAGAGGCATTGGTGCGGGTGTAGGATATGGCTGTCATCCTGAGCAGAGCGAAGGACCTTGTCACGTCCGCGCCTACTGAAGTATAAAGTACTGTCGGTCGTTCAAACCTGATAAGGTCCTTCGCTCTGCTCAGGATGACCAGTCAATTCACTAACTCACCAACTCAAACCTCCACCATGACCGTCACCATCATCGGCCTGGGACTTATCGGCGGCTCGCTGGCGCTCAGCTTGCGGCAGCACGGCTTGGCGCAGCACCTCATTGGCGTCGAAAACAGCACTGCCCACGCCCGCCGGGCGCTGGAGTTAGGGTTGGTCGATGAAATCGAAACCGACCTTGCGGCTGCGGTGCGCCGGGCCGACCTGGTGGTTGTGGCCGTGCCCGTAGATGCCATGGTTGCCGTGCTGCCGCCGGTGCTTGACCTCATCACCACAAAACAGGTAGTCATCGACGTGGGCTCGACCAAGCAGGCGCTGCTGGCCGCTGTGGCCGGGCACCCGTGCCGGGGCCGCTTCGTAGCGGTGCACCCCATGGCCGGCACCGAGCACTCCGGCCCGGAAGCAGCCGTTTCGGGCTTATTTGAGGGAAAAACGGTGGTGCTCTGCGATGTTGAGCACAGCGATGCCGACGCCGTGCAAACGGTAGAAAAGCTGTTCCAGGCGCTGCCCATGCGGCTGCTCTACCTCAACGGGGCCGAGCACGACGTGCACACGGCCTACGTGTCGCACATTTCGCACATCACCTCGTTTGCGCTGGCCCTCACGGTGCTCGAAAAGGAGAAGGAGGAGCAGCGCATTTTCGACCTGGCCAGCGGCGGCTTCGAGTCGACGGTGCGGCTGGCCAAGAGCGCACCGGCCACCTGGGTGCCCATTTTCCGCCAAAACCGGCTGAATGTGCTTGATGTGCTCGACGAACACCTCCATCAGCTGCAAGTGCTGCGCGAACTGCTGGCCAGTGAAGACTACGATGGGCTGACCGAGCAGATTCGGCAAGCCAACCACATTCGCAAAATTCTGCCCTGACAACACGCGCCAACTGTCATCGTGTGGTCATCTGTCATCCTGAGCTTGCGCAGGACCTTATCACCGAAGAACAGTTTGCAGTAATCCTGGTAATTGCGAACGTAACAAGGTCCTGCGTAAGCTCAGAATGACAGAAAAAATCAACAATCAAATCAACGAACAACTTTAACCAATACCCATGAAATCCGCCCTGTTTAACCGCCAGCCCGACGACAAGCCCTACCTCATTTCCGGCCCTTGCTCGGCCGAAACCGAAGAGCAGGTGCTCGAAACCTGCCAGCGCCTGGCCGCCACCGGCAAGGTGCAGGCCCTGCGCGCCGGCATCTGGAAACCCCGCACCAAGCCCGGTGGCTTCGAAGGCATCGGCACCAAGGGCCTGCCCTGGCTCAAGAAAGCCAGCGAGCTCACCGGCCTGCCCGTGGCCGTGGAAGTAGCCACCGCCAAGCACGTAGAGGACTGCCTGGCCTTCGGCGTAGACATTCTGTGGGTGGGCGCGCGCACCACCGGCAACCCGTTCTCGGTGCAGGAAATTGCCAATGTGCTGCGTGGCGTGGACGTGCCAGTGCTGGTGAAAAACCCCATTCACCCCGAGCTGGAGCTGTGGGTAGGCGCCGTGGAGCGCCTGCAAAAGGCTGGCCTGAAGCAAGTGGGCCTTATCCATCGGGGCTTTTCGAGCTACGGCAACACCGATTTCCGCAACGCGCCGATGTGGCACCTGCCCATCGAGATGAAGCGCCGGATGCCCGAGCTGCCGCTGCTCTGCGACCCCAGCCACATCTGCGGGCGACGCGATACGCTGGCGGCCGTGGCCCAGCAGGCCCTCAACCTGGGCTTCGAAGGCAACATGATTGAAAGCCACATCGACCCCGACAACGCTTGGAGCGACGCCAAGCAGCAAATCACGCCCGAAGTGTTGCGCGACCTCATCGAGAACCTGGTGTGGCGCCACGAAACCACCAACGCGCAGGAGTTCCTCTCGGCCTTGACCGGCCTGCGCGAGCAAATCAACCAACTCGATGCCGAGGTGATGCAGCTGCTGGGCCGCCGCATGGCCGTGGCCGAGAAAATCGGCCAGTACAAGCGCGAAAACGACATCACCATCCTGCAAACCAACCGCTGGAACGAGGTGCTGGAGCGGGCCCAGCGCCAGGGCTCATCCGTCGGCCTCACGCAGGAATTTGTGGAGCAGTACCTGGCGGCGGTACATTTGGAATCCATCAACCGCCAGAACAAGGTGATGGAGGGGTAGGCTAGACTCACGCAAATAGCTTTTGTGCGGGTTTTGTACTTGTGGTATATAAAAAATGCCCACTGCGTTAAGCCGTGGGCATTTTTTATGCTACGGCCGTGGCTATTCCACTACTAGGCGGCGGGCAGCTGTGGCCGCGCCGGCTTGCACCTTTATGACGTAAAGGCTGGGGGCAAGGCCCGTCAAACTCAATTCGTGGCGCAGGCCGGCGGGCGGCAGAGCCACGGTGGCGGAGCGCACGGCCCGGCCTAGGACATCGAGCACCGTGAGAGTGACTGTGGTTGCGCTGGGCAGTGCCGGTAGTTGCACGGTGGTACTGGTGCGGGCCGGGTTGGGAGAGAGGGTGAAAGCCGCGCCGCTCAGGGCCGGAGTGGTGGACGTAAGGGTGGCATCGGTGAGGGAGGCCAGGAAACCAGTTCGGGTACCAGGCTGGCCGGCAACTGCAAAATTGCCAAAACTGGCCGGAGGGGTGAGGCCGCCGGCTATATAAATGGTATTCCGGTCCAGAACCACCGTTGCGGCGGCATCAATGCCAGTGCCCCCGGCGCGTTGAGCCCACGTAAAGCTGCCAGTACTGCCCGCATCAATGATTTTGGCGGCGAATACGTCAAAATCTCCCGCCGCGGTAAGGGTGGTGTTGCCAAAGTCGGCCGTGCCCTTGAAAGCCCCGCCCACGCACAAACTTGTGCCATTAACAACCAAAGCCGGCGCATAATCATTATCAAGACCGCCAGCGCGTTGAACCCATATAAAGCTTCCTGAGCTACCGGCATCGGTGAGTTTGGCCACAAACAAATCGTAAAGCCCCACACTGTTCAGTGTGAGGTTGCCAAAGGTAGCAGTTCCCAAAAAATTGCCGCTCACGTAAAGTGCGTTGCTGCGTACGGCTAAACCTTGTACGTTATCAGTATCGACACCGCCCATGCGATGCGCCCACACAAAGTCGGCAGTGCTGCCCACATCGGTAAGCTTGGCTACAAATCCATCGAAGTTGCTGCTGCTGTTGGAAATGGTGACCGTGCCCAGCGTGGCCGTAGCTCCCAAAAATGACCCTGCCGCATAGATTGATGTTCCGCTAACAGCTAAGGCATTAACGTTAATACTGTTGTCTGTACTACGGGCCTGCTTCACCCAGCTAAATACGCTGGTTGTGCCCGTATCCAATAGCTTGGCCACAAATAACTCGGAGCCTCTGCTGCTCGTGAGGGTTATACTGCCAAAGGTGGCCGTGCCTTCAAAGGACCCGCCAATGTATACGGCGTTGCCCGCGGCAACAATAGTATAGGCTCGGTCGGCTCCTGTACCCCCTGCTTTGGCAGCCCACGCAAAACTGCCTGCACCGCCCGCATCGGTGAGCTTGGCCACAAACACGTCGTAATCGGCACCAGTATTATTGGGGGCATTATTAGACAGTGTAGTGCTGCCAAAGCTGGCCGTTGCACTAGTGAAATAACCGGTTAGATATAAATTGTTGCCGTTGATTGTCAGTGCTGTAGCTCGTTCGTCGCTCGTGCCACCACCGCGCTGCGCCCAAATGAAGCTACTCGTTGCTGGATGCCATTTAGCAACGAACACATCGGAACCACCAGCACTGATTAGGGTCGTATTGCCGAAGCTGATGGTGCCAACGAAAAACCCCGTTAAATAAACGCTGCCATTCGCATCGGTAGCCGTACCGGTTACTTGTGAAGTACTGCCTACTGGCTGAGTAAATGCAAAGGCGCTTTGCCAAGCCGGTGCCTGTGCCCGCGCCACCGGCCCCAGCGCTAGCAGCATAAAAGCCAACAGCCCGGCCAGTAGCCCGCCGCGCATTCCTGAGAAAAAGTGCTTCATAATAAGCAGGAAAAAGCCCACCATTAGTAGAAGGACCGGGCGAAGATAACCGCCAAAAAAGCCCCAATGCATAAGCATCAGGGCTTGCTATTATATAGTTGGAAACTACAGCCGCTTCAGTCGCTCGCGTAGCTGCTGGTACAGCTTTTCGCCGTCGCTGGGGTGGTAGGCGCTGGCCTCCACCAGCTGGCCGCTTTTGTCGAACAGCATGTAGCGCGGGATAAAGGGAATGACCGACTTAAGGGACTCCTGCACGGCCGGCGAGGCCAGGTAGTGGTAGCCGCGCAGGCCATTCTTGGCCGCCAGTGCCGCCCACTTCCCGCGGTAGCCGGGCTGGTCGACCGAGATATACAGCACCTCAATTCCGTTCTTGCTGGCAAACTCGTGCAGGCCGGGCTCATACCGAAACTCGGCGATGCACGGCCCGCACCACGAGGCCCAGAAATCGACGAATACCGGCCGGCCCGCAAACTGCTGGCGCACCAGCGCTGCCAGCGTCCGCACCGTATCGAGGCCCGGTGCGGGGGCGAAGGCCAGGGCACGGGTGCCCGGGGCAAGTTGGCCAAAGGTCTGGTTCTGGCTAGCCACGACTGGGGTAGCCGGGGCTCTGGGTAGCGCCCTGGCGATGATGGGCACGTAGGGGCTGGCCGGAAACATTCGGCGATAGTCGGCAAACACCCGGGCAAAATCGGCTGCGCTCATAGCGTTTAAGGACAGGGCCGTGAGGATGACGTTGCCCATTGCCTGGCCCTGGGCCGCGGCGGGCAGGTAGTCGTAGCGGGCCATTGCCGAGTTCACCTGCGCGAACTGGGCGGCGTAGCCGGCCCAGGCGCGGGCCGTGGGGGCCGGGCCGGGCAGCCCGCCTTTCTCGCGCAGGGCCGCTACCATGCCCTGGTTGCTTAAGGGCGAGGCCTGGTAGCGCGGCAGGCTGGGGTCGTACTGCGTGCAAAGGGCCACTGCCAGCTGGCGGGCTTCGGCCAGCGGCATTTGCAGCGCCGGGTTGGCTTTGTCGGGGGCTTTGAAATAGCCGACCAGCGTGTTGCTCGACCAATAGAGCAGGCGCTGCTCCACTTCGGCCGTGAGCACGTCGTAGCAGCGCTGGCTGATTTGGCGCTGGCGCAGCGCGGTGAAGAGCAGAGCCTTGGGTGCGGTCATCTCGGCTTGCAGGGAGGCCAGGGCGGTTTTGGCAGTAGGGGCTTTAGCCAGCACGTTGGCAATGCGCTCGCCGTCGGGCGGGCCGCCGTTCAGCAGCTTGCCTTGCTCGATGAGGTTGTTGGCTGCTGCGTTGGTGCCACCGAAGATGACGGTGGGCGGTGCATTGCCCACGCCCGGCTTCAGCGTGAAGGTGACGTGCGCGCCGGGCTCGACGAACGACACCCCGTGCGGCACCACCTTGCCCCCGTAGCGCACAAAGCCCGCTTCCGCGTGCCGCAACCGGTAGCTGAAACGCCCACCGCGCACCACACACTCGTTGGGCCCATCCGTGAAAAAGTAGTTCATCGGCACGCCGGGCATTGCCTCAAAAATGGCAATAGTAGTCGAGTCCGGTACCTCGCTGAGCTGGCCCGCAATAGTGGCCGGTACAGCTTTGGGGACGGTTTTTTGAGCGCGCAAGGGCCCGGGGGCCACGGCCAGCGCCGCCCCAAGCAAAGAAATCCAGAAATTCATGCGACGGAAGGAAGGGTAACTATTTCAGGTAGCTGGTGTAGGATTCCGAAACAAACTGCCCGGCCCCATCAAACAGCAGGTAGGCCGGCCGCCGGCCAATCGCCACCTGGGCCTGGTAGCGCGTGGCGCCGCCGTCCGGGGCGGGCACTTCCGTTACGCCGAGCAGCCGGGCCGCCGGGTAGTGCTGGGTAATGTAGGCCAGCGCCGGGGCCGCCAGGTAGGGCACACTGGCCGCTGCTGGCATTGGAGTAGCAGTAGCGGCGGGTACAAACGCTTTCTCCGTGCCCGCGCCCACTTTCTCGTTGAAGCCGCGCACATCGGCATCGTTTTGCTTGGCGATGGTCGTCACCACGACTACCCCATCGGCGGCCTCAACCCCGAACCGCTGGCGGGCCTCCGCACCCTTAAATACGCTGATGTTGGCAATGTTCTTCGGCCCGATGTTGTTAATATCGCCCGCGTAACGCTGGCCATCGAGGTACACTATTGGAGCCGGCTTGGTATGGGCGGGGCCACTGCTGGCCGCACGTGCCGCCGGCCCGGCTATGACCCTAGATGCGGCTTGGGCCAGCTGGTTTGGCCCGGTTACCAGCTCCTGCCTGCTATTGAAATACAGCTTGTGTTTCGCGCCGTTGCTGGTTGTGATGCTGGCGTAATACTGAACGTGCAGCGCTTTTTCCGAAGCTCGGTCGGCTGCAAAATAGCCCCTGATGGTGCTACCCGGGTAGGTTTTGGCGAGGTAGGCCTTGATGCCATCCGGCAGTTGAGGAGAGGCCGGGTCTACCGCCGAACCTATCTTGGCAGAAGCCTTGTGAGTTGGGGCGCTATCCGCGGGCACGGCAACGGCCTTGGCTGCTGGCACCCCCACAGGCGCACCGCTTTGCGCGCGGGCCCCCGAAATGCCCAGAGCCACGGCCAGCACCAATGGCCCGGCCACAAAATAGCGGGCCAGCTGCCCGGAGGTTGAAAGCGGCGTATTCATCATAACAACGCGGGTTTTTAGGCTTGGAAATGTGAAATGGGAGACGAGCGAAGGGCCGGCTGGCGCGTGGCTCAGGCGCAGCAAACTGTATTGGTAAGCGCGCCGGTCGAGCCCGGTAGCGAGCACGGCCTGGTCGGCCAGAAACTCGAGGTTGTCGAGCAGGGCGCGGCGCAGCAGCCACGCGGCCGGGTTGCACCAGGCGGCCGCCAGCCCTAGTTGGGCCAGCAGCACATCGAAGGTGTGGGCCTGGCGCACGTGCACCTGCTCGTGGCGCAGCACGGCGGCCAGTTCGGGCCCGGGGTGTTGGTCGGGGTTGAGGTAGATGCTGTGTGCAAAGGAAAACGGGCTGATTTCGCCCGTCAGCACCCGCACCGCCAGCCCGCCCACCACGGCCGGGCGCGAGCGCCGCCGCAGCTGCGCCAGCGCCAGCAGCTGCACCAGCAACCGGGCCAGCAGTACGGCGGTGCCTGCTGCATACAAGGCCACTCCCACGGCTGCCCAGTCGACGGCTGGCGCACTGGGCACCGCCGCCGCTACTGAAAAAGCCTCCGCGTTTCCCACCACAGGAACAAGGACGGCGGGAGTGGCCTCGGCCGGCAGCAGCGCCGGCACCGGCAGGGCCGGGTACAGGGCCGCGAACAGGAGCGCCAGCACCAGATACACCCGGTTCAGCGTGAAAAACGTGAGCCGGCGCAGCAGGCCGAAATACGCCGCCACAAACAGCAGCAGCACTCCGTTGGCCTTCAGCAAATACAGGAGAATGGAGGTCGACGTGGCCATAACTACTGCTCCTTCTTGCTTTCGATGAGCCGGATAATCTCCTGCAAATCAGCCGCGCTGATTTTCTCCTCCTGGGCGAAAAACGAGACCAGGTCCTTGTAGGAGTTCTGGAAATGGTGCTGCACCAGCGTGCCCAGCGAGCGGCGCTGGTAGTCGTCGGCCGTCACCACGGGCACAAAGCGGTAGGAGTTGCCCAGCTTTTCGGCGCGCACGTAGCCCTTGCGCTCAAGGTTGCGCAGGGTGCTGGCCAAGGTAGTGTAAGGTGGAGGCGGGGCGGGCAGCGCGTCGAGCACGTCTTTTACAAAGCCCCCGGCAGGCAGTGGCCAGAGCACGCGCAGGGCATCTTCTTCGGGTTGGGTAAGGCGTTCCATAACAACTTAAGCTTGGCGGATACGATGATGTCGTAAATCTACGAAAGTTTCGTAGATATAATAATCCAGTAGGAATAAAAAGGTTAGTTATAAAACCAAAACCCCATTTCCAAGCTGGAAATGGGGTTTTGGTTCGAAATGAATTGATGATGGGCCGGCCGTAGGGTGTTAGCCAACCGGCGCATCGGCCGGCCGCGCCTGCAGCCACTGCATGGCCGCGCCTTCGTCTCCAAAGAAAGAAATGGCAAAGGGCTGGCCGTCGTAGTATTCGGCCGAGACAAAGTCGGGCTGACTCACGATAGCCTCGTGCAGGACGGGCCCCACCAGGTAGGCTACGTAGAGGCGGCCGCCCAGGTGGCGGGCCATGCCAGGAAAGAAGTCCTGCAGCAGCCAGCGCGTCGTATGTGGGTCGTTGAGGGTGCGGCGGCGAATGTCCTGAAGCCAGAAGCGGCAGCCATGCTTCAGGGCCAACTCCTGCACTTCCTTGTACACGGCTGGCAGTTCGTGGGGGTCGGGCTGGTAGCCCCAGCGGCCCACCAGAATGTTGAGGTCGGGGCGGTAGGAAAGTTGCAGCAGGGGCGGGGAAGCTTCGGCGGACATAAGGAAAGGGTAAGCTGAACGGGTTGCACCTACGCAAGTAGAGTGGGGCACGGTTGCCGCCGCTAGTGGGCCGGCGTCGGCTCCGCTAGCGGCTGGCTGAGGTTGGCAGGTGGGTGTTTTTTTAGAGAATAATAGGCCAGAGCCACGCTGGCCAAGGCCAGTACCGCGCCCAGCAAATAAGGCGCGCCCGGAAACTGCACCGGCGCGGCGGGTTTGGTGAAGTAATGAAATAATCCCGTCATCAGCGGCGGGCCTACCATGCCGGTGGCACTTACTAGGCTGGTGAGCGCGCCCTGCAATTCGCCCTGCGCGTTGGCGGGTACCTGAGCCGAGATGGTGCTTTGAAGCGCTGGCCCCGCAATGCCGCCCAAGCAGTAGGGGGCCAGAAACGCCAGCATCAGCCAGCCGCTGGGCGCGAAGGCAAACAGCACGAACCCCACCGTATAGCACAGCAGGCCCACCACAATGGCGCGTGCCGCACCTAACTTCGGAATAGCTACCCGTACCAAGCCACCTTGTACCAATCCTGAAAACAGGCCCACCACCCCTAACGAAATGCCCACAAAACCTTCTGTCCAGCCAAATTTTAGCATCGTGTAAAACGACCAGACGGACTGCGTGGCATGTCCTGCCAGATAAATAAGGACCAACGCCGCTACCAAGCCCAACGTGGCCGGGTAGTTGCGCAGCCGCAGCAGCGAAGCCACCGGGTTGGCCCGCGCCCACTGGAACGGCCTGCGCAGGTTGGCCGGCAGCGACTCGGGCAACACGAAGTAGCCGTAGGCCACGTTGCACAGGCTCAGCCCCGCCGCTACCATAAATGGCACCCGCGCCCCAAAACCAGCCAGCAGCCCGCCAATAACCGGTCCGATAACGAAGCCCACGCCGAAGGCTGCACCCACCAGCCCGAAGTTCTGGGCCCGCTTTTCGGGTGTGCTGATGTCGGCAATGTAGGCCGTGGCCGTGGTGAAGCTGGCGCCGGTGATGCCCGCCAGCACCCGCCCCACAAACAGCCAGGCCAAAGTGGGCGCAAAGCTCAGGAAAATATAGTCGAGCCCCAGTCCCAGCAGCGCGGCCAGCAGCACCGGCCGGCGGCCCAGTTTATCGCTGAGCCCGCCCATCACGGGGGCGAAGCAGAACTGTGCTGCTGCGTAGGCAAACGTGAGCCAGCCCGAATACACCGCCGCCCGGCTCAGGCCCTCACCCGTCAGCTGCTCGATGAGCTTGGGCACCACCGGAATGATGATACCCAGCCCAATCACATCGATGAGGATGGTGACGAAGATGAAAGCGAGCGCGGGCGGGCGTTTTTCGGACATAAGCGAAGTGGAAGACCAACGGCCGGAAGCCGGACCACAAAGGTACCGGGATACCAGGGGTATGAAAGAACGTCATGCGGAACGCAGTCGAAGCATGACGTTCTTCAGCAATTATGCCCCTGCCAGGGCCGCAAGCGGCAGCGGGCCGGTTGCATCCACTTGGACCTGCTGGGCGCTCAGGCCCACATCCAGCAAGTCCTGCATCAACCCTTCGCTGGCAGCCTTGGGCAATGAGGCATCGGTTATCACCAGTACGGGGTGCTCGGGCAGGGCCACCAGCGTCGCGCGCCGGTCGATTTCGGACGGAAACACCGGGGCCACCAGAACGAGGCGCTCGTAGGCGCGGCCGTTGCCGGCCAGCCAGCGGCAGGCTGCCGCGGCGCCGTGCCCGTAGCCCAGCACCGTTACGGGCGTATCGGGTGGGCAGGCGGCCAGCACCTGCGCTGTCAGCGCATCGAGGTAAACGGCCAGGTCGGTGAGGTCGGGTAGCAAGGTTTCGGCCGCAAACCAGGCCGCGTCGGTACGCGGGGCCGCATCAATAACACCATCGGCGTTGGCATCCTGGGGTTGCTCGTAGCGGCTCAGGGCCTCGGGCAGCAACAGCAGTCGGTCAGGAATAGCGTGGTGTTGCAACTGGGCCGCGAGTTCAGCCAACGGCTGGCCGTGGCCGTGCAGGCACACCCACACCTGGGAAGTGGTCGGCCCGGCCTCGCCCAGGCAGAGGTAACGGGCCGTGCGGGAGGTTGTAAAGTTGAGCGGCAGCATAAGCGGGCAAATCAGGGGTAAGGCGCAGACTATTCAGGAGCTGCGGCCTATACGCATGCCCGGCCGCTTGCGCCGCCCTGGCTGGGTTCTGCCCAGCGAACTACTCCACTATGTCGGCCCGCAACCAATCAATGGCCGCGTTTTCCTCAACAAACCGGTTCCCGATAAAGGGCTTGCCCTCGAAGTAAGACTCGGGCGGAAAAGCTGAGTCGGCGGCGGCATCGCGCAGGTACACGGGCGCCAGCAGGTAGGCCAGCCGGCTGCGGCCACCCAGCATGGGCTCCAAGCGCGGCAGCAGGTTGGTCACCATCCACTGTGCGCCCACCTGGTGGGTGTTGAAGCGGCGACGCACGTCAATCAGCCAGCGGCGGCCAGCGCCAACTTGGGCAGCAGCCAGCATTTGCTCGTAGCCGGCCTGCAACTCGGCTAGTTCTACCGGTCGCAGCCAGCGGGCCACCAGCACATCCAAATCGGCCCGGTAACTAATGTCCAAAAAATCCTCCACCCGAACTGGGTTCATGCGCACTGCTCTGAAATAGAAACCATAAAGGTAGCGTTGGCTGGCTCGGTAGCCGCCAGGGCCAATCTTCCAACCGTTGGCTTACCGGCCCCCAATAATCCGGCGGCGGCCACCGGGTTCAGAAAAAACACCCCGGTAAAGTAAAAAAGCCATGCCAAGCCTTGTTTCAATAAAAACTTCTCGTACCTTTGCAGCACCAAAACAGTGCGGGGTGGAGCAGTTGGTAGCTCGTTGGGCTCATAACCCAAAGGTCACTGGTTCGAGTCCAGTCCCCGCTACCTAAAAGGCCGTTTCCAATCAGGAAACGGCCTTTCTTTTTGTTCGTAGGACAGTACATAGGACAAATCCAGCTTTCCTGTTAAAATGTCTGGAGTAGGTGTTCAGCTTAAAGCCCACTCTCAATCCGAGTCCAACACGCCTCACGAAAACCTCATTGCCTTGCGCAATGAAGGTTCTTTATATGTATGCCCTTGGTCTGCGTTGGGAAGTATAGTTTCTATGGGATGTGATGGCAAACCTAGACGACCGTGGCTGTTACAGAACTCTCTTATTCGCTTCTTCCACCTATTAGTCGAACCAAGCCGCGAGCAAAAAGACGTATCCGTGCGCTTCTGTCCACCTTGTTGAGGGCGAAGCCACCGCTAAAAGCGCCCGACGGGGAGTTCTGCAACAGCCACGACCGTTTAACTGAACTCCGTTGGAGCTATTTCCAGCGCTCATTAATGGCCTCCCAAAGCCCCAGCGGCGGCATGTCGGCCCACTTCGTGCCGCCCAGCTGGGAAGGAGACGTGAGTGTTCCAGTTATCCTCCGAACCCCTGCAGAACTAGCAAGAGGGACGTTTCTAAATATTGGTAGCTACAGGGAGCCAGGCGTGGGTTTAGACTGTGCAGATAATCCAGAAAGGGCGCCCTTGGCAAGTCGGGAACCGCCTCCAAAAGGAGCTTTGGCTTGGCTAGCCGGTTCGTTGACCAGTCCACGCCAATTTACCAAGCGGGCTTTTCAGGATGAAACAGTTCCAAGAAGCCTTCCGGCTGTGTTGCTACCTCCATCGAGAGGCCCGTCAGGGTATCTAAACCCGCAACGATTTGGGCCGGGTGGGGTGGGTCGAGAAAGTATACGTCGTAGTGACGGATGCCAATGGCCATGGCCGAAAGCTACACACAGCCCACGTACCCAAATGCTCGTATACCTTCGGACCGTCTACATAAGAATAAAACAGGGTTGTCACCTTGGGTTTCACAATTATTTGGAAGTCCCATTCGTGATTCTAAACAGCACCAGCGTCCCAGATTGTGGTCAGATAGAATTCCGGGAATTTCTTCACCGATCTTCCCGTGACAAGATCGAAGATTATCTGCGTGCAGACTCCCGCTGCTAACCAGGAAGCTATTGACAACTGGGGGGGAGAAAGTTGCTCTTCTTCTGCCTTGTACTTTCTTATCGTTTCATCGAGCCATTCCTGTGGACTGTTCTTGAGTCTCATGTAGTCTGATACGTGCTGCACAACACTTAGCTCATTGAACGGCCGATCGGCTAGTCGCAAGGAATCCAGACCAATGTCCCCAGTAATGACCATGACCAGGGCACTCCATCCCAAATTATACGGGTGCAAGACGGGGATGTCGTGTTCCTGGCATACGCTGTCGAATAACAGAGGGACATCCGACGTGAAGTCCAATGCATTTATGGCTATCGTGTGGCCTGGCACGAAGTCCTGAATGGTATCGGGTGTTATGAAACAGTTATAAGCGGTGATTTTGGCGTTGCTGTTGATAGCAATCAACCTGTTTTTCAGAGCTTCTACTTTAGGGATTGCTAGGTCTGACTCTATGTAGTTCTGCCGGTTGAGGTTAGATAGCTCGACCACGTCGCCATCAATCAGCGTGATGGTTTCAAAGCCAAACCGCACTAGACATTCGGCGATCACACTCCCAATGCCCGCCCCACCCAGCAAGATTGGTGTGGCTTGTATCAGGTTTTGCTCCTCCCTTGTCAGGTAGATTCGATTTCGAATATAACGCTGTTTCACGATTCGTATGAATGAGTTTACGTACTTTGTTTCGGCATCCGCTCCGTAAACCGACGTATTCCCGCATATGCATGGGTTTTATCGGTCTATTTGTCAGTTATAGCGCAAAAAAAAGAAATAATTTTGTTCCGCAATCAATCGAGCTTTCGTGAATGGGAAAGAGCCGTTGAGTGATGAGACGCCAATTGCACGATTGTAGAGTGTTTTATTGGTCTTGGCAACAGCACCAACGACGGCCAATCCTGCGGTCATTACCTGCCAACTATCAACATGTTGAGTACCCTTTTTAGACTCTCATGCGCCTGCAGAGTGCAGGTTTTTAAAACCAATTGACGCGATGAAAGGCAACAAGATGCAGAAAATGAGCAGCAAAGTGTCGCTAAAACAACAAAAGATGACAATAGCAGCAACAGGATTCCTTACCGAGATACTGACTGTACTCCTGATTGTAAGCTTTTTCTCGTGGTATAAGTAAGGATTTACTTCTTTAGTCATCGTTTCGTTTGCGCTACTCCCCATCGTGCTCCTGAATTGGAAAAACCTGAATGTGATAAAAGAAGAACGTATTTCTCGAAACGAAATGATGTGAGAATCATAAATGTATTGTCAATAAATAATCAATCACATAACCCAACAAAACTTATGGAACGGATAAATGATCAATTTTCTCTGCAGAAATTGGCTAAAAAAGTAAAAGAAATAGTAGTTGTTGATCAAACAGATCCTTCTACACAAAGCACAGAAGATGTGGAACTGAGTGAAGAACAGTTGGATATTGTATCTGGCGGTTTAGATAATGGGATTCTGATACTCAAACCGTGAGAATATTTCAGATATGTATGTTAGTGCTTCTCCTGGTTCTTACAAAAGGACCAGGAGAATTGCTATATGCGCAATCTGATTCCATACAGCTCAATAACAAGGCAAATTCTTTTAATAGCCAAGCATCAGTCGACAGTCTTTTTAGTCTTGGCGAAAAATGTTTACATTCTCAAAAATACGAGCAATCGCTGTTGCTTTTCCAAAAAAGTATCAAACTGTATGCCCTCGCGGATAATTACAAAAAAATAGGAGATTGCTTCAACTACATTGCAGTAATAAATTATTTCCAAGGCGACTATTCCAAAACAATATTCTTCTTCAAGAAGAGCATTGAGTCATACAAAAAATCTAGATATAAAAAAGGAGTGGCATCACTTCTAAATAATATAGGCAGTGTGTATAATACCTCTGGAAACTATCTCAAAGCATTAGATTACTACAGGCAAGCTATTGTTATGTTTGAGGAAGTTGGAGAGAAGGAAAATCTGGCTGTAGCTACTCAAAACATAGGACTGATCTACATGCAGGGTAAGGACTACAAGAATGCGATGGAATACTTTCGCAAATCTTATGCTCTTCATAGGAAGTTGAACAACCGGAAAAGTATTTGCGAAACCCTAATATCAATAGGGGATTTGTATGCCAAAGAAGGAAAGTACGATAGTGCTTTCGAGAATCTTACCAAAGCATTACAAATTGCAGATGAGGAGAAGGATAAGCAATTGCAAATCACAGCACTCGCTAGTTTAGGTGATTTGTTCTGTAGTAAGTCAGACTACAAACGAGCATTGCCATACTACACTCGTTGCTTAACCTATTCAAACGAAGTAGGCAGATTGCAGTACCAAAGTGAATCGCAGATTGCCATTGGCGGCATTATGCATATGTTGGGAAAGAACAGGAGTTCATTAGTAAAATGCCAAGATGGATTAAGATTGGCCGAAAAACTGGGATCTATGTCCCAAAAGAAGAGTGGATGTGATTGTCTGTATCAGACACATAAGTCATTAGGTAACAACCAGCAGGCACTGCGCTATTATGAGCAAGCCAATGCATACGAGGACAGCTTGAACCTAGCGGAAACGTCCAATAAGATAATGGGCATGGAGTTCCAGAAGCAGCAGTTGGTCGATAGCATTGCTTACGTCAAAAAAGAATACGTCGTTCAGCTCAAGCACAAAGAGGACGTACGGCGCAGAGAGAAGAACAGAAACATCATCGTCATCTCGCTGTGCTTTGTGCTCCTGATTGCGGCTGGCTTGTGGAACCGGCTAACCTATACCAGAAAGGCAAAGTCGGCATTACAAACCGAGAAGGACCGATCAGATACTTTATTACTAAACATCCTTCCGGAAGAAATTGCGGAGGAACTGAAGGAAAAAGGCAATGTGAGTGCCCGGGATTATGATCTGGTGTCGATCCTGTTCACCGACTTCAAGTCATTCACTCAGACCGCCGAGAAGATGACTCCCCAGAGCTTGGTCGAGGAAATAAATATATGCTTCAAAGCATTCGACCTGATTACAGAGAAATACCAGATCGAGAAGATAAAAACCATAGGTGACGCCTATATGGCGGCAGGGGGCATTCCCAAGGCGTACAAGAACTCAACCAGAAACATTGTGTTGGCCGGACTTGAGATGCAGGAGTTTATCAGGGATAGAGCCATGGAGGGCCACCGGACAAATCGCCCAGCCTTTGAAATGAGACTGGGCATCCACGTTGGGCCGATCGTTGCCGGGATCGTTGGGGTGAGGAAGTTCCAGTACGACGTATGGGGGGACACGGTCAATACGGCCAGCCGGATGGAGAGCAGCGGCATGGTCGGGAAAGTAAATATCAGCGAGACGCTGTACCAGGTCATCAAAGACGAAGACTGCTTCTCATTTGAATACAGAGGCTACGTCCAGGCGAAGGGCAAAGGTGAGGT
Organism: Hymenobacter glaciei; assembly: GCF_039539585.1. Lineage (NCBI taxonomy): Bacteria > Pseudomonadati > Bacteroidota > Cytophagia > Cytophagales > Hymenobacteraceae > Hymenobacter > Hymenobacter glaciei. Next base: position 179,047 of record NZ_BAABDK010000025.1, on the reverse strand, counting down.
AGCCATGTACTTCGTAGAGAAGTGCTGCGTAGCTCAGGTCGTGGCCTAACTAGGTTAAACTCACTTTTTTATCGCTTTACTTGGCAGTTTTGTAGATAATACCCTCGGTATGTTTGTATTATCAAACGTTACTAATATCGAGAACGAGAAATAAACTCGTTCTTATTGCTAGAAAATAGCAAGAAATAAAAGTTGACATTTTCGACAGTTTTTTTGGCAAATTTATAAGAAAATAATAAGTCAAATTTGTATCATAATAATTAGAAGATGGAACAGAGAAAACAAGATATTATAGAAGCAATCATATCTAAAGCCTGGGAAGATACCAGCTTTAGAACAGAGTTACAGGCAGACCCGATAAAGGCGATAGAGAAGCTGACCGGAGTTAAAGTTGTAATACCGGAGGGGAAGAGTTTGGTAGTTACGGACCAGACCGACCAATCTAAAATATACGTGAACATACCGGTAGAGCCCGAGGTGGAGAACCTGGAGCTAACGGAAGAGCAACTCGAAGCAGTAGCGGGTGGCGGGCATAAAATCTGGACTGATTTTGTCGGTAGTTTATTTCCTTCATTAGAACAATGTTTAATATATAAATAACATGTTTTCAAATACTTAAAATACAGTATGATATGTTAGAGAATACAGTATGATATGTTAGAAATAAATACTCATTTTAATTCAACTGTTTGATAATAAAATTTATAGAAATGCAATGCTGAGTAGCTTTTCGGATTTTGGATAATCAGCGCCCTAACAATTACAACGACTCTCCACTCAATTCACCCTTTTAACAATCAACCATTTTTAACAATCAACCACATGGAATTTACACAAAGTCAAAGTGTGTACGCTGAAATCGTACAAAAAGCTTGGGAAGACCCTCAGTTCAAAGGCGAGTTGATGGCCAATCCCGCCGAAGCCATTGAGAAAGCCACAGGCCACAAACTCAACCTGCCCGCAGGCAAGACCCTGGTAGTGCGCGATCAGACTGATGAATCCACAGTGTACATCAATATTCCGGCTATGCCAAACACGGAGGATGTCGAGTTGAACGAAGACCAACTTGAAGCCGTGGCTGGGGGGCATGGCGGTTTGGATCCATCCATGCCACCTCCTTATTTCCCCACTGATCCTTTTGTCGATTACTTGTAATCTTTTTTCGTGGTCAAAACAATTGAACACAGCATAATAAATCATATACACTGATCAAAAAAGAGCATGAAAAATTCACTTAACAACAAGATCAAGGCGCTGAAAGAAGACGCAGGAAATCAGGATGAGTTCATGGAAAAACTCGCTGAGATCGATGAGGAAGGCCAACTTACTGATGATGTGCTGGAGCAAATCAGTGGAGGTGCTGACCCCATTAAAATTGGTGCTCTCATCGACCCCCCCGTACTGGGCATGTTTACACCGGATTTCGCGGCACCTCCAGAATTCTAAACGGGTACGTCATGGCTTCTCTACTCTGTCCCAGCTCGACTGCTAAGCCCGGTGCCGCTCTTTTTGGTATTCAGGATGCTACCGGCCATATTCAGTACCTCGAAGAAACAGTCATTGTTGACCAGACTTTCGTTGATACCGCCCGCCAGCAGGTCCGCCAGCCCGAAGAACGGTTTCGGTTTGCCAGCAACTGCGCTAAAACCGGTTGTGGTCACTGGAGTCCGCAAAACACCGGTTGCGGTCTTGTGGGTAAAATTGTTGAAGCCATGAACCGCCAAGCCGATGCGACGCTCATCGCGTGCGCCATCCGCGCCCGCTGCCGATGGTATCATCAGGAAGGAGCGAATGCCTGCGCCAACTGCGACGAAGTGGTACGCAACGTCCGAACGCAGGAAGTAATGGCGTAAGGTGGTGGTTTCGTCACGTAAATAAGCACTAGGAGATATTAGTGATATAGCTAATTCTGTAGTTGCCTCACTTGGCGTATTATTCACTACTCCTGTATTTCTTCAACTTCAATGAAATTTTAAATAGTTCTTAACCATTCAACAATCAACCACATGGAATTTACAGAAAGTCAAAAAGTGTACGCTAAAGTCGTGCAAAAAGCTTGGGAAGATGCCCAATTCAAACAAGAGTTGATGGCAAGTCCAGTAGAAGCAATTGAGAAATTGACAGGCGAAAAACTCAACTTGTCAGAAGGACAAACGCTGGTTGTAAGAGACCAAACCGATGAGTCTACTGTTTATATTAACATTCCTGCTCAGCCAAAAAATCTCGCATAAAATAAACTAAACATTTAATTATCATGACAACACTAGAACAGCAAAAACAAAGTGCAGAGTTAATTAAAACTTTGGCACATAAAGCGTGGGAAAGTTCTTCTTTCAAAGATGAACTAGTGAAAAACCCTGTATCTACCATTGAATCAGTCATGGGGTATAAATTAGCAGAAAATGCAAAAGTTATAGTAGAAGACCAAACTAATGCATCATTCTTTTTTCTAAATATACCAAGGAAACCCAATTTAGATGAAATGGAGTTGACCGATGAACAATTAGAAATGATTTCTGGTGGAGAGTTAGTAATAATAGCAACAGTCGGATTAGGTATTGCCTGTGTAGGCTTATTCGCAGCTGGAATAGCTATAGGTCAAGCAATAGATTAATAAACATTTAAAAAGACTAATAAAATGATTACGAAAGAACAACAAGTTAGAGGTCAAAAGTTGACAAGTGATTTAGTGCAAAAAGCATATGAAAATACACTTTTCAAAGAACGTTTGATCAGCAACCCGGCGGAAACAATTGAAGATTTTACTGGAAATAAATTGCAAAAAAATGTAAATATAGTAGTTGAGGACCAAACAAACTCAAACCATATTTACTTAAACATCCCAGCTAAACCAAAAATGGATGAATTAGAGTTGACAGATGAGCAACTCGAAATGATTGCTGGTGGAGAGTTAGTTGTAGGTGGAGTTCTTATCGGTGTCGCTGTTGGATGTGCCATTTTAGGTGCAGGTATCTGGGTTGGTACACAGCTGGATTAAATTATTTGATTAAGAAATCTGATGACATAAAATTAAATTTTGTCATCAGATTTTTTTTTCAGTCATTGTTAAATCTTTTTTAATAAATATGAATAATCTAACTCCATTTGTTTTTCTAATAATAGGGGTTTTGCTAATCCCTATTAGCTATGCGTTTCACAATGATACATTTAAGTTGTTTTTATTGGGGTCTTCCGTTTTATTAATATCGGTCAGTATCTTTTTATTTTTTATGAAAATAAAAAACAAAAAGATATAATTCGATCCTTGTTATATTCATGTAATTGTGAGACTTTTTTAAACAATTATAACTAACCTAAAATTTGAAAAGCTTACTTTTCGTCAAATAGTTTTTATAAAAAAAAGAACTTAAAACAAATAAAAAAGGCTATGGAAGCAAACACTGAAACTCAAGGTAAACTGAAAGAGTTTTCTGATTTAATTCAGCCAATCAGTATCGAAGATTTTGAAGCTCATTATTGGGAGAAACAGTTTATACATATCAACAGAAATAATCCTGATTTTTTTTCATCCTTATTCTCGATTGAGGACTTAGATAGTCTTTTAGAATATAATCGCCCTAGAGGTAATAGTTTAAGGGTTGTCAAAAGCCAGCAACCCATGAATCCCACTATTTATGAAAACCCTGACGGGAGCTTAAATTTGAATCAACTTTACGCGGCTTATGCTGACGGTTATACTATTGTAGTTAATGAGATTCAACGTTTTTGGGATCCAATCAAAATGCTTGTGGAAAATATAAGGAATTATATGAGCCACAATGCTGTAGCAAATCTTTATCTAACTCCCGAAAACGAAAAAGCTCTTTCTCCCCATTATGATTCACATGACGTTTTTGCACTGCAAATTTCAGGAGAAAAACATTGGATCTTGTATGATGATACTCATTTCAAAACACCACTTTTAAAAAGTTTTCAACCTGTTTTTCAAAGGGAGCATCTTACGGGTGCAAAAGAAATTACAATGCGAGCAGGGGATATTCTGTATATGCCACGTGGAGTTCCTCACGAAGCTTATACCACGGATAAGTCGTCAATGCACATTACTATTGGTGTTCACTCTACACAATGGATTGATTTCATTGCAAAATCGTTATTAAATTTAAGTCAAAAGCATATAGAATTACGCAAAGCACTCCCTATTGGATATTTAAAATCTAAAAATAAAAATTTATTATCTGCTGATACTGAATTAGATTTTATAGCCATTTTACAACAAGTTTTTCAGAAACATAACATTGAAGGTTCTTTGAATATATTAGAAGAAGAGTTTAGAACAAAAGAACAACCAAAACCAGATGGTCATTTTTCAAGTTTAGACAAGTCAAACCACATCAAATTAAATTCTTGTCTTTCAAAAAGAGATGGTGTAACCTCTAAAGTCACTAATAATATTTCTGGAGCAAGGATTCTATTTCAAGGAAACACAATAAAAGGACCTTCTCAAATTACAAATTCATTAGAATTTATATCACAACAAGAAGGTGTTTTCTCAGTTATTGATATTCCATTTTTAACTGACGAAAATAAATTGAAATTAGCGAAAAGGCTTGTTAGAGGTGGGTTGCTTAAAGTTGTCAATTAGTTACATATTAAGAGCCCATCCAAAAACGGGCGAGGAAATGTGAAAATGTGGAGTCAACCTATCTTGTGGATTGATCCGATCACAAGGGCGGTCCGGCAAAGTTTCCCCACCTGCTCTAGCTGGCTCCGCCCGACAAGCCCAAACCCAACTATTTTCCGCAGGTCTTCTTTGATGCCCTATCCACTTGAATAAAACACGCGGTTAACAGCGATAAATGCCTAATGATATGCCGCCTTAGCCTCGTACTACTATTACTATTACTATTGGATCAAACTTTGAAATGAAAAAGTATTTTAGTTCATATATATTGTAAAATATATCATGACTTTGTGGGCTTTACCTGCCAAAATATATTAAGGTTATTGTTTACAGCATAAGAGATGGCCTCAGTCATACTGTTTACGCCCATCTTCTCAAAGAGCTTTCTCCGGTGGAATTTAACAGTATCGGGAGATACGAAAATCATTTCAGAAATTTCATTGATTGTATGACCTCTTACGGACAGTTGTAAAATTTCCGTTTCCCGATCCGATAGCTTCATTTTCTGGTCAGGTCGCCATGCATTTTCCTGAATGTCGTATGTGTAGACCTTGTTCTCTCCACTCTTGTGAATTCTGATGTTACCTTCGGTTCGCTCAGATGAAAGTGAAACGACACACAATGCCTTCCAGATCTTTCCTTCGTCGTTGAAGAATATAGGAGTCAGTTTCTGATTGATTAATATTAGCTTTCCTTCTTGGTTTCTTAGATGGAAGTCGTATGATATTGAGTAATTACCGCGGTCTTCTAACTGGATTTTCTCGTAAAACTCAAATCCTACTGTGTTGATTTTCAGCAACAGCTCCAGGTCCTTCTCGGGAACGTACTTGAAGTAGTAGTTGTACCCCATTTCCTGCACCTGGATCGCGGTGTTGCCACACAAGAATAAAGGGTTATCGGAGACGTACTCAAACCCCTGTTTCATGTAGTCTATCACGTAGATACTACTGTAAGTAGCTATTGCAAAGGCCTTTACACAGTCCAGATAGTTGAATTGCTGTCCTTTTTCCTGATCGATGTCAGAAATGGTGTTGGCACCATTAAAAAACGCGCTTACGTCCTTCATCTTACTGCTTTAAGTTACATTCAGTGAAATCAAATATTGTATTACTTCATAAAATCTGGACAGTTCAGGAGGCCGTTATCAAGTAAATGTTTGTGAGCACACAAGTAAGAGTTTTTGCGAAGACCTGGGCCGGCGTTTGGCCGTTGAGCTCGTGGTGGGGGCGCTGGTGATTGGAGTAGGTGGAGTAGGCGTGCAGTTGCTCATAGAGGTGCTGGTCGTCAATGGCCAGGTTGAGGTAAACGCATTCCCAAGTGACGGAACGCCATAGGCACTCAATGAAGGCATTGTCATTGGCCCGGCCGCGCCCGTAGTTGCTGATTTGGCAGCCGGCAGCCAGCAGGGCCTGCTCAAAGGACTGGCTGATAAATTGGCTGCCCTGGTCGGAATCGAAGAGGGTGCGGTTGGTAAGTCCCGGTTCCAAACTGCCGAGTTGCGTCAGTTGTTGGTGGGCCAACCCCTCGCTGCTCGTACAGGCAGTCGCCGAAAAAGCGGAGGGCGCATTAGGCACCGCGTCGATTTTTCCTGCCGGCGTTGTGCTGGCGGGGTACACCAGCCACCCGTAGCGGGTTTCGGTGCCCACCGTTTGAGCGGTGTCATCGGGATAACCGCGCACTTCCCGCCGAATGCTTACCCCGCCCGTCAGGCCCCAATTGACGCCAACTTGGCCGCCCCGGTCGTCGACCCGCACGCCGCTGGCCACGTAGGACAACCCCACCGGCACCGCAATGCCATTGGCTTGCACCGTGTGCAGGGGCACGTAGAGCTGGGCCGTACTAGTGAATTTGTCGACGGAAACCTCTTGGGGCAACCACTCAGCTGTGGGAGCGGCGCCTAGGCTATAGCCTGGGCTAATTGCCGCTGGCTTCACTTGAATATAGTCGAGGTTAATCCACCCGTTGTCATCTGCGTCATGGCGCAGCATCACCGTATTGGAGCCGGCCCGCAGGTTCAACGGGACGGTATGGGTCGCCCAGGCCGCCCAGGAATTTGTGGAGGGGAATAGCGCTTGCGTCACGTCCGTGCCGTTCACGTAAATGCTCAGGCTTGAAGCGAATGGCCGGGCGGCCGCGTAGCGAAAATCCACCGCGTAGGCTTTGGACTCGCTTACCCAGATTGACGTGAAGGAGACGGAGGAGCCCGGCGTCAAGGCCCTGCCTCGCTGCGTGATATACTCCGCGTAATACACCCCAGCCGAATTGCCGACGCGAGCTCCCCCAGCTAAAGTGGCCGATTCTGCCTGGTAAGGCGCTTGCGATTGCCCATTACTGAATTGGCTGAAGCATAGTGCGGCCGCGAGTAGATACAAAGAGAATAAGCGTGCATTCATAGAGAGCCAATGGAAGGTGGCGGTCGGATAGGACATGGAATACCCTCAAGCAGCCTTGAAAGAGCCTCGGACGCGTGAAGGAGCCAACTGAATTGCCGAGTGGCAACAGTTGTCTAGGGACGATTCGTAAGGGGACAGCGTGGACGCTGGTGTAAGAAGCAAAGGGCAGAAACGATGCTGTGCCAGAAGCTTGGGCACAGTCTCGCGAATCAATGCGGTCCTTTTGTGAAGTCCAACAAGGACGACCTTTAGGATCGCAGGCAGCTGGAAGCTGCAGCGGAACTACTGCGGCGGTGGAAGCGCCACAAGAGAAAGATAAATCACTATGCCGACGGAAGGACGGCCAATGGTGCCACAAATAAAATCTGCCGTTACCTAATATCCTAATATTTTTCCGGGTGGGCGAACCAATGGTTGAGGTCTTGTGAGTAGTGATTTACTAACTCACTACCGCTCGTTTATACCGTTGTTTCTTTTGAACAATCGCATACGGGTGGGTAGCGGCTAATTGGGCTCGTTCTGGCCAAATGGAAAGGAATCACCACCTTTAACCGACCGATTTTCCCACGTTCCCACTACCCATATCTCGTCGTTCCACTCTATCGGCAACGGAACGGGAGCAACTCCTGGCGCTACCCGAAAGCCACGAGGAGTTCATTCGGCAGTACACCTTCAGTGAAGGCTATCTGTCACTGATTCACCAACACCGGGGCCCGGCCAATCCCCTGGGGTTCGCCGTGCAACTCTGCTACATGCGCATTCTAGGCGTGGTGCTGGGCATGGACCAGTTGCCGGCTCCCTCCGTGCTCGCTTTTGTGGCCACCAAGTTGAAGCTAGCGGTACCGGAATGGGCGGTGTATGGCCAGCGTGAGCAGACCCGGCGCAAACATTTGCGGGAACTGCAAGCGGCGTTTGGGTTCCAGACGTTTGGCTTGCCGCATTACCGGGGCCCCGTTCCGTGGCTGGCCGAAGTTGCCCAGCAAACGGATAAAGGCGTGGTGCTGGTCCAGGCCCTGATGGGGCACTTACGATGCCAAAGCATTCATTGCCGTTGCCGTACTCGAACGCTTCAGCGCGGAGGCTTTAACGCGGGCTAATCGCGGGCTAATCGCTGGCTAATCGCTGGCTTTACCAGTCGCTGACCGACGACCTAGCCCCGGAAACCCGGCAAGCATTGGAAAATCTGCTCACGCGCCGCGAGGGCAGCGCCCTAATCTGGTTGGCATGGCTGCGACAAGCACCGGCGGCCCACACTTCGCGGCAGATGCTGGAACACTTGGCCCGCCTGGCGGCCTGGCACCAGTTGGGCCTGCCGGCGGAGTTGGCGCGGCGGGTCCACCAGAACCGGCTGCTTAAAATCGCTCGAGGGGACGGGCAGATGACACCGGTCGACTTAGCCAAGTTCGAGCCGGCGCGTCGCCTGGCCACGCTGGTGGCCTTGGCCCTGGAAGGTACGGCCACGGTGCTGGACTAGTTGCTCGATCTGCACGACCGCATTGTGGGCAAGGTGTTCAACGCGGCCAAGAACAAGCACCTGCAGCAGTTTCAGGCCTCGGGCAAGGCCATTAATCAGCAGGGCCTGACCAATGTGCCTGTTCGGGCGCATTGGTCAGGCCCTGCTGACGGCCCGTACGACGGGTACGGACCCATTTGCGGTCATCGAATTGGTGCTATCCTGGGGGGAATTCACCGTCAGCGTGGGCGAAGCGCAACAGTTGGCCCAACCGGCCAATTTTGACTTTCTGCCCCGCGTGGTGGAGCATTACGCCACTCTGCGCCGATACGCTCCCGCGTTTCTGGCGGCCCTACCCTTGCGGGCTGCTCCAGCAACCCGCCCGCTGCTGGCGGCGCTTGATGTATTGCGTGGGATGAACGCGACAGGGGTGCGCAAGCTTCAGGCTGATGCACCGACGGCTTTCATCAGCAAGCGCTGGCAGAAGCTGGCGCTTACCGCGGAAGGACTGGACCGCCGCTACTGCGAGCTGTGCGCCTTGGCCGAACTTAAAAATGCGTTGCGCTCAGGTGGTATTTGGGTGCTGGGTTCGCGCTAGTTCAAGGACTTTGAGGGGTACTTGGTACCGGCGGAACCGTTTGCCGCCCTGCTCCAAGCCGGTGAACTACTATTGGCTGTGGAACCAAACGGGGAGCGGTACCTACAGCAGCGCCTTGCGCACCTGACCCAGCAACTGGAAACGGTCAACCGCCTAGCAGCAGCCGGCGGATTGTCGGACGCGAGCCTGACCGCGGCCGGCCTGAAAATTACACCCCTCAGTGCGGCCGTGCCGGACGCGGCCCAGGCTCTGATATACCATGTGGCCCGTCTGCTGCCCCACGTCAAGATTACGGACCTGCTGCTCGAAGGCGACGAGTGGACTGGGTTCAGCCGCCACTTCACCCACCTGAAAACCGGGACCCCGGCCAAAGACACGGCGCTGTTGCTGACGACCTTGCTGGCCGATGGGCTCAATCTGGGCCTGACGAAGATGGCCGAATCCTGCCCCGGCAGCATCCCCGCTAAGCTTTCCTGGCTCCAAGCCTAGTACATTCGCGATGATACTTAGTAGCTGGCTCTGGCCGAGCTTGTTAAGGCGCAGTTGCGCCACCCCTTCGCAGCCCATTGGGGCGACGGCACGACCTCTTCGTCAGACGGGCAGCGGTTCCGGGGTGGGAGACAGGCCGAGAGTACCAGGCACATTAATCCCAAATACGGGTCTGAGCCGGGCCAACTATTCTATGCCCACGTTTCCGACCAGTACGCCCCCATTAGTAGCCAGGTCATCAACGTCGGTGTGCGCGATGCGACCTGCGTGCTTGATGGGTTGCTTTACCACGAATCCAACCTGCGCATTACCGAGCATTACCCCGACACGGCCGGCTTCATCTACCACCTGTTTGCTGTGATGATGCTGCTGAGTTGCCGCTTCGCCCCTCGCATCCGCGATCTGAGCGATACGAAACTCTACGTGCCGCCGAACTCCCCGGCGTACGAGTTCTTACAACCCCCTTCTGGGTGGGACACTCAACGTGCGCCACATCTTGGCCCACTGAGAGGAAATTCTACGCCTGGCCACCTCCATCAAGAAGGGCACGCTGACAGCGTCGCTCATGCTTCGCAAGCTCGGCAGCTACTCGCGCCAGAACGGGCTGGCTGTGGCCTTGCACGAACTGGGCCGCATCGAACGCAGCCTGTTCATCCTGGACTGGCTGCAAAGCGTGGAGCTGCGCCGCTGCGTGCAGGTCGGGTTAAACAACGGCGAAGCCCGCAACGCGCTGGCCCGCGCCGTCTTCGTCCACCGGCTGGGCGAAATCCAGGACCGAAGATTTGAGCAGCAGCGCGACCGGGCCAGTGGCCTGAATCTGCTCATTGCCGCCATCGTGTTGTGGAACACGGTGTACCTGCAGCGCGCCGTGCAGGCCCTGCGCGCCCACGGCCAGCCCTTGGACGAAGCACTGTTGCCATACTTATCGCCCTGGGTTGGTAGCACATCAACCTGACTGGGGACTATTCGGGGCGCACAAAACGGGGCGCACAAAACGCGCGCCCGGAAAATTTAAGCCCCTGAGGCCCCTTTCAAGACCTTAACGTGCTATTATTCCGTTTTCTGAGTGGCCCTCTACAGGTAGGCCCACGCCCCCGAGGCCAGGGGCAAATAGGTGATATCGCTGACCCAGAACTAATTCGGGCAGCTCAGCACCGGCTTGCCGCTGCGGATGGTCCCACGCGGTGGCCCTCTTCCCGCAATTCGACACGCAGGCGACGGATGCCGTAGCGCTTGTGGTAGCAGGTAAAGGCCTTTTCCAGCGCCGCTTCCCACACCACGGGCGCAGCGCTGGTAGCGAGCGAGGGAGCTTGTTTGCGCCTAGCGTAATAGCGGGCGAGGACCACTTCCAATACCTGGTACAGTAGCCGTACGCGATAGATACTACGCTGCTGATCCATAAATGGGTAGCAGCTTAAAGCGTCGGTGGGCTGGCCAAAAAAATGGCGATGGCTTTTCTGGAAATCTCCAACTCTTGCGCCAGCCGCCGGTTGGCAGTGCGCAACTGACGCACTTCGAGTGCCTCGACCGGGGCGGCAGGCAGGGCGGGATGGGCGTCGCGCTGCCATTTGTAGAGAAGCTTGAGGTCTAGGTTCAAAGCACGAGCGGCAACTGGGATCGAGCGGCTCTCGGCGACCATTCGCAGGGTTTCCGTGCGTAAGGCCGCGTCATACTTACGGCATTTATCGGGCTTTCCCATAGACGGAAAATACCACCCAATTTTTTCTCACTCAGCTAGATCACCTCAAACAACGACTACAAAGTGTAGTAGTTCGTCCCTCTTTTCTATACTACAATATAGTGTAGTTATATCCCCTGTGGGCTAGGGTTTATTTGGGTCTAATTCATAGACTAAACATGAATATTACCCAGAATTATTTAGGGCAGTTGGAGTTGGGACTACTCAGTGAGTTGGCAGCGTTTGTAGTACAGGAGAACTTCAGCCATCACTCCGTATCATGTCCAGAAGTGGAAGTACAACGTGATGTGCATAATATCTACTGTGAAGAGTTGCACCATCTCGAAAACTCTAGTTTTTACATTGCCCGAGATTCATTCGGTACTATTCAGGGCTCCATAAGACTCACCAAGTGGGACTACAAAGCGGAGTTGCCCTTACAAAAGATCTTCGACATTAATCCGATTGACACCCTGGACTGCGCTAAGAAGGCACCGACTATCTGGCACATCGGCCGGTTTGCTACGCGCAAAAGCAATACAGACAAGACTATGTTCAAAAAACTCATGGTCCACGCTGTTACACCTATCTGTAAGGAGGAAGATAGTGTAGCCTTCGCTGAATGTGACAGTAAGCTGTTGAGAATCATTAACATCCTTGGTATCGAGACCCGGGTGATTGGCAAGTCGGTGAATTACTTGGGGTCAGAGACTATTCCTATCTCAATAAGTGCCCAGGGGCTGAGCAAATTTTACCATAAAAATAAAGATCTGGTGAGAGTGGAATAGTATATCCACGCAAGTCATAACAGGGTGAACGAAGTCTACTTACAACTAAAACTGTCACAACAATGAATCAGGCAGAAAATCTAGTCATCGACTGGGATGCTCCCAACCTTTTAGATCAGCTCGTTCGGAACATCAAAGCTCCTTTGGAGAACATTGCAGCTGCGGGGAGGAACAGCGACGAATACAACAAAGAAAAAATAGAAGAAATAATATTTTCAAGCACTAAGGAGATAAGTGATATCATAGAAGCAATAGTGGCAAAGAATAAAGCCAGATCGCTTAGTCTAACCCATGAAAACCGTCCCGATATATTTGAAATTTATGAGTCTAACGAGAATGTTAGACAGATGTGTATGGATACGGTAACTCCTCAAAAAGTGACAAAGGTCGATCGGGAGTGGTTAATGATTCTCGAAAAAGAGGTCTATGACAACTTAAGTAATAATTTCATGAATTTGTATGAACTGTCATTTAGAATGGCCGTGAGCGAAAGGCAACTGCATAGAAGAATTTTGAGTCTGGTGGCCTTAACCCCTAATAAATACATTCGCATATTGCGTTTGCACAAAGCAAAGCAGATGATTGATAATTTTGTAGAACATTCCATTCCACAGATCGCCTACGCAGTCGGCTATAACGACGTTCATTACTTTACGAAGCTGTTTGCGAGTCAATACAGTGTTTCTCCAAAAGAACTCGTGGGTTCTATACGATAAAATGATGTCGGGTTCACATTTAAAGCAAGCTATTTTTGATTTGACTGTAAAACCCAACCATATGAAACAAAAGCGACCCTATGAATCTAACCGAACAACAAAAGAAAGGGCAAGAAGTCCTATTCAAGATAATTTCCGAAGCTTGGGAAAATGACCAGTTCAAACAAGCCTTACTTGCCAACCCTAAAGAAACGCTAGAACAGATCTTCGGAAAGCAATTCTCGTCTGGAAAGCAAATTAAGGTCACCGATCAATCTGATCCAACATATATATACATTAATATTCCGCTAAAGCCGGAAGATAAAGGAAAAGTGTCGACCCAGAATGGGAGTAAATTAGCAACAGGTGCAAACAGCAACGGCTTTGTTATGACCGATTATAAATCACTCTACGACTCATTAGATAAGACAAATACGTAAAATGTCGTTTATGACAGTCTTTTTAGCCAGAATGCCTATTTAATGCATGGTAGGTTTGTATGAAACAAAAGTTCTCTCTAAAACTAAACAGATAATATCATGAAACGCGTACTTTTTTTCCTGGGTCAGTTAAATGACAGAGACGTAGAATGGATGCTTCAAAACGGTAATAGAATGATGCTGAATTCTGGTGACCAAGTTATTACCAAAGGAGAAGCAATAGATAGCTTATACATAGTAATCTCAGGGCAATTAGCCGTGTATGTGAATAGTAGCCACAATAAATGTATCGCCCAGTTGGAATCAGGTGATATGGTTGGCGAAATGTCTTTTTTAGAATCTCGTCCCCCTTCGGCATCGGTAATCGTCACAAAACCTTCTACCATTTTCCAGATCTCCCGTGATAAGATCAATTCTCGGCTTTTAGAGAACGCCGAATTCAAAGCGAACTTCTACCACGCCCTGGCTCTGTTCCTGTCAAATCGATTGAGAGGAACGACCGATCAGCTTGGATTTGGAAATCCAGAAGAAGATGACTTGTTGGAAACTGCCGTTTTGGATGGGGTATCTCAAGCAGGCTCGCGGTTTGTCCAGATCATACATCGGTTCTCAGAAGCAGCCTGAGCCGTCATAGTAATACAACGTGTAGTAGAGATCGTTAAGTACCCGGTGCTAATTAGTTTATGTTAAAAATAGGTCGTGATTTTGCGCTGTTAGTGCTTGTCGCCAACGTGGAAACGCGACCCTTCGCCTCTCTGAGCGCTGGAACGACAGTTTCGATGAGTAGACACGCGAATGGTCGCGTTTCCACAAACACTAAACCTGTTGAATTTAACATAGACGCTGTTTAGGAAGTGATCAGGCGCGCTAGAATATAAAAGACTCCCACGGTAGAGCGAAATTTGAGGTACAACGATCTCTCGCTCCTTCATGGGAGTCTTTTCCAAAGGAATCATTACGACCTGAATTCTAACACATCTACCTTTTAGCTCGCACGGTCGTCGGCGTATGGCCCAGCCACAGAAAGTGGTCGGAGCCGTCTTGTACAAACTCAAACCGGATTGCCAGTGGCGCTGGTTGCCCGTGCAATAACTGCTGCCGACACAGCGCTTAAGCTGGCAAAGCGTGTACTATTATTCAACGAATGGCGCAAGCTAGGAGTTAGGGAACAGATTTGGTTACGCGTATTGCTGCATCGCTGCGCCCTGGACCTGTCCAGCATTCAATTCGATGGCAGCCATACACCGGCTAAAAACGGCGGAGCCGCTATCGGCTATTAGGGCCGTAAAACGGCCCTTACCATTAACGCCTATTTCTACAAAACACCGCTTGTGCGCTACGAAACCTGTCTGGAAAACTAGTTCGCCTTCCCCTTCCATTGGCTGGCCTTTGTCGTGCTACTGTTGCTTAAAATTGACCATCCCCCGCCTTGCCAAACAGCTTCATAAATTATTTGCCACCAAGAGACTAATAAATAAAATGTTTATATAATGACATACTTAAGATACATCATGATATTAGCTATGACTGTGCATGCAGCCGACGTATGCAGCCAGTCGAGGATCAAAGCTGACTTGGTTCAGATAGCCTACGGGGCATTCAGCAAAAACCCTAATATCATACGAAGCTCTTATGCAGTGCAGAACGTAGCGTCTGACTTACAGATTCAACGAAGCGTATTCGACCTGAACTCATTTTCAGAATTGCTTCTTCGTGCCGATCAGTACAGTCTGTTGGAGGCTGATCCCAGGAGATCTTATATAGAAAAAAACCGTCTGAATACCAATATCTTGAATTTCTCCGCAGGGGTGAGAAAGAAGATTCGTAATGGGCAGATAGCTGAATTTGGTGTGAACTACGGTTTTACGAATAATAACTACCCATTCAACAACTTCAATCAGCCAGTAAATACCTACTTGGGTAATAATAAAAGTGCGCTCAACTTTTCGCTAATTCAACCTTTGGTAAGGGGGCGGGGAAGGAACATTGCCACTGCACTTGAACAGTCATACGTCCTATACGTAGAAAACGCCAAGAGCAACAACGAGTACGTCAACTCGTATGAACTGTGGCAAATAGGAACTGCCTATTGGAATTACTACACAGCTTTCAAGAGTCTCGACATCTACAGGCAGAGTGAAGCCAGAATTCGGAGTGTTCTGTCCGTAACAAAAGACTTGGTCGAAGGCGATAAGAAGCCAGCCGGCGACTTAATTCAGATAAAGGCAGACTTGGCCAGCCAGGAAAGACTAACCATTGCTGCTGAACAAGAGTTGTACGCGGCAAAGATTCAGTTAGGAAAAATAGCTGGTCTGAGTAGCGAAGAGAGTTTGCTATTAGATATTCCTGAGAACGATTATCCTACTATCTCTCAGTCATTATACAAGAAGGGTATAGATCAAGCGGATTTCATCAGAATAGCCAAAGAAGAAAGAGCCGATCTAAGAGCAGCTAGACAGGGCAATGAAGCCTTAAGGCAGCAGTATCAGTTGGCCGAAAACAACGTAAAGCCCCAACTGGACTTAACAGGATTTTTCTCCTACGGCAGCGTAAGTACCGGAAACGGTGCAAATGACATGCTCTCTTCGTTCGCAAATAATCAGGGCAAAACGATCGGAACCGGTGCCAAGCTGACGTTCACATTTCCAGTTAACAACAACCTGGCAAAAGGGAACCTCATTAAAAGCTACGTGACGTTGAATGACCAGGGCGTGATCCTCAACAATATAGAACGGACTATCGCACTGGAAGTAGGTAACGATTTGAACTATTTGAATAACAGTGTCTCCAACTTAGAAAAGGCGGAAGAAATCACGAACTATAACCGGGAGGTGTTCAACAACGAGCAACTTAGGTTTAAATCGGGTCTGACTACGCTTTTGAGCCTAATTCTGTTCCAGGAGCGTCTTACAGCGGCGCAGTTAAGTCAGCTACAGGCTTATCGGCAGTTTGCTACGGCTATTATTAATCTTAGACACGATACGGGAACGTTAATCGACGCTGATAACAAAGGGTTCATCATCGATCAGAACGCTTTTTATACGATCCCAGAAACATCCAACACTAAACGCTAAAATTATGGCAGTAAGTTTTCTAAGAAAGTCAGCTTTAGAAAAGCTGTCAACCCCCGAAAAGCTAGATCAATTGATCCAGGTTACAAGCCCCAAGGCATGGATCGCGCTCCTGGTTGTCTTCGTAGCGCTTGGTACGGGTATAGGCTGGGCGGTCTTTGGTCGGGTAAGTACAAAACTCAATGTTACGGGAGTTGTGCTGGGCGGAGAAGTCCACGAGGTTGTAGCCACGTCCCAGGGGCAACTTACGAAATTACATGTTTCTATCAGCGAAAAAGTAGAAAAGGGGGCCATTATCGCGACAGTGCAGCAACCGGAGCTTCTCCAGAAGATCGAAGATGCCAAAGCTATTCTAGCGGAGCAGAAGCTCGAAATGAACAAACTCGTATCCTATGGTAGCAAAGGAACGATGTTGGAAGGTGAGTTGATGAGCCAAAACAGAGTAAGTATTCAAGGTGAAGTCGAAGCTGAAAAAAAGAAATTGATATTCCTCAACAGTCAGCTGGAATCAGAAGCTACGCTGCTTGAAAAGGGACTCATCGTTAAAGCGCAAGCTGCCAGTACGAAGCAGCAGATTGATGCGTCGAAAAATACGATAGAGCGTTTAAAGGGACAGATGGCCGAAGTTTCCAGTCGGCAACATGATGCGGGCTTTGGGATACAGCAAAAAGTTGCTATTCAAAAACAACGCATAGCTGAGGCCGAGCGGAATCTTCAGTTTCTGAATGAGCGATACGACACACAGTCAAATATAAAAAGCGCTTACAGCGGTGAGGTTGTCGAAGTTCTGGCTGATGCTGGTAGTATGGTAGGGCCTGGTACTCCGCTGTTTAAACTAAAAAATCAGGGTGGAGAGAAATCGACTACGCTGAAGGGTGTCCTCTATATTCCTTCGCAAGATGGAAAAAAGATAAAGCGAGATATGGAGGCCTTTGTGGTGCCTTCGACGGTACAGCCACAGGAGTACGGGTTCATGAAGGGGAAAGTTACCTACGTATCGGATTTCCCCATCACGCAGCAGGGGATGATGATCTCAGTGAAAAACGATCAGCTAGCGAAAGGCTTGTTGGCTATGGGCCCCCTGTTCGAGGTGCACGTAGAGTTTGAAAAAGATAGTGAATCCTACAGTGGATTTAAATGGACGTCCGCCAAAGGACCTGATATTTCGATAAAAGAAGGGACCTCCTGCATGGGTCAGATTACTATAAAGCAAGAAAATCCGATTACGATAGTTGTCCCTGCATTCAAGAAGTTCTTCAACTTATTCTGATATTTTCCAAGATGGCAACCAGCGCAATCTATCCCATAGGTAAGCAAGCTAAGCCTGTCAAGACGCCTACCATTCTACAGATGGAAAGCGTAGAGTGTGGTGCAGCAGCATTGAGTATTATACTAAGCTATTTCGGCAGGTTCGTGCCTTTAGAGAAGCTCAGGATCGCCTGTGGTGTATCCCGGGATGGCTTGAAGGCGACTAATATTATCAAGGCAGCCCGTGAATTCGGACTGGAAGCGAAGGGCTATGCCAAGTCGATTGAAAAGTTGATGCAGATTGAGACGCCAGCCGTCATTTTCTGGAACTTCAACCACTTTCTGGTTTTGGAGGGGTTTGCAAAAAACAAGGTGTATCTGAGCGATCCGGCTCAAGGACGGTATCATGTTACTTACCAGGAGTTCGATGACGCGTACACAGGCGTAGTCCTTACGTTTAAACCAAACGATCATTTCGAGAAAGGAAATGAGAAACGTGGGTTGGCTGCGTCACTGGCTTCCAGAATTTTGAACTCGAAATTGAGTATCACCTATATTTTTTTGGTGAGTCTCTTTCTGGTCATTCCAGGCTTGGTAATCCCGTCTTTTATCCAGGTGTTTATCGATAAATATTTGGTGAACGGCCACTCAGACTTTGTTATGCCCTTGCTGTTGATCATGACGGCCGTGCTGATCATTAATGCCGCCTTAGTCTATCTTCAGCAGTATTATCTGCTTAAATTAGAAACGAAGCTCGCCCTAACCACGTCCAGCAAATTCCTCTGGCACGTCTTTCACCTACCCATTTCGTTTTTCACGCAGCGGCACAGTGGCGAGATTGGCAACCGGGTGTCCCTCAACGATAAAGTTGCCAAATTGCTTAGTGGGGATCTGGCCAACGCGGTGCTAAACATCATTGTCGTCATATTCTATGCACTCCTGATGTTCTCCTACGATGTACCCCTAACGCTGATCGGGATATGTATGGCTGGCCTCAATGTGATCGCACTTAAGTATGTATCCAAGGCCAGAAAAGACGGCTCTCGCGTGCTTGGTAACGAAACAGGGAAATTGTTAGGGACGACTACTTCAGGCATCAGTATGATCGAGACGTTAAAGGCGTCGGGGCGGGAAAACGACTTCTTCACGAATTGGATCGGCTACCTAGCTAAAGTTATGAAGGCGCAACAGGAATTGGGATGGTTGACCATTCGACTTAATGTTTTGCCCCCGCTGATCACCTCTCTGACGACGACATTCATTTTGGGTTTGGGTGCCTTGCGAATAATGGATGGCGAGATGACGCTAGGCGCATTGGTATCCTTTACGTATTTGATGGGCAACTTCATGTCTCCGGTCAATCAACTTATCTCCGTAGGAACGATGCTGCACGAGACGGAAAGCGACATGGGGCGGATAGATGACGTGATGAACTATGAGCTTGATAGCCAGTTCAAGGCAAGCGAGGCAACGTCTGGTAACGACGCGGGTAGCTACAGTAAGTTAGTTGGCTACTTCGAAATGAGAGATGTGACGTTCGGGTACAACACAACGATGGCTCCGCTAATCGAGAATTTCAATCTGAAACTGAAGCCTGGTAGCCGGGTTGCCCTGGTGGGTGGATCAGGTAGCGGTAAGTCAACTGTCGCCAAGATAGCCTCCGGTCTGTTTCCGTTGTGGAGTGGTGAACTCTACTTCGACGGTAAACCTAAGAGCGAGATTCCAAGGCATGTCATCACCAACTCGTTGGCCGTAATCGACCAGGAGGTGCTTGTGTTGAGCGGGACTATAAAAGAGAATATTAGCTTCTGGGACTCCATGATTCCAGATAAACACGTGATTCAGTCGGCCCGTGACGCAGCCATCCACGACGTCATCTCCGTTCGAAAAGATGCCTATGATAGTTTGGTTACGGAAGGGGGTGCCAATTTCAGTGGCGGACAACGTCAGCGGTTAGAGATCGCACGAGCCTTAGTCACGAACCCGTCTATTCTGATCATGGATGAGGCCACCAGTGCTTTAGACCCCACCGCCGAAAAAATTGTCATGGACAACATCAAGAAACGTGGATGTACCTGCCTGATTGTGGCGCACCGACTCAGCACAATCATTGATTGCGACGAGATCATTGTCATGGAGTACGGTAAAGTGGTGGAGCGGGGAACCCATCAGGAGTTGATAAATAAACATGGAGTTTATGCGCACTTGATCGAAACAAAATAAATGCTACTTCTATGTCAGCTATAAAAGAAAAGATCCATATCAGTGGCGAGTCCCCCTTTGTACTCAATCGTTCCGACCAGTTCTGGATGGTCCTTTCCGGTGAGGTAAACGTTTTCTATACAAAGATTGATGAAGGTGGTAATTATAAAAATAGGCTTATACACCTATATACGGCAAAAAAGGGAGAGATAGTATTTAGTCTGCTTACCCCGGAAGTTACAAAGAGCACCCGGCTCGTTGCTTTTTCTCCCGCGTCTACTCTGCTGTCGATCGACAAGACTAATCTTTTAGAAATGGATCATTTCTTTCTGAAGAACATGATCGATAAATGGATTCAGAAAACCTCGTCCGTTGTCAATACAGGTATCGCGCCAAGGGTCTACAGACCCCTTGATGATTACCAAGAAGTGACCCTAGAAGCCAATACAGTTGCTTTCCCCTCAAATGGCATAAGCTGGATTCACCTGTTGAAAGGAGAGGTTAGTTTGTTTGCCGAAAGCACCCACGTTAAATCAGAGCAGTATTCCGGATTTCTGGTTCCAGTATCAAATAAACTATGGCTAAAATCGCTGAAAAACGGGGCCGTCGTGCGGCTGTTGAGTACCCGTGAGATACTGCTACAGGACGAGAGTTATTTCCTGCTGTCGTTGAGCAAGCTGGAGGCATACTTTTACGCCCAAATCAACAATATCATAGACACGCAACTCTTCGAGGAGAGCACGTATCTATCGGATAAGCTCATCGTTGACCAGCTTGCACTCGAGAACACACTCGGTCAAATAAAGTCCGTTGTAGCGGGTAACAGCAATAACCAGGAGGTAGCGATCGGTCGAAACCGTAAGCAGCAGAATATTCTTTATTTGACCTGTCAGTTAATTGGTAATCAGATTGGATTCACGTTAGAAGAGCCTAAATACATTGAGTCGCATCAAAACAATGTTACGAATCAGCTGCACCTCATTGCTAAAAGCTCGAAGCTGAGAATCCGTAAAATTATTTTAAGAGATATTTGGTGGAAAGAAGAGAATGGCCCACTCCTGGCCTTCACCAAAACGGACAGGACCCCTGTTGCTTTACTACAGAAGACATCCAGCAGTTATACGATAAAAGACTTATCGACGGGGAGTGAGTCGGTTGTTGATCACCAGATCGCCGAGTCGTTAGAGCCGATTGGATATATGTTCTTCTCCGGTTTTGATGGCACTATGACTTCGGTGAAAAAGGTACTCTCATTTGCGCTGAGGAGCGTCGAGAAAGATGCAAAGTTATTGATTTTGGCTGCGTTAGCGGGTAGCTTGATTGGCTTGTTGGTGCCAATACTGTCAGGCGTTATGTACGATGAAGTGGTACCAACCGCAGATAGATCCCTACTTCTTCAGGTATTCACAATCCTGGTCATGATTGCGCTCGTGAAGGCAGGCTTGCAATTGGTCGAGGGAGTATTACAGCTACGAGTCGAATCCAAGTCCAGTATCAATCTACAAGCCGGAATGATGGACCACATGCTTCGACTACCCGTTACGTTCTATAAAAAGTACACAGCGGGCGATCTAACGAACCGCGTATTAAGCGTCAACACGATCCGACAAATCGTATCCAGCACATTAATGACGGCCGTGCTGAGTGGGGCTTTCTCAGCGGTGAACCTGATATTACTCTTTTACTATGACTCTAACTTGGCTCTGGTAGGCGTAGGGTTAGGAATGATTGCTGCCGCGTTCATCATCACGATTGGCTGGCTGAAGCTGAAGTACGACCGCCAAGTTTCCAAGTACCAGGGTGAGATTCAGGGTTTCCTCTTTGAGTTTCTCTCGGGAATAACTAAGATTAGGATAACGGGGGGTGAGCGGAGAGTTTTCGCGCTTTGGGCCAATAAATTTTCTCTTCTGAAAAAGCTTGGGTTCAATTCGGGCACCTACCAAAACTTCGTAGAGACATTCACGGCCTCTTATCCTCTGGTAACGACCATTTTCTTCTTCTCCTTTCTCTACTATACCCAGTTGCATGCCACCGGCGTAACGGGTGTACTATCTGTGGGAATATTTATGGCGTTCATCGTATCATTCAATCAATTTCTAAACGATAGCCTGCGTCTGAGCATGGCCATGATAACCTCTCTGAACGTAATCACGCTGTATGAACGCGTTAAGCCAATTTTAGCCGCAGAAACAGAATCAGCCGAGCAAAGTATAGATCCAGGAGAACTGGCTGGAGAGATAGAAATGAATTCTGTCTCCTTCCGATACAACGAGGACCAGCCCCTTGTCCTGAAGGACGTCACGTTTAAGATAAAGCCAGGGGAGATGGTTGCGTTCGTCGGTGCTTCAGGATCAGGGAAATCGACAATCATGAGATTGCTTCTAGGCTTCGAGCAGGCTGAAGCAGGGTTGATCTACTACGACGGGAACTCATTTGATCTCATGAACAGGGAGTTGCTGCGCAGGCAGATCGGCGTGGTTCTGCAAAACGGGGCGTTGATGTCAGGTAGCATATTTCAGAATATCATCGGCAACTCAGAGCTAACCCTGGACGATGCCTGGGAAGCTGCAAAAATGGCCGGCATGGAGGATGATATAAAGCAGATGCCGATGGAAATGCATACTGTGGTGAGCGAAGGAGCCAGTACGTTCTCCGGTGGCCAGCGTCAGCGGCTTATGATTGCGAGAGCGATTGCCCACAAGCCACGACTGCTGTTCATGGACGAAGCTACCAGCGCACTGGACAATCGAACGCAGGGTTTGGTATCCCAGAGTTTGGAGAAGCTTCAGGCAACCCGGATCATCATCGCTCATCGACTCAGTACTATCAAAAACGCCGATCGTATTTACGTCCTGGACAAAGGGACCATCGTTGAGAGCGGTACATACGATGAATTGATGGAGAAAGATATGCTGTTTGCTAAACTGGCAAAACGTCAAATTGCATAGATCATGATTGCAAACTCGTCAGCCATGGTCTCAATTGATGCTGTTAATAGCGTATCGGATAAAATGAGTGAGTATTTTCTCAATAGGTTTTGCGAGAAGCCTGATAAGAAAATGGCTTCTATTGATGATCCCTACGTCAGGTCCTGGGAGGGCTACGCAGCAACATATAGAGAGGAAGAAGCATTTCAGTTGTTGAAGACGTGCTACCCTCAACTCAACTTTCCCATTCATGAAGGCATCAACAAAACCCAGAATTACATTGATGTGGTGCTGAAAGGGAAGTCTCTTCTTGGGAGTGAGGGGGATACACTGCTGCTCAACAAACCGGAAGGCGTAAGATTTACATTGCACGAAAGTATTGCGGGGAAAGTACCCGTGCTGACTGTCGCTGACGATGAGGACTTCGTCAAGATAGTACAATGCCTACTATACAAGAACAATCCGACGCCTGTCCCCCATTCCATGGGTGCTCTGCTGCTTAATGGAATAAACAACTGGGATCGAATCAAGGCGCTAAAGACAAAATGGCAACAAAACAATCCCTCAGAGAGCTGGAACCAAGAGTTTTCTAAGAACATCTTGCCGAATCCCGGCCTGCACAAGGATAAACTGATTATTCTGAGCACAAAGCCTTACAGTGCTGTCAGTGCTGACTTCCTGGGGCTTACTAAAGCGGACTGGATGTCTCAGTCGCTTACCTTAAGACTGGAGCATGAGTGTACGCATCTATATACGCTCAGTCGGTACGGCTGTGCTTCGAATAACCTCCATGATGAACTCGTCGCGGACTATATCGGGATCAGTAACACCATAGGTTTTTATTCTAAAGAGTGGATGTTAGCCTTCATGGGCTTAGAAGGGTACCCCAATTATAGACAAGGTGGAAGGCTTGAGAATTACGTGAATCATGCCAACTTAACTCTTGAAGATTTCAGGCAATTAATTCCAGTGATCAAATGTGCTATCGAGAACATCGCCAGTTTTGACGCGGTGGTAGGAAAGATTCATTCGGTAGATGATCAAGTAGCCAGGATGGATACGCTATGCACCACTGATTTGCTTGATATTTCATCGCCACTTGGACCGAGTTTGCTCAGTCAAAAATATGCATATCTATTCGCCAAGGCCGTATAGAATCAGTCAATAAACCGTCAATGGTTATGAGTCAGGCCACTTCTACCAGCATAGTATGTGTCAATTCTACATACCGGACCCCTTCCGCCCATTCGGCATTACATAAGTGGGCTTCCCGCGTCATCAATGGTGAATTAAACAAATTGTCCAGTACGAAACTGGAAATGATGCTGCGCGACATCACCACCATTATTAAAAGACGTAAAGAGGAAGAATTGAACATTCAGCAGGCGGGGGAATCTTAGATATGTATTTCCGCCAGATCAGCTCGTCGCTGAATTTGGTAAAGTGGTAGGTGCGTGAGCCATCCATGAGATTTTTTATCTCGTTGCTGTTCTCACCTCATTAGTACCAGGCGGCATTTGTTATCATAACTTAGAAGTGAAGCCACCTTACCGGTGGCTTTTTCTTTGCGGAACCACAGCGCGACGCGTTGATTTTCCAGGGACCGCTTTTGAAACAATAATGACTGATAACACCGTTTTTACGGTCTTGGACATGTTGGCTGTACCCACGCTACCGACGCGCCGGAGGCCATATACAGAACCTGTGGTAGCATTTCCCAAGGGGGCGAACCAACGTACGTGCAGGCGGCAAATGCAGCCATCAAGGCAATTGACCAAGCGGACAAGCGGAACGTTGGGGAATAGTGACGTTGGGAAGCCATGCAAAAATGAGAATGTAAGCTTACGTGCTATTGTTCAGCCAAACGGTCGAAAAGGCAATTACACGCCCGGTTCTTGGCCCGAAGCTTCAATTTCCTCCACCGAAAATCCGTAGGCCTCGGCCGCTTTTGCGGCCGTGAACAAGCCCTGTTCGACTGTGCTGCGAGCCGAATCCAGGCGATGTCGCCGATCGGTTTCGGCGTCCACGGTGAATTCACTGTGCATGGCTTTGGTCAATTCATCTTGCATCGGAACCCGTCGGTGCTGTTTCATCGCGGAAGGTAAATCAGACACCAGCATTCAGCAAAACGTACTGACCCAAACGCGCCCCGTTCAATTATTGGAGGATATATTTGGTAGCGGTCCTATTGCTCTTCCCCATAATGCGGTTCTTGGTTGCTCTTCTATCCCTGCTGGCTTGTATGGGAAGCAACGTTTGCGCCCAGGGTTCCAAATTGCCCCTCTGGCCTTTCCATCGGACTTACACCTGGCCCCCGGACCAAGGCGTCGTGGTGGTTTTTCATCAATACCGGATGTTTGGCCGAACGACGCGCTTGTCCCGCGGCCATGAATCACGGCCTATCCGAAAAAAGAGCTCCCCCGACAAGGTCAAAAAATGGTGGGGGTGGCGTACCACGCAAACCTTCACCCTGCGCAATCGGGCGGGCGGGCGCCTGACTTCGGCGCACTACGATTACGTCAGCACCGAAGCCGACTACCGAATCATCGTGGGGCGCAAGCGCAGCAAAAAGAACGTGCAGCATTGGTACATCGACTCAGTGGGCGTGACCACACCCTACCCCTACAAGCGACGATGAGGGGCGCAAGCCCTCGCATGAGGAGAAATTTTTCATGCGCCCTCCCGTTCATCCAAACGGTGGAATTAGTTGCCGGAAGAACGGATATACTTGGCCACTGTATTAGGGGAAATTCCTAATGTGCGTGCAATGAAACCGTTTGACTTACCCTCTAATTTTAAGGCTTGGGCACTAGTTACGACTGCTGGAGCTTTGGTGGGGCTCCAAGTTTTACGCCGGCCGCTTTCTTCTTCGCCAAGGCTGCCTTGGTGTTTTCGCTGACTTTAATCAGGTCTTGTGCGGCGATGGTTGCCAGCATCGACACAATCACGTCGCCAAATGGGCCCAACGAGTCGAGGTACGGTTCGGTGAACGATTTGTAGTTCACACCGTGGTCGCGCAGCTCCTTTAGGTATTTGAGGGTGGGCAGTGCGCCTTCGCGGCTGAACCGGTCCAGCCGCCAAAACACCACTAGGTCAAACTTCTTCTGGTAAGCTTCGAGCAGCAGTTGCTTGAATTCCGTTCGGTCGGACTTGCCACCAGAGACCTCTTCGGTGAATACCTTATAGATGGCGCCGTGTTTTTCAGCAAACTCGCGAAGCTGGTAAAGTTGGTGTTCCGGGTCCTGCCCCTTGTCGCGGGTAGACACGCGGGCGTAGATGGCAACTCTCATAGGTAAAGCGGCCCTCCAATAAACGGTGGACAAGATTAGTGTGAAAAGCTTGCGTTTTTAAGCAGTTTAGGCCTTTGAAAAAGCCTCCAGAATACGACCGTTAATTGGAGGTGGCGGCGAGCTGCTCCAGCGTGCGTTGCTTTGGTCGTGCCAACAGAACTTTCATTTTGCCACCTGCTGGTAACGTCGCTTGTTCGCTGATTAACGCAGAGCCGTTAATCAGGAAGTAGATTAGCTCGAAGCCTGGCGCGCTCTTTCGGAGTGAATTCTAACAGGATATTCTTCGCCGCTAGATATGCCGGACCAGGTTGATTTTTTAGTTCGTTTAGCAAGGCACGAAGCGTATCATATAGCCAGTAGATGTCGTCTAACCGTTCCGAGTTCCGGCTGCCTGATTGTCGCAACTTGGGATGGGTTCGATAAATCGTGCTGAGCTGGTCCAGGTCACTAATCTTGCTTTCCAGTGCCCATTTATCAAGCATAGTGCCATCTGCTTTTAAACTTTCGTTAATGGCAGAGCTGTATTTCAAATGCAGCAAATCACACTCTGCCACTACGCGCTGAAGTCTCGCGTTCTCTTGCCGAATGATTTCAGTGCGTTGAAATTCTGCCAACCAGTTTAAAGTCGCTGCCTGGTTGCTGTCCTGCGCGGGCGCGGACTGCCCCGGTGTCCAACTCTGGACCATAGCAGGCACTGCAACATCATTTGGCTTCACTGTTTGGTTGCTGTTTGCCCTTTCCTCCTGCGTATCACGAAAATTTTGTGCTCGACAAGCGGCGGAGCAGAAAAGTTTGTTGGCGCGCCCTTCCACGGGCTCGCCGCACTGGGGGCATTCTCTTTGTTCGTAATTCATGACTAAAAAAGGATGTATTATTCGTTTGAACCCGTTCGCAAGCGTTCGAAAACGCTTAGCAAACACTTTAGGAAAACCGTTTGCTAAGCGTTTTCGAACGATTCGGCGCCATATCGGAGCGTACAACTGACGCGCGTTTCACCAGGTAGATTAGTCTCGGAGGCAATTACTTAAGGCACCCCCCTTGCTCATCTGTCAACGAGATGTTTGTAGCGCGTAGCACTTTTGCTACAGCTACACTATTCGCGGTTCCACCGGGCTACGGTGGTGTGGTGAACGCCGGTTTGCTCGGCAATCGCGCGCGAACTCAGTCCTTGAGCACCCAAAGCCCGAGCCTTAGCCTCCTTCTCGGCCTTCGCCTCGAACTTGCCGCTGCGGCTGGCCGGCTGGGCGAGAGTGGCCAGTACGGCTAGCGCATGGGCCCGGCCGGTGTCCATGATTGCCAGGGCCGTGCCCACGTCCACTGAGCCGGCTTCCAAGCCGCTGGTCAGCGCTTCACCCCGCTCGAAGTGTCGGAGCAAGGTCAGTAATCCGGCGATGCGCCAAGCAATCAGTCCCAGCCGAAAAGCGGAACTGCCCCCGGCCCCACCACCTAAGGCAAGTGCTTCGTTTAGGCCGGCGGCGCCGGCCTGATTGAGGCGCTGCCAGTCGGCGGGTGAGAGCGTTATCTCGACGGGGTAAGCGCTGTTTTCCTCGGCGGCTGGCAGGGCGGCCATCATGTCCGTCACTTCGCTGGCCAACCGGTCAAAGTACGGGTCAAGGGGCGGCCCGGCGTCCGGCCCTACGTCTTGCCAAGTGGGGGATTGCTCAAAAACGTAGAACAGGAACCGGCTCAACAGGCCATCTTCCGCCGTCGGCATCAGGCGCGGTAACTGGCCGGGCGTTCCCGTCAATGCGATGCTGAGGGCGGGGCTGGCAAGGTCCACGTGTTGGCGGTCGGTTTTACGCAGCAGCGATACGGGTTCGTGTTGGAACGCTTTGCGGAGCACGTCGCTGAAGTTGCCAAAGTCAGCCCCGAGCGCTCCGCTGAGCGTATCGGCTTCCGTTTCGCAGATGATGCCGCGTCCGTCGTTTTCGGCCAAGGCGGTGAGCAGGGCCGCCGCCGTGGTGTTACCGGGCAGGAACAGCATTTTGTACGGCGGCGGAGTGGCAGGGGGCGGAGAGAGGCTGGCTTTGGCTTTACCCGCGTTTTTGTAGGCCAGCACTTCCTCTTCGTAGTCCTGGCGAGCGGCGCGGCTGGCCTCCGTCAGTGCTTTGTGCTGGGGCCAAGCCAGCCGCCGGGCCCAGGCCAGGGTACTCTTACCGCTGGCGGCTGGGGCGATGATGAAAACAAACAAATTCAAGCCAAACCGGCGCTTGTTGTAGGTGCCGCCCACGGCAGGGAAGCAGCCGGAGAGCACTGCCAACGTCCCCAACAACATGATGGCTTTTTCGTGTCCTTCGAAGGGAAGGCAGGCCCGGCGCAGGAAGTCGGGCAAGGCCTGGTACACCTCGGGCGGGAACGTGAGCGGCAGCCGTACGGACTCGGGCAGTGGAGACTCAGCGGGCCGAGAAGTGTTAAAAACGTTTGAATCGCGGGGTGCGAACGGTTTGCAACCGTGCGCACCCCGTTCGCGGGTGTAAATGCCGCATACGGTCCGTTGAATCTCCCGCGGCGGAAAGTCAGCGGCAGCGTACTGGTCGAGCGCGTACGCTTCGAGGTCGGCTAAGGGCACGCCTTTTTCGTTGCAGAAAAAGGCCAACGCGGCCAGCCGCTGGTTCCGTCCTTGGCCTGGTGCTGGGAAGGCGCCGTGGTGGGCTTCGTGTTGAGCAAGGCACCACGCCAAGGCTTCCCCTGGGGCGTTGGTCGGCGTTTGGGGGTACGTAGTGCCGGGCAGACGGGTGGATTCTGGCGCTCCGTTCAGCTCTTTTAGGTTAAGCGGTTTCATGTGGGCTAACAGAAGAAGTGAGGAGGGAAGAGGAAGCGGCAAAGGCGGGAGCCAACCATGCATTGGGGTCGTGGCTGATGAAGCAGGCGCGGGAAAGGTCCGTCGTGTTTTTGTCCAGGGTCGGCCCCCAGCCGTAGCGCCGGGTCAGATACTGGTCCAGGCGGCGGTAGTTCTCTCGGCGGTCGTGGTTCGGGTCGGCCATCACCACGACCTTCAAGCCGTCCCCCGATGGGCTCACAAAGAGCAGCGCCAGCGACTCAACGAGGTGGGTATCGGCCAGCAGTTCGGCGCGGGCGTCGGCTACCCGGCCACTCATCCCGTCAAAGTCGAGCACCAACAACCCCGAAGCCGTCACCAGAGCCGCGTCTTTGCGGCGGGTAAAAGTGCCGCCGACCGAGAAGTTATCCAGTCGAAGCTTCAATTGTTGATACCGAGGGCTTTTCCCGTTGGCTTCGTACTCGGCTCGGGCCGCTCGGGCCCTTTCGCGCAGCGATGGGAGCGGGGCCGTGATAACGCGGTGTAATTCCGGCAGCGTGATTGCTGCCCGGGGTATCGTATTAGTGATAGGCCCCTCAAAATAGCTGAATGTGCACTGTAACAGCAGTGCATTCGGCGTCGCCGCTACTGGGTGGGGGAATTCTACTGTGTCTTTGACTTCAGGGGGCCGTCCGCTTGCACTGGTACTAGGCGGGAAATAACGTTGTGGCGACGCCCCTGTGAGGGGCGGCAGGCGCAGCCGTTGCCCGTCAACGCTGGGTGCCAGCCATCCAGCGGCTACTACCTCGGCGACGTCGGGGCCGTTTGGATACAGCTCTGCCAGGGCCGTCGCAAGGGCAGACGGCGTTGGAGACGAACAGCCCGTCAGCGCTAAGGCACACTCCAAGTCTGTATGGCCAAACACCCATTGCTTAACCACGACGGCCTCCCTTTCCTGTTTTGCTCGTGCGTTGGTGGCCCTGCAGCGCGGAGAGGACGTCTGCGCGTTTAATATAGCTGCGACTGGCTATTTTGTTATATTTCAATAGCCCGCGCCGCTTCCACTCGTGAACGGTCTGCACGGTTACATCCAATAGCGCTGCCGCTTCACGGATGGTCAGCAATTCGTCCCTTGGGCTGGCTAATGGTTCGGCGATGACCGAGGAATGGTCTAGCTCATGGCGGATAACCGCGCGTAGGTCACTCAGGAATTGGGTGTATTCTACACCTACCGGAATCATGGATTGCATTTTGCCTTACGCCACCGGATTAGGTATGCAGGAAGCGTGGGCCAAAGAGCGACAAGGAGCCTTGCATAACCTTACATGTGTAAGGTTATGTGGTATTGTGCAAGAAAATGCAGCTATTTTTTGAGGAGTACGATTGCCTGCTCGTAGTAGCGAGTAGCTATTCCCGTGTCGCAGCGTTGAATTGTATGAAAGCTAGCGCTGATGCTAAACTGCTTCATAAACGCTCTGGTAAGCGCGGCCTTTTTTCCTACAATTTTAGGAGGATTAGAATCTGCTAGCGCGTGTATGGCACCGGACCACGCTGCCGTCTCTGCTGATGGATTAGCCTTGTTGTCTGCTCCAATCAGGCAACGCTCTTTAAGGAAGAGCACAAGCTCCTCCATTGTATAACCAAGTAGATGATCTGCAAAATCTTCTTTTGCTACCTCTGCTACTTGAGAAAGCTGCGTGGATTCTGTGATTGCGCTACTACCGGGATTGATTCGCTTGACAGAGTTTGTGCGCTTATAACCCATTCTCACTCTGTAAAGCTTACTGAGGGCTATGGCAATGATATGGTCGCGATGCACGTCATATGTAGCATTGCCAAGGCCACCAAAGTGCTGAAAAATTTGCTTGGATGGATAAATAACCGTTTGGGTGGCTAGTTCAATGCTTTGGTTTAGGCGTTTTCTGCAAAATGCTACAAACTCCTTTGGGGTATCTAATTCTTGCCGGATGTCGAGTTCCACTTGAGCTCGTGAGTAAACATCTTGAACCTGTTGATGGATAGGACACGCATCACATAGTGTTTCTGCTCGGAGTTCCTGCTTTTCAGAGCACTTATTACACGGGATTATCACTTGCTCACCCACACAGGAAGTGTTAGCGGGAAAAAAATAGTGCAACGGAGGCAACGGGTCCATATCGAGCTAGTGGGGTGAATCGGGCATCTCGTGAAACTTGGCAAATTCTTCGGCCACACGCTGAGGTGTGAGGTTCACGTAACGCTGAAACGATTTGTAGGACGTGTGCCCAGTTAACTTCATCACAAACTCAGCACTCATGCCTTTGCCCAAATTTAGGGTTACGAACGTACGGCGGGCTGTGTGAACTGTCAGCTTTTCGTATTTCAGGCAAGTTGTAATGTCGGCTACTCCGCCCCGGTAGCGGATAACTTCAATGGGCGAATCTATGCCGGCCAGTTTCCCCAGTTCCTTTAGAAAGCGGTTTAGCACAGGGTTTGTAATCGGTTGGCTTTTGATGCTAGCAAGGTCGCCGGCCAGCAGCCGGTTCACAATGTCGAGAGCGCGGGCACTCAAGGGTACGTTCACTACAGCGCGGGTTTTTTGGGCAGTCAGGCGTAGGTGCGCGGGCAACTTATCGGTAGCAGGTCGTAAGTGCTGGGGCCGGATGCTCACCAAGTCAGAATACCGTAGGCCCGTGTAACAGGCCAGCAGAAACCACGCTCGGGCTTTGTCAAGGCGGGAGCCAAGGCCCAGTTGTAGTGCTTCGAGGGCAGCCAGCTCGGCCACGCTCAAGGCAATTACGTCCGGTTCCCGCCGCGCCCAGCTCACTCGGTCAAGAGCAGTGCTTTCGGTATAGCCCCGCTTGCCCGCCCACTTCATGAACGCTTTGAGCCGCCCTAGATGCTTGTTAATGGTGTTATCAGTCAAGCTGGCTACGTTCAGAAGATAGGCTGCCCAGCGGTCGCCTACTGTGGGCGTGAGAGTGTCAAAATCTACGGCGTAGCCGTTCAGGTCGGCAAACTCTCGTAGGTGCCGCCCGGCGGTGGCGTGGGCTTGCGCGGTGCGCACGGTGCCAGCTTCGCGTGTGTAGCTTACCCACTCCTCATAGCGTTGCCAGAACAGTCCGCCGGGGGCAGGCAGAGGTTCCGCCTCGGCGACCGGAGCTTCGGTTTCGGCCAATGCCCGTAGCTCGGCAGCCGTAGGCGCGGTGCCGGCGGCGGCGTGAGTGTCGCAGCAGGTAGTGAGGCGTTCGGCTAGTATGTCTAACCAGTCATTCATCTTACCATTGCGTGGGTAGCCCCGTGTTAGCGCGCGGCGCTCAGTTGCGTCCCATTGCCGGGGGTGAATAGAACGGTTCGCGTACACCTTCACCCTTCGCCCGTCGAAGCTCAGGAAAGTGAAGATGGGGGTTGGCTTATCCGCGCCGGGCGCGTTTAGCAGATAGGAGACTTGAGATGGTTTTGCCATAGTGAAACGGGTTCGCAGTTGCCGTTTCAAAAGTAATTCATATGTCCTATCGTAGGACACAACGTAGGACAAAAAAGCCGATTCATACCGTATTTGTCCTTACTTATATCGACAAAGCATATTGCAATAAGCCGCTTTAAGGCCCTATAAGGCTATTTTTAATCAATATAAGGTCGGTGTGCAAATGTTGGTTGCATTCCAGTCCCCGCTACCTAAAAAAGGCCGTTTGCAATCTGCAAACGGCCTTTTTGTTTCCCCATTAGGCTTGCGTTGGCCACCGCATGGGGCGACCACCGGCATAAACCTAATAAGCTGGCAAAAACCAAGTACGGGGCTTGTTCCAGGCAAGCAGCCGGTACAGTAGCTTTGCAAAGAGATATTTTCTGTGGTTGAATCGTCGGTAAGCGGGCCGCGGTTATTTGCTTCTGCCCATGCTGCTGACCGGCTTCCTCCACCACTTGCTCACGACCGGGAACGTTACCCTGGCTGCCCGCCCGGCCCCCTTCGAGCCCGCCGACCTGCACGCCGCCGAAACGTTGCTGCGCGACTACTACGCCGACGATAGGCGCGAGCTGCCCGGCGTAGCCCCTGACTTCGATGCGGTGGCAGCAGCTTGGGCGGCGGCCTACCTCTACCACACGGTGCAGCTGGCCTTGGTGCGCGAACTCGACGAAAACGTGGTGGAGGCCCAGCTGCGCGACTTTGCCGGTCAAATCACACCGGCCGCCATCTATTCAGTCGACCTCACGTTGCGCTACCTGCCCGATTTGCTGCGGCTGGCCAAGGGCCTGGCCCCCGGCGATGCGCTGGTGGCGTGCCTGCGCACCACGGCCGGGCAGTGGCCCTTTTCGTTCGTGGGCGCGGAGGGCGGCACCGCGGAAGCAGAGGCGCGAATTCTGGCGCATCCGGCGCTACGGCAGGAATACATCGACCGGATAATCCGGACCCAGGACCGGGCCCGGGCCGACCAGCCTCACATTGCTCCGCTGGTGCACGCCGCCCTGGGGCACTACGCCACTACCTTGTGGCCCGATTTCGCGGCCTTCACGCTCCCAGTTTAAATGGAAAATCTATTGACCGAAGAATGGCTGCTCGTGGAGCAGCTCAACCGGGTTGCCGCGCACCTCAAGGCCACTTTTGTGGGCAAAGATGACATAATTGATTTGATGTGCCTGTGTTTGGTGGGGCGCGAAAACCTGTTTCTGCTGGGGCCGCCTGGCACGGCCAAAAGTGCCCTGGTGCGTGCCCTGGCCCAGCGCCTGCAGGGCAACACCTTCGAGTACCTGCTCACGCGCTTCACCGAGCCCAACGAGCTGTTCGGGCCCTTCGACATCCGGCGGCTGCGTGAGGGCGACCTCGTGACCAATACCGACGGCATGCTGCCCGAAGCCCACCTCGTGTTTCTGGATGAGCTGCTGAACGCCAACAGCGCCATCCTCAACAGCTTGCTGATGGTGCTGAACGAGCGGATGTTTCGGCGGGGGCGCGAAACCCGCGCGCTGCCCGCCCTGCTGATGGTGGGCGCCAGCAACCACCTGCCCGAAGACGACGCCCTGCAAGCCCTGTTCGACCGTTTCCTGGTGCGCGTGCACTGCGACTACGTGGCCCCCGATGCCCTGGCCGACGTGCTGGAAGCCGGCTGGACGCTGGAGCGCCCCGGTGCAGCCGACGCGCCTAATATCACGGCGGAGGCGGTGCTGCGCCTGCAGGCCGCCCTGCCGCTGGTGGACCTGCGCCCCGTGCGCCCGCTCTACACCGACCTCATTCGCAAGCTGCGGCTGGCTGGCCTGGCCGTGTCGGACCGCCGCGCCGTGAAGCTGCAGCGCCTGCTGGCCGCCAGCGCGCTGCTCTGCCGACGCACCACGGTCATTGCTTCCGACATGTGGGTGCTGCGCTACATCTGGGACACCGACGAGCAGCGCGAAGTAGTGGGCAGCATCGTCGATGCCGTGGTGCACGCCGACGCGGAGCCGGCCCAGCACCCCCGCGCGGCCGGCCACGATACCCCCGATGCGGAGGCCCTGTTGCGCGAAATCGAAACGTTGGCCAGCCAGTGGGAACTGCCCGAAACCTCGCCCGCCGAGCGTACCACCATCAAGGACCAGCTGCGCTACCTGCACGGCCGCGCCCAGTGGCTGGCCAACGATGAGCAGCGCGCCTACGTGCAGCAGCCGCTGGATGCGCTGTGGCAGAAAGTGCTGCAGGTATGATGACGGAGCGCGTACTCGTGCTGGCTACGGCCGACCGGGAAGCCCTGGGCCGGGTGCGCCAGCTGCCGGGCCTGCAAGTGGCCGAGGCGGCGGGGCAGCTGTGGCTGCGCGGCCTGCCCGCCACCGGCGAGCTGCCGCTGCCCGTGCGGGGCTTGCCTGCCCTAGCCGTCTATGCGCTCGATGCCGACGGCCGGCTGTTTCCGGCGGGGCAGCGCACGCCCACTGGTCGACTGCCGGTTGGGTTGGCTTGGCAGCCCATTCGGGCATTTGTGCCGCTGGAGCTGCCCACGGCGGCCCTGCCCGCCCAGGGCGCGCCTGCCTACCGCGTGCAGCTGCGTGCTTCGGTGCGGGCCGAGGCTGGCGTGGGCCTGCTTACCACCCTGGCGGCCTGGCACGCCTACGCCGAAACGGCTCCAGAAATTCGCCTGCGCGCCCTGCGTTTCGCCGTGGCGGCCGATGGGCGGGTGCTGCTGCTGGGCACGCCGCTGCCGCCCCTACCGGGCCAGGAGCTGTGGCTGCACGCGGGCCTTCTGCTGCCCGCCGGCTTCGATTTTGAAGCGCCTCTGCTGGCTCCGCTGCTGCGCGAAAAGCTGCAGACTGCGGCCGACGACGTGCTGCTTTTTGCCGCTGATGGCAGCTGGGAATGCGTGCCCGCTTCGGCAGTTTTGCCCGTTACGCGCAGTGCGGTGCGGCTCACAATGGAAGGGTTTGGGGCATGAGCAATTACATCGATGGGAGCACCGAAAGGCCGCCGCTCTGGTATTTCATAATCCCTTACCGCTATTTATGGCGTTTTGCCGAAGAGGGAGCAGTGGCGGAGTGGACCAACGGGCCGACCATCTGCTACCGGGAAGAGCTACAGGCGGCGCTGGAAGTTTTGGCTCCGGCTGGCTTACCGCCTTTAACCACCGTGCTGCTCCTGCTGGCAGCCTGCCGGGACGACTGGAACGATTCGGGCAACTTAGGCACCTTACATGGCTTTGCCCGTACGGCGCCGGTGGCCGCCGGGGCAACTGCCGATGATAAGTTGGCTGGCTATCTGCTCCGGGCAAGCAGCTTTCTGAACATCGTGGCGGGCTTGCCTCAGCCGCTGCGCACCGGGCCGGCAAAGTGGCATTTGTTTCGGCAGTTGGGCCAGCACATGCAACTGAAAGTGCTGGCCGACCATGCCTCCAGGGTGATAAGCGAATGGACCAGCGGCCGGCTTGATACGCAGCTGGACATAAAGACTTCTGCAAACACCCGGGTTCATCTGGTCGATGACTTGGCGTCTTTTGGCCAGCTCCGCAACCGCTTCCCCTCCACCGAAGCCTTGGCCCTGCACCTGCGCACCGGCCTCAACCAGCTGCCCGAGCCGCTGGTGCTGCCTGAAGCTGCCCTGGTCGCCCCGGCCCTGCCCGCTGCACCGCTCGACCTGCTCGACCAGCTGGCCCACGACCCGCGTACGGCCGGCCTGGCCCGCCTTACTCAGCAGCTGGTGGCGGCGCTGCGCATTCCGCTGCACGCCCGGGGGGCCAGCGACCAGCCCATTGGCGGCGTGGCCGACATAGCCAACCGCGGCAACTTCGACCGGCTCCTGCTGAGCGAGCTGGCCCACGACGACCTCTCGCTCATGGCGCGCCTCGTGAACAACGAGGCCCTGTACCTGCGCCGCGAAGCCCCGCCGCAGCCCGACGTGAAGCCCCGCGCCGTGCTGCTCGATACCACCCTGCGCATGTGGGGCGTGCCGCGCGTGTTTGCGCTGGCCGCCGCGCTGGCCTGGGCCCGCAACTCGCGCCAGGGCCGCCCACCGGTGCCGGTGGCGGCGTTTGCCCTCGGCGGCCAGCAGGCCACGCCGCTCGATTTAGAAACCTTCGATGGCGTGGTGGCCGCCTTGGGCCAGCTCGACCCGGCCCCGCACGCTGGCCCGGCGCTGCTGGATATTGGCCACCGGCAGCCCGCCGCCACCGACAGCCTGCTCATCACCGAAGCGGGGCTGCTGCACCAGCCGGAGTTTGCCCGGGCGCTGGCCGAGGCTGGCCCGGCGTTGCGCTTCCTCCTTACCGTGGACCGCAGCGGCGAATTGCAGCTGTATGAGTACCAGAATGGCCACCGCACGCTGGCCAGCACCGCCCGCTACGATTTGGCCGAGCTGCTTTTTGCGGCTGCGCCGCGCCGGCCGCTGTTCCGGTCGCCTGCCTCGGATGGCCTGGCTTTCTGGCAGCACGTGCCGGCCCCGCTTTACCTGCCGGTAACGGGCCTGCGGATGTCCATCAAAAACACGTTTTATGCGCCCGAGCTTGGGGTACTGGCCATTAATGACAAGCAGCGGGTGTTGTTCTGGCCCGATAAAAGCTTCGGGGCGCGCGAGCTGCTGCCCATGATTGAACCAGGCAGCTACTGCTTTGGCAGCGACGACCGGCAGGAGCTGTACGTGTTGGTGAGTGGCCCGGAGCTGCTGCGAGTGTACGCCTTGCGGGCTGATGGCGACCCGGCGATGGTGGATTTGTCGCCGGAGCTGAAGCTGGGCGAAGCCCCGACCCGCGTCGTGTTCCACGACCAGTGCTACCACGTGCAGCAACCCGATGGCATACTGGTGTTCGACTGCGCAAAGTGGCGCAAAGCCGACGGGTTGAAATCCTTGATGCCAACTGGTACGCCTACCGGTTTCCGCCCCAACTTTGGCCACTTGAAGCGCCACGTGAACAACGGCTACAACGTGTTGCAGCGGGTGAACCGGCTGGAATTGAACGGGCTGGACGAGCTCGTGATTGAGGGCCACGAGCTGCGAGTCATTGGTCATTCGGCGGCGCTGGGCCCCGGCCTGCGTCTGATGAGCATTGCCCGGGGCCAGGACGTCGTGTACCGGCGACGGGCCGAATACGGCGGCGCGGTAGCCCTCACACCCAACGAGCTGCTGCTGTTTCGGCACTTCACGTGGCCCGACGGCAGCCTGGCCATTGTGGACCCGCGCGGCCTGCTGCACCTGCGCAGCGCCGACGCCACGGTGCCGGAAATGGCCGTACTGCTCATTCTGGGCCAGCCCACGGCTGCCTGGGCGGCCGATGGCACCGTGTGCGGCCCGGCCTATTTCACCGGCCCCAACCCGCCGCGGCTGCTGTCGTCGGCCGCCTTCAACAAGCAGTATCTTCAACGCTTCATCGCCCACCTCGGCTAACCCATGCTTCTCACGCTTCGCTACCACGAAACGGCTCTGCGCCCGGCCTGCGCGGCTTTCCTGCGCGGGGCCGACCCGGCCGTGTGGCTGCGCGAGCTGAGCCGCTGGAACCTGCCCGCCGCGCAGCTGGCCTGCTACCTGGTGCCCGAGTCCATTCGCTCGGTGCGGGTGGCCGGGCTGTTTGTGGTGGCCGCCGGTCCGCTGCCCGCCGATGTGCTGGAGCCCTACGGGGCCGAAGCCGACGGCCGCCTCTACGTGCCGGCGGGCGCCAGCCTGTGGCCCGCCACTGCGCCCGGCGAGCTGGCCGCGACTCTGTTGTGGCCCCGGCAGCTGCTGCATCCCGGCATTGGCCTGGTAGGCTTCGATACCGCCGATGAGTTCGATTTGGCTACCCTGCTCAAATGCCCCGCACCGCGCGCCACCGACTGGGCCCAGGCCCGGCCGGGCCTCGCACTGCGGCCGCGCTTGGAGCAGGTGCGGGTGTTGCAACCCACCGTGGCTGAGGTAGTGCAGGATATGCAGGAAAACGTGGGCACAGTACCGCTGGCTCAGCTGCCGGGCCTGGCCGAAGACCGGCCGGGACCGGTGGGAGCGGCGCTTGACAACCTACGCCGCTGGCTCCTGCGAATGGGATTAGGTGTGTGGAGAATGCGCCCCCGCCCCCTGCGTATCGACTGGGGCTTTTTTGGTAAGGTGTTGGGCGGGGCCGCGTTGGTGCTGGGAGCGTTAGCCTTGATAGGCTTCCTGTTTAGTGTGCTGGGCTCGCATTCTGTATCGGGCCTGATAATGCTTGTGCTGCTGTTGGGGCGGCTTTTCGTTCGCATACATGGAGAAAGCAGCACCTCGCCGACTTCTCGCCGACAAGCCGCTCCAACTGCCCCGGCTCAGCCCGGGTTCGGGCAGCGCGTGGAACAGTGGCTCAACGGTCGCATTCACAACTTGGAGCAGAAGCGGCAGAACGAGATTGAGCGCCTGCTGAAGCTGTTCGGCGAAAACCTGGAGGAGGCACTGAAGTACGCCATTCCGCTGGGCGGCCCCTACCAGGACCGGGGCGCCGCGCCGCAATCGGCCCGGCTGGGGCAGCGCAGCACCGATTTCAACCTCGGCAGCCTGGGCGGTGGCGGCCGCGTCGACGCCTGGAACCTCGATGCCTACCGCCACAACCTGGGCCTGCAGTACCGCGCCGCCGCCACCCAGGAAATCGGGGCCGGCCGCTTCAAAAAAGCTGCCTATATCTACGCGCATCTGCTGGGCGACTACCCGGCCGCTGCCAATACCCTCAACCAGGGCGGCTTCTGCCGCGAAGCCGCCGCGCTCTACAAAGACCACCTCCACAACCTGCCCGCCGCCGCCAACTGCCTGGAAAACGGCGGCCTGCTGCTTGAAGCCGCCGAAATTTATACCGAGCTCAAGGAGCACGAAAAAGCCGGCGACCTGCACCAGCGCCTCGACCAGCCCGCGCTGGCGGCCCGCCACTACGAGCGCGGCGTAACCCTGCTGCTTGGCAACGACGACCACCCCGCCGCCGCCCGCCTGCTGGCCCACAAGCTCGCCGATGCCGGCCGGGCGCAGGAAGTGCTGCTGCAGGGATGGGCTGGCCCCAAGCAGCCCGAAGTGTGCCTAAACCAATATTTCGATGTGCTGGCCGCCGCCCCGGAAGCCGACCTGAGCGCCCACGTACGGGCCGTTTTTGCCGAGCACACGCCCCACGAGCGGCGCGTACCGCTGCTGCACGTGCTGGCCGCCGTGAACGAAAAGCACCCGGCCCCGGCGCTGCTCAGCGCCTCGCGCGACATTGCCTACGACGTGGTGAGCACCGAAGCCACCGCCGGCAACCTCACCCACCTGAGCTTGCTGCGCCACTTCCTGCCCGACGACCGCCTGATTGCCGCCGACTGCAGCCGCTTTGCCACTGCCCGGCCCGCCGCCCGCAGCGGAGCCGGGCCAACCGGGTCAGTGCTGGCCCCGCAGCTCGATGCCACCATTACCTGGCTAAAGGCCACGAGCTACCGGCAGCAGTGGGTGGCTGTCGGCAGGCGGCAGGGACGGCTGCACCTGGCCCGCGGCAACTGGTACGGCTACGTCGAATACTACTCGTGGCTGGCCGAGGTGCCCAGCAATTTTAGCCTGGTGCTGGTGGCCGACGAAACGCACGCCCCCCGCATACTGCTGCTGCCCTCGGAACCCGTGCTGCTCGAAGCCAAGGTGCTCCCCAAAAACAAGCATTTCGCCGAATCCCTCACGGTGAGCTGCGCACCCGGCCATCCGGCCTGGCCGGCGCGGGTGGCCCTGCTGCCGGACGGGGTCACCGCCACGGCCCGCCTGGCTGGCACGGCTCTGGTGGTGGAGCGGTATGCAGCCAACGGCCAGCCATTGCCCCCCATTACCCACGAGCTCAGCCCCGATGAGTTGCCGATGCTGGCCGAGCGGAAGTGGCCCAACGAAATGCTCTATCGCAACGGCACCTACTACAGCTTCGGCAGCAACGGCCTGCTGTGGTGGTCAGAGCAGGAAGTGCTCGGCTGGCATCCGGTGCCCTCCGCACCTGGTTACCAACTGATTGCTTCCCCATACTCGGCCGAGCTACGGCTGGCACTCGCCACCGATGACAGCCTGCTGTGCTGGAGCCCCCGGCAACTGCGCGCCGGGGCCGATATTCCAATTTTGCCCATGTCCTGCCCGGCGGAAATGGACTGCCGTTTTGTAGGGGCCGAGCACCTGGTGGCGGTTGGCATATCGTGGGCCGCCCTCTACCACCTCAGCGGCGAGGGGGCGAAAGCGTTGCGCCTTGTCGAAGCCGACGCTGATTTCGTAGCCGTGCTCACCACGGCCAGCCGCCAACACTTTGCCCTGCTGGAAAGTAACGGCTGCGTTACGCTGCACGCGCTACACGACGAATAGGCCTGGGCGCTGAAAACCCGCAGGTCTGCTTTACTCCCACACTTTCTCACCGAACCACGGCCTGCTTGCTGGCCGAACGGCCAAACTTGGTAGGGAAATACACCAGCTCGGCCTTGGCCGGATTGATGGTGTAAACGCCCCGGAAGCGGGGCTGAAGCGCGATGCGAAACTCGTGGTGACCGATGGGCAGCTGGTCGAGGAAGATGCCGGTTTGGTGGCGCAGGTACTCGCGGTGGGTTTCGAGGTAGTTGGGCGTGGCCGGGTCGCCGTAGGAGCACCCGGCCGGGATGGGCACTTCGAGCAGCACGTAGCGGGCTTCGGCCTTCACGTCTACCGTTACCACCAGCTCCACAGGCTGGCCGGCGCGCAGCACCACCCGGGTACCGGCCTGGCCAGCCAAAGCCGTGCGCACCGTGAACGCGCCGGCCACCGGAGCAGGCGTGGGGTTCCAGCGCGTTTGGTAGGCGGTGGCGTACACGGGCAGCAGCCCTTCCTTGTGCAATAGAATGGAGCCGGCAGCAGCGGGCAACTTGGCGGTGAAGGGAAACTCGCTGACCGTCTGGCTCAGGCCGCCGCTGAGCCTGGCGCGGGCAAAGGTGGCCGGCCGGCCATCGGCAAACAGGTCAGGGCCGATGGTTTCGAGGATTTGAGCGGCCTCGAAGGTGCTGGTCCAGTGGCCGCCGTCGCGCAGGTTGAGCAGGCCCATGCGCAGGCGCGCCAGCTCGGCTTCGTGGCCCGGCGCGGCACGCAGCACCCGATAGGCCAGCAATGTCGAGCCCACCCGGCCCCGCAGCAGGTAGCCATAGTAGGTGGAGGCGTGCAGCGTATCGCCATAAAACACGCCGCCGAGCTGGGTGCGCAGGCGGTAGCGGCGCAGCGTATCGAGCTGGTAGGGCAGGCCCAGCTGCTGGCGCAAAGCGGTGAGGGCCAGGTAGCGGTCGAGGGGTTGGCGGCCGGCCTGGAGGCGGTCGAAGCGGGCGAGGTAGGTGCGGTAGTCGGCCGGCGCGCCCAGCTTGTGCAGCAGGCTGAGCAGGCGAATAAGGTCGTCGGCTGATTGGTAATAGCTGCTGTAGTAAGCCGGGTGCTGGCGGTGCAGGGCCGCTATGGTGGCGGCCTCGCTCAACTGGGCATCGAGCTCGCGCAGCAGGTAGGCCTGCAAGGGAGCGCGGTCCAGCTTAAGGGTGTAGCCAGCTTTTTCGGCTTCGAGCAGGGCTTCGAGCACATGCGATGTGGCCCAGGGGCTCACCGGTGAACTGGGCCAGGTACCCCACAGGCCCTCGGGCTTGTGGCGACCCGCGAGCAGCTTGCGGATAAGAAAATTCACCGCCCGGTCGCCCCGGAAGGGTTGGGCCTGCACGACGCGAATCCGCCGTTCCAGCAGCAGCGCTTTCAGCTTGGATGCGGCTTGCTCGTTGCAGAGGTAAGCGTAGCGCTGCAGGTGCTCGATTTCAGACAGGAGCAGTGGCAGGGCGTCGCTTTCCAGGCGCACGGTGGCCTCGCCCAAGGTGGGGTCGATGGACAGCTGCACGGTGGTATCGGCGGCGGCCAGGGTAGCGAAGGTGCCCACGGTTTCGCGGGTGCCCGCCGGCAGCACAGCCAGGGTGCGCTGCTCGCCGTCCTGGTAGCCGTTGGGCTGGGCCAGGGCGAAGCTCAGCGTCACCGAATCGGGCACGGCGGGCGTGGGAGCGATGAAGGTGAGCGTATCGACGGCCAAGGGACTCACGAGGTGGTTTTGGGTGCTCAGCACCAGGCCACCGGCCCGGAAGGTGGTGGCCACCTGGGCCGTGTCGAAGCCGTAATTCAGGCTTTTGCCCAAGAGTTGGGTGCGGTCGCCGGCTACCAGGAAGCGGGGCGTGGCCAGCTCGGCCCGCAGCTGCTTGAAGGACTTCATGCGGCCGGTGGCCTTGCCCAGGCGGCCGTGGTTGTCGGAAGCCAGCACGAAGCTGTCCCAGCTGGTCACGTCGTCGGGCAGCACCACGTCGGTACGGGCCTGCCCGCGGGCGTCGGTGAGGAGCAGGGGCCGCCACCAGGCGTAGTCGCGGAAATGGCGGCGCATGGCCAGGCGCGGGTCCTGGCCGGGACCGTCGGCGGTGGCTGCTTTCTTGCTCTTGATAATAAGCACCCCGTTGGCGGCAGCCGAGCCGTAGAGGCCAGTGGCCTGGGTACCTTTTAGCGTGTTTATGCTAGCAATTGTGGCCGGGTCGAGGTCGGCGAGCTGGCCGTTGAAGGGAAGCCCGTCGAGAATAATCAGGGCCTCCCTATTGCCCGTGAGGGAGCGGGAACCCCGAAGCGTAACCCGGGCTCCTGAAATAGACGATAATGTCTGAATTTGCAATCCTGCCGCTTTGCCCTGGAGAGAATTAACGGTAATGGACGAAACGGCGCCGCTCACGCTATTGCGCGTAACCGAAGTGAAGCCAGTTACCACCACCTCACTCAACTGCTTGGCGTCAGCGGCCATCTTCACCGTGAGCTCGCCCAGCCAGCCCAGCGCAATTTCCCGAGTCACGTAGCCCACGCTGCTGATGGCGAGCGTGCTATACCCATCGGGTGGCACTTGCAGCACGAAGCTGCCGTCGGCGTTGGTCGATACGCCCAGTGTGCTGCCTTTTAGCAACACCGTCACACCGGGCATGCCTTCCTCGGTGCTTTGGTCGATTACCTGGCCGCGCACGGTGCGCCAGCCGGGCTGCGGACTGGTCGGAGTTTCGACCCGGATAACGCGGCGCTGCTCCATGTTCTCCACTGGCGTGCCGAGCCTGGGGCGCAGCCGCCACAGCAGCTGGTTGAGTCGGTGGCCCGGCGGCCCGGCGGCCACGCGGTCGGCCCGCTCCAGCTGGTAGTAGGTCTGGCCGTTGGGCTGGATGATGACCTCCTCGGCCGGGGCCAGGCAGGAGCTGTCGGCCAGCAGCACGGCCACGCGGTAGCGGCCAGCTGGCAGGGCGTGCAGCGGCATGGTACCGTAGTAGCGCACAAACCGCAGGAATTTGGGCTGGTCGGCGCGGGTGATGCGCACGTAGCGCGGGGCCGGTAATTCGGTTTCGGTGGCCGAAGTGGG
This sequence comes from Hymenobacter glaciei, assembly GCF_039539585.1. Lineage (NCBI taxonomy): Bacteria > Pseudomonadati > Bacteroidota > Cytophagia > Cytophagales > Hymenobacteraceae > Hymenobacter > Hymenobacter glaciei. Next base: position 135,604 of record NZ_BAABDK010000025.1, on the reverse strand, counting down.
GCGGGCAGGGAAGCGCAGCTCCAGCCGACCCTGCCCGGCGGGCGTGGCATAAGGAGCCTCAAACACGGTGTTGAGGTATTCGGGAATGGTGGGAGCCACCCACTGCGGCTGGCGGCGGAAATCGGCTTCGGTGTAGGCAAAGCCCTTCAGCGGCAGCCAGCCCATACCCGCCGTGCCGGCCAACGTGCCGAGCAGGTTGGCATCGAAACACTGCATTTTGAGCAGCTGCGGCCCGAACGAATACTTATACCCGGGGTCAAACAGAAACTTGCGCCGCAGCCCCCACGGGTCGCGCAGCAGCACCGAATCGGGCCGAAAAGGCCCCGCCAACCGGCCCGAATACGTCCGGCTGCCGAGTGGGCGTAGCAGCCGGCCCTGCCGCAGAGTAGCCGAAACCAAGCCCGCATCATCTATCACTACCAATGTACGCTGCAGCCCCAGCCGTTCATCAGCAGTGAGCAGCGGGGTGGCTTTTTGCACGCTCAGCTCCAGGCAAGGATGGTTCACGTCGATGCTGAGCGTGAGTTTGTGCAGGGGCCGCAGGTACACGCCGTCGAGGCGCACGAGGCGCGTGGCCGTGCGCACGCTGATGTTGTGCAGGCCGCTGTCGGCCACCACGGTGTAAGGGTCGTTGCTATTAACATCATGGATGTAGCCGGGCTGCCCGTCGACGTACACCGCCACCGGCGGCTGCACCCGGCCCGAGTCGACCAGAAACACCGCTACCTGCGTGATACCGCCCGGCGCGGGCTGGTACTCGTGAAAAAAACCGTCGTCGGGGTACAGAAAGCGGTAAAACGTGAGCGAGTCGAGCCCCAGCACGGCGCGCCAGTGGGGCCAGTCCAACAGTCGGCGGGTGGGCTGGTGGCTGAAATCGTTGGCCAGCCCAAAGCGTCGCAGCGAGCGCCGGCCCACCACCGCCCGGGCCGGGCGCAGCACTGGCAGCGCGGGGGCATCGGCCTGCTCGAACTTGCTGGTATAGGCGTAGCTGGTGAGGTCGGCGTTGGGCACGGGGCGGCCGCGTTCGTCCGTCACGGCAAAGCCCAAACTGATTTTTTGGCCCGGGTAAGCCACGGCGGGCTGTTGGGTTTCGATGCGCAACTGCGGCGCGGGCAGGGCCACGGTGTACTCGGCGGTGCGCAGCTCGCCGCCCCACCAGTAGTGCAGCGAAGCGTACCACGGCTCGGAGCCAACACCGGGCACCGCCAGGCGCAAGCTGGGGCCGTAGCCGCGGTAGCGCAGGTGGTTGCCCTGGTACACGTAGTACCAGAACGCGAGTCGGCGCGGGTTGTCCACGGCCATTACCAGCGAGTCGGCGGGCCGGTCGGAGAGCAAACTCAGCCCGGCGTTGTCGGCAGTGAAATCGAGATGCGCTTCGCGGCCCTGCGCGTCGCGCAGCTCATAAAAGTCGGCCTGCGCATTCACGGGCACCGCGCACGGCAGCTGCACCGGGCCCCGAAACAGCCAGTCGCTGCCCACCTTGCGGTCGGCCGAAATGTTGAGCGAGGCCGCGTGCGGCTGCGACTGCCCCAGGTGCTGGTAGGCGAGGTACACCGAGTCGCCGCGCAGCTCCAGTTTCAGGGTGCCGGGGTCGTGGCGCAGGGGCACCACGGTGCTTTCGGTGCGGCGCTCGTTGTCGGAGGTAAGCAGCGTGGCCAGTACGCGGTAGCTGAAATCGACGTCGGGCAGGGCGGTGGCGGGCACGTCGAGGCGGGTTTCGCCCAGCGCGTCGAGGGGCTGGCGGTGGGTCCAGAGCGTATCGGGAATGAACACCTGGCGGCGGGGCAGCAGGCCGGGCGCGCCGGCCGGCGTCAAACTCAGCTGCACGCGGGCGTCGAGCAGGTTGAGCTCGTTGGCGTCGGTGCCGCGCACGTACACGGCTTGGGGCTGTCCCACGTGCTGGGTTTTTTCAGCTACGCGCAGGGTGTATTGGCTGTTTTTCAGCTCGTAGTCTTCGAGCTTGAACTGGCCGCTGGCTCGTACCTGGCCTTGGCGGTCCTTCAACCGGAAGCCGACGTAGGTACTGGCCCGCAGGCCCAGCGTATCGGTCAGGGGCAGGGTGAAGAGGTAGCTGCCGGGCTGGCTGGCATGCAGCAGGGCCACGCGTTTGCCCTCGGGGTGCGCGTAGTCGCCGCCCAGCCACAGGGTGAGGGGCTTGCGGTAGGGCCGGCCGTTTTTGCGGGCGAGCACGCGGGCCTTCAGGCGCAGGGTGTCGCCGGTGGGGCGGTAGCGGGGCTGGCTGGTCGCCACGTAGCTGGCCCAACGGCCGCGCTGGTCGTCGTCATCGGAGCCGTTGCCGCGGTCGGGATGGCGACGTTCCTGGCGCTCCTCGCGCACATCCTCGTTGAACACCGAGCGCAGGAGCCCCACCAGGCCCGTTGATACTTCGGATGCGTAGCGCAGGTCGTTTACCAGCTGCCGCGTGGGCCGCGTGAGGTAGCCTAGCGGGAAACCGTACACCACCCGGCCGTAAGCCCGCCGCAGCCAATGGCCCGAAGGCCGGGCAGAATTCTGCTGGCCGTAGCGCTGCTTTCCGTACGGAAACGTCTGGTTGAGGGGGTGGAAAGTGGTGCGGCCGGCGTGCGTCACGGCTAGCAAGCCGGGCCGGCCGCCGCCCGCCTGCCGGTAGCTCTGGGTTGCGGGGTCGAAGGGTAGGGGGCGCCCGGCCAGCGCGACCTGCGCAGCGGGTAGCGGACGGCCCAGCGAGTCGCGCACCACCAGCGTCAGGTCGACTTGGTTGTCGATGATGGCCACTTCGCGGTCGGTTTCGGCGCGCAACTCATACACCAGCTGCGAGCCTTCGGCGTGGGCTTCGAGGTAGTAGCCCAGCGGCAGCGGCCGGCGCACCGGTTTGACGGTGGCAAAAGAGTCGACTACCAGCGTGAAGAATTCGGCCCGCGCCGCAGCCAGGCCGTGCTCGTACAGCTGGCGGGTCTGGACTTCGTTTATCCGGAAGACTTTGGTGAGGTAGCTCTGCTGGCGGGCATCGGCCACGCGCCGTTGGGCGTGGGCGGGCAGGAGCAGCAACAGTAGCAGGGCGAGGAGTAGAGTTGGGCGCATCGGCGGTTGGGGTTTGCTTCCCGATGCCTGCAAAGGACAGAATGCACATCCCACTATTCAGCCACGGCCCGGGGCGGCCCTTTTTTGAAAATCGCGGATGCCGGCTCTGCTGCCTCGCAGCTTACGCAAATGCACGGGTTGCTAGCCTCTAAAGGGGCAACACCCGACTTCCGTTTCGACGAGGTTCAGCTGAGCTCACGTGGCGGTTTGGGGTGGGGCTGCGGCCCGGGCCACCACGGCAAACAGCGGGTCGGAACGGCCGGGAGTGGGGCTGCGGTCGAGCAGCTCGATGGCTTGCCAGCCGGCGGCTAGCAAGTACTGGCGCACCAAGGCCAGGTGGCCGCGGTCGTCGAGGGCATGCCAGGCGGCCACGGCCTTGCTCGGGAAGCAGCGGTTGGAGAAGGTGATAACCAGCGGCGCGCCGGGCCGCAGCACGCGGGCCAGCTCGCGGAGCACGGCCACCGGTTGCGTGAGATAGTCGATGGACACGCAAATGGCGGCCCCATCGAATTCCTGGTCGGCGAAGGGCAGGGCGGGCTGCTGGTTGAGGTCCTGCACCGCGAAGGCGCCTAGGCGCGGGTTGGCTGTGAGCTCGGCGTGGTTCATGCCCAGGCCCACCACCCGGTGGTAGGCTATTTCGGGCGGCAGGTGGCTCACCCAACTGCTCATCAAATCCAGCAGGGTGCTGTCGGGCGCGAAGTACTCGCGGTAGAGCTGTGTGACGGCTGCAATGGCCGCCTCGTCGATGTGCGTAACGAAGCGCGGGTGGTAGTAGAAGTCAGCGTCGGCGGTTTCGTCCTGGCGGCGAAACAGGTTAGCGGGTAAGGCAGTGTTGGGGTCCATGAGCTTCTACTACGCACGCCGGCCCCTGATAGTGGGAGCGGCTGCTCAATCGCATTTACGGCCGGGGCCGGCGCGAAACGTAGACTACCGCCGGGCGGCTGACTGTCGCGTTGCTAGCTTGGCCGGTGGTTAAATCAAAGCGGACGCCCGAGGCGGCTACGTACAGCCGTTGCTTCCCATCGAGGTACAAGCCTTTGAGGTAATGGCCGGCGGGCAGGCGCATTTTGGTTTGGCCAGCACCGTCCGTCCGCAGCAGGTCAGAGGCCAGCACCAGGCGGCTGGTGGAGTTGGCGATGGGCTGAGTGTTTTCCTGGGTGCGGTACGTGATGCCAGCGGCTTCTACCCGGCCAAAGGGCTGGCTGAGGTTGCTATACTTCTCGTAACCGCCGGGCACGGTAAAAGTGTACACCCACGTTTTGCCGAGGTCAGTCGTGCAATAGTTAGCGTAGGTCGCCATTATTTCGCCTGGGGTATCGATGCGGTAGCTACTCAGGGCAAAAAGAGTATCGTTGCGCGACACAAGGCCATAGGTGGGGCCGTAGAAATTTTTTAATTCCTGCCAGGTTTTGCCTTGGTCGGAAGTGGCGAAAATATGTGCTCTGGTTGAAACCAGCAAGGTTTTGTCAATATCACCCCAAATCGAGTAAGCTTCATCGCTCGAAGAAATAGTTTTGATTTCCAGCTTTATCCAGTCCGGGTCTTCAATCTCGCGGGGCGTTACATCGGGGTCTTTTTTCTGGCAGGCCACCGCGAGTAGCCCGGCGGCGAGAAGTAGGAAAGGGCGTTTCATAGAAGTGAGCCTTGGGGTAAACTGATTGGAAAGGGGAAACACTGCCGGGTGGTCCAGCAGCTGTCGGCAAGATAGCGGCAATCACCGAAGAACACCGGTCGACTGCGGCTGTAAAAACTGCTGCAGATACGGCGCCGTGCGGCTTGCTTTCACCTGGGCCACTTCGCGCGGCGGACCGGCGGCGACCACTTCCCCGCCGTCTTCGCCCGCGCCGGGGCCGATGTCAATCACCCAATCGGAGCCGGCCACCACGCGCATGTCGTGCTCCACTACGATGACGGTATTACCCGCCTCAACAAGGCCTTCGAGTTGCGTCATCAGCTTCTCGATGTCGGAAGGGTGCAGGCCGGTGGTGGGCTCGTCGAGCACGTAGAGCGTGTTGCCGCGGCCGATGCGCTGGAGCTCGGTGGCGAGCTTGATGCGCTGGGCCTCGCCGCCCGAAAGCTCGGTGGCGGGCTGGCCGAGGCGCAGGTAGCCCAGGCCCACCTCACGCAGCACCGTGAGGGCGCGGAAGATGGCCGGCTCGTCGGCGAAGAACTCCCAAGCGTCGTCCACGGTCAGGCCCAGCACTTCGGCGATGTTGCGGTCTTGGTACTGCACTTCGAGGGTTTTGGCGTTGTAGCGCGCGCCGTGGCACACTGGGCAGGGCGCGTACACGCTGGGCAGAAACAGTAATTCCACCATCACGAAGCCCTCGCCCGAGCAGTTTTCGCAGCGGCCCTTGGCTACGTTGAAGGAGAAGCGGCCGGCGTCGTAGCGGCGCTTTTTAGCCTCGGGCGTAGCGGCGAATAACTTGCGCACGTGGTCGAACAGGCCGGTGTAAGTGGCCATGTTGGAGCGCGGCGTGCGGCCAATGGGCTTCTGGTCGACGCGCACCAGGCGCTTGATTTTGTCCAGCCCGGCCGTAATCTGGCCGCCGAGCGTGGCCGGCGCGGGCGGGGTCAGCGGGTCGGTTTCCTCTTCTTCGGGCGCGATTTCCTGGCCCAGGCTTTCGGCCACCAGCTCCACCAGCACCTGACTCACGAGGCTGGATTTGCCCGAGCCCGACACGCCCGTAACCGTCGTGAACACGCCCAGCGGAAACGCCACATCAAGGTTTTCGAGGTTGTTGCGCGTCACACCGGCCAGCTTCAGCCAGCCGGAGGGCGTGCGGGGCGGCGTGTCAGGAAGGGCAGCGGTGTCAAATAGAAACTGTCGCGTCTGAGACTCCTGCACGGCTTTCAAGCCCTCAGGCGGGCCGCTGTAGAGGATTTCGCCGCCCTTCTCGCCGGCAGCCGGGCCCACATCCACCAGCCAGTCGGCCTGGCGGATGACGTTCAAATCGTGCTCTACCACGAACAGCGAGTTGCCCGCGCTTTTCAGTCCTGCCAATGCCTTTAGCAGCGCCTCGGTGTCGGCGGGGTGCAGGCCGGCGCTGGGCTCGTCAAGTATATACACCACGCCGAACAGGTTGGAGTAGAGCTGGGTAGCCAGCCGCAGGCGCTGCAACTCGCCGGGCGACAGCGTAGGCGTGCCGCGCTCCAGGGATAAATAGCCCAGCCCCAAATCGAGCAGCACCGAGAGGCGGGCCGCCAAATCTTCAGCAATGCGCCGGGCCACGATGGCCTGCTCGGGGTGGTCCTTGTCGTGCTTCTGTTTCCCCGCTTTGCCCTCGGCAAAAGGCTGCAGCAGTGTCGCCAGCCGCTTCAGGGGCAGGCGCGACATTTCGGCGATATCGAGGCCGGCAAACTTCACCGACAGCGACTCCCGGCGCAGGCGCTTGCCCTGGCAGGTAGGGCAGTCGGAGCCCAGCATATACTGCGCCACGCGCTTCTTCATCAGCGCGCTTTGGGTGGTGGCGAAGGTGTGCAGCACGTACTTTTTCACCCCCGTGAAAGTGCCCATGTAGTTCGGCTGCTCGCGGCGCTTGATGGCCCGCTGGGTTTGTTCGGGCGAGTAGCCGGGGTATACCGGCAGCACCGGCTGCTCCTCGGTGAAGAGTATCCAGTCGCGGTCCTTTTGGGGCAGGTCCTGCCAGGACGTGTCCACGTCGTAGCCCATGCTCACCAGAATGTCGCGCTGGTTCTGGCCCCCCCAGGCCTGGGGCCAGGCCGCAATGGCCCGCTCGCGGATGGTGAGCGTTGGGTCGGGCACCATGCTGGCTTCGGTGACTTCGTACACGCGGCCCAGGCCGTGGCAGGTGGGGCAGGCGCCCTCGGGCGTGTTGGGCGAAAACGCTTCGGCGTAGATGATGCCCTGCCCGGCCGGGTAGTCGCCGGCCCGCGAGTACAGCATCCGCAGCAGGTTGGAAAGCGTCGTGACCGAGCCCACCGACGAGCGGGTGCTGGGCGCGCCGCGCTGCTGCTGCAGGGCCACGGCCGGCGGCAGCCCGTCGATGCTCGTCACCTCGGGCACGGCCATCTGGTGGAACAGCCGCCGCGCGTAGGGCGACACCGATTCGAGGTAGCGGCGCTGGGCCTCGGCGTAGAGCGTGCCAAACGCCAGGCTCGACTTGCCCGAGCCCGACACGCCGGTGAACACCACCAGCGCATCGCGCGGAATGTCAACGTCGACGTTTTTGAGGTTGTGCTCGCGGGCTCCGCGCACGCGCACAAAGCCGGAAAAGTTGGTGGGGGAGAGGGAATCTTTGGACATAGACAGCAGCGAAAAGACAGTCGAAAGCTGCATACGCAGGCGGCGGGCCGGCATCCGAAAAATAGCGGGCTGGGTGTTGGCGGTTCGAGGCTTTACTTTGGGAAAGCCTTGAATCTCCGCCCAATGAAGTCTGCCCGTCTTTTGGTTGTTGCGCTGTTGCTGTTGACCGTCGTAGCATTAGCAGGTTGCGCGTCATACAATAACACGTTTCGCGCCTCAGGCTATGTGCTCGATGTGGTCGGTCGCAAGCCGGTGCCCAGGGTAGAAGTAGTGGGAAGGTCATCTCTAGCTAATAAGTGGTTTTACACACAGTCGTCTCAAACCGATTCAAGTGGACATTTCGTGTTGCGAATGCCGGTTAGTCGTCGCGGAATAACCGGGTCAATAAAGGCTCAAACTATATTTTATGAGGGCCATTCTGTTATTCCAGCGAATACGACACAACAAATTAATATTCTTCTCAAACGCAATAGCTACCGGTTCAAGCCATATGGCTGCCAGCAGTTGGCCGACTCAGCGCGCATCGCCCCCTATGCGACGGGGCCAATTCAAGGCTTGCCGGGCTCCCAGTTCGCCTTTTTGATTCGGGATAGCACCGTCCATCAGCCACAGAAGTTGCGGACAGTTACTTTCAGGGCGGGTCCAAGCGGATTCTCACAGGAGCCCTTTAGACTCCGCATTTACTCGTACAATGAGCAGCCAGCAGTGTTTTCAGGAGCAGATTTGTTGCTGGAAAACATATACGTATTCCCACAGTATGACTCATTCTCCTACGATGTAAGCGCCTACAACATTGTGGTGCCGGCCAAGGGCTTCTACCTCGGAGTAGAATACCTTGTGGGCTGCGACCACTGCTGGGGCACTTCCCTAATACCAAATTACACCCCTACCGGCCCCATCCTGCGCCCGCCCTGCGCTCGGGCCGACATCCGCACCTGGGAGTATGTCATCGGCAAAGGCTGGCACCGGGCCACGGCGGTCGAAAACTGCTGGCCGCTGTACGAAAGCGCGCTGAGCGTGGAAGTAGAACCCGCCCCTAGCCAGCCCACAAAACACTAAGCCGCGGCAGCCCCACTGAGGAGCAGCTTGCCACTCAATACACCATTTCTTTCCCGGTCCCACGTGAGTTTCCCACGCTTGCTCCTGTTTTCGTTGCTGCTGGCGGGCTGCGCGGTGCGCTCCAGTCAGTCCACCACGCAGCGCTTCCAGAAAGGCCGGTCGGCAAGCGTTTCGGGCTACGTGCTTGACGCGGCCACCTGCCAACCCATGGCCGGCGTGCCCGTGGCAAAGAACGGCGCGCAGACCCGTACGGCTAAAGACGGGTTCTTTCGCTTGAAATATCCCTTGGCGCAATATCAGCTATACATGTCTAAGGAGTTGGACGAGTTAGGGGTGTATTCGCTCAATTACGCCGGCAGCGCCGCCATTCCGGCCGATACCGCCCAACGCGTAACGCTGCTGCTGGTGCGCAATACCTACCGCTTCCCGCCCCACGGTCACTTGCGTCCTGCCGATTCGGTGCACGTATCTCCTTGTCGTTCGCCGTGGCAGAGCTTGCCTGGCAGCCAGCGAGCCTTTCTGATTCAGGACAGTAGCATCCACCAGCCGCGGAAACTGCGGGCACTTACATTCCGCGTTGGAAAGGAAGGATTTGGCAGGGAGCCTTTTCGGGTACGCATTTATCAATATAACGGGCCAGATAAAGCACCTGGGGAAGATTTGTTGACTGAAAATTTTGTTGTTTCTGCTGGAACTGAAGGAACATTAACTTATGATTTGACTGATTATGATGTTAAGGTGTCTGGCAATGGCTTTTTTCTGGCCTTGGAGTATGTGGTTAGCGGCGACAAATTTTACCTTGATTATCATATGGTTGGATATGTCCCCACCGGCCCCGTGCTGCACCCGCCCTACGTTTTCGCCAACACCCGCACCTGGTTCTATATAATTGGCAAGGGTTGGCAGCGCCAGCCCCCAGCTGAAAACTGCTGGCCGCTGTACGAAAGCGCGCTGAGCGTGGAAGTGGAACCCGTCCCCAAACAGCCCACCGGCCGCTAAGTAGCCAGCGCCCAGCTGGTACCAGTTGAGGTTTTATTTTTGGAAAAGCCTTGAATTTTCGCCGGATGAAGTCTGCTCGTTTTTTGGTTGTTGTGCTGCTGCTCTGGAGCCAACTTTCGGTCGCGCAGAAACAGGCCCACCCGCCAAGGCCAATTGCGGGAACCGTCGTGGATGCAGTTACCAATGTGCCGGTTCCAAAGGCGCTGGTGGTGGGCAGTCGGGGCAGCACCTGGACCGATGAACAGGGAGCGTTTTCATTTGCTGGCCTGGCTCCTGCACCCTACCGCCTGCGGCAGCCCGAAGCCGTGTGGGTGAGTGCGCCGGGCTACGAAAGCCGGCAGTGGCCGCTGGTTGATACCGCGAAGCCCGTTATCCAGCTGCGGGCCCGGCGTCACGCTCAATCTGCTCCATTATGCGTTTCGGTGGGCGAAGCGCCTGCCGTGCGTACCTGCGAATCAGCCTGGTTTTTCGGTGGCGGGCGACCGGGCCAAAAAGGGTATCAGTCGCTGTACTTCGAAAACCCGCAACCGCATCAGCCGGGAATTATCCGCAGCATTACATTCGACATTGCCCGCACCGGGTTTCGGGATGTCCCGTTCCGGCTGCGGGTTCACGCGGTCAGCGCTTCGGGCGCGCCCGGCTCGGATATTTTAACAGAGAATCTCGTCCTGTGCCTTTACCCCGACCCGTTTCGGAAGGATTCTTTCGTGATATACGATATCAGTGATTATGCTATACCAGCTCCAGAATCAGGCTTTTATTTAGGGTTGGAAGCAGTGGAAATGTGGGAAAGGCCATGCACCCAAGAGCCAATAGCGGGCTCAGGCGGCGGCTTGGTCGCACGGCCGCCGTGTGCTTTCGCCCAATGCCGCAGCTGGACCTGGCGCAGCGGACAGACTGACATAAGAGGGGACTGGACGCCTTTGGCCGAAAATTGCTGGCCTCGATTTGAAGAGGCCCTGAGCGTGGAAGTAGGCCCGGTGCCGACGAAGCGTTAGCCGCAGCCCTGCCTTTTGCAGCGGGGGCAAGCGTGGCTACCTTGGAGAAACCTTGAATTTCCCCCTGATGAAGTCTGCCCGTTTTTTGGTTGTTGCCCTGCTGCTGCACGCAATAGCTCGTGTTGCCTCGGCGCAAGCGCCCGCGCCTAAGCGTACCGGTTCACCACCTATCGATTCGGTGCGCGTTACGTTTGGCCCCCCGGAAAAGACCCGCCGCGTCGAGGGCTACGTGCTGGACAAAGCCAGCCAGCGGCCAGTGCCACATGTCCGTGTGTGGCGCGACGACTATCCACCCCGGCAGGCGCGCACGGATGCAAGCGGGCATTTCGTCTTGAATCTGCCCGCAAAGGGCTATAATAGAGGGCAACTACTTACCGTCCAGACGCTGTACTACGAGGGTGTTGCCGCCATTCCCGCTGATACGACGCATCCGGTAAAGCTGCTGCTAAAGCGTAATGCCTACCGTTTCAAACCCTACGGCTGCCAACAGTTGGCCGATACGGCGCATCTTTCGCCGTATGCGCCGCTGCCCATTAAAGGCTTGCCCGCTACACAATATGCTTTTCTAATTCGAGACAGCAGCAACAGCCAGCCACGCCAGTTGCGGACGGTTACCATCAGAGTAGGCCGCGATGGATTTACCCGCGAGCCCATGCGGCTTCGCATATACCAGTACAGCGAGCAGTTGAACGCACCGCCCGGAGACGATTTACTGCGCGAAAACGTTGTTATGTGCCCGCCGAAAGAAGGGGTCTTTACTTACGATGTCAGTTCATGCGACATTGTAGTACCGGGAACAGGTTTTTTTCTAGCCCTGGAATACACCGCTGGTTCCGACAAGTTCTATTGTAATGACCCGCTTGTGGACTACACCCCCACCGGCCCGGTGCTGCGTCCGCCCTGCGCCCGAACTGATATTCGCACCTGGGAGCGCGCCAGTAGTTTCTCGTGGGCCCGGGCGTTGTCTACCGAAAACTGCTGGCCGCTCTACGAAAGCGCGCTAAGCGTGGAATTAGTGCCGCCAGGCCGCCGCGTCCGCCCGGTTCGTCGCTGAGGGGCCAGCTTGCTACTCAGAAACAGCATTCCATTTGAAAATAAATGACTATTTCGTCTCTACATGAGGTGTCTAAGCTTACTTCTGCTTTCGTTGCTGCTGGCGGGGTGCGTTGCGTCAGGTAATCGGCAGAAGTCGAACGTCCCGGAGAAAACGTTCCGTGTGACAGGCTACGTGCTGGATTCGGTGAGTCGCCGACCAGTTGCCGGGGTATTTGTAAATGCTTTTGAATGGGGTAATTATTTTGGATTACCTCAAACTAACAAGCGAGGCTATTTTGTGCTGCACCTCCCCATCAGCCGCCGTAGCCCGCTTCTTCGCCTTTCCGTGAATACCGTGCTATACGAAGGCAAGGCTGGAATTCCTGCCGATACTGCCTCCGAAATGCGCCTACTGTTGCACCGCAACGCCTATCAACTACCCAAGAACGACTGCTTTGCCGGCTTGCCCGATACGCTGCGGATGAACCCCTACGCTTCGCTGGCCAATCCATTGCCGGGCGATGAGTTGGCGTTTCTATTGAAAAACAACCCTGCGCAGGCAACCGATACCATTCGTACCCTTTTTCTGGACGTGAACCAGTTGGGACTTAGTCAGGGGGAATGGGATACGTATTATTCGCTAAAGGCTTACCTGGCGAATGGGCCCAAGCAAGGGCCGGGTACAGAGTTGCTGCCGGGTGTGCGAATAAATCTGTCCCGAAGCCGGACGTCATTAGCGGCCGAAAAAATAGGGCATTTCACATTCGATTTAAGGAAGTACCGCATTCCGATGCCCGCCCAAGGCGTGTATGTTTCCCTGAAAAGAATTGTGGTCGAAGGCGAGAGTTTCTCCGGCCCCGAACGCCCCGATAACTACATTCCCACCGGCCCAATGCTGGGCCCAGCTTGCACCCAGGCCAAAAGCAGTGCTTGGGTTTACACGCACACTACTGGCTGGCGGCCCCTCACCTCCGCCGAAAACCCGGCCCCGCTATATCACGAGGCCATTCAGGTGGAACTGGTGGGGTACAAGTAGCTCGTGCAGCGGGGCCGTAGCTGGAGTACGCATTCACGGACAGCCGCCCGAGGCGGGTGAGCCTGCTGAAAAACGATACTTGGTGCTGGTAGCTGGATGCGTTACTTTGGGAAAGTCTTGAATATGCGCCCGATATCTGCTATCCGGTTTTTACTCGTTGCGCTGCTGCCGCTGTTAGCGGCTTGTGTCGCCTCGCGGCCGGCTTATGTATGGAAGCCCTTTACCAATCCTCCCGCCTCCGCAGCACAAGGAGGAAGCCTAATACCGGGGAAAACCTTCCGCGTCTCTGGGTATGTACTCGATGCGGTGAGCTGCCAGCCGGTGGCCGGCGCAGGGGTATGTGCAGGTTGGGGGATGGCATTAGGGGCCGCATTAACGGATGAAAATGGCCGATTCGTGCTGACTATACCGAACACCGCTCACAAATACCCCAAAGAGCTAATCGTTGAGAGCCTGCTCTACCAGGGCCGCGTTGCCCTGCCCGCCGATACTACGCAGCGCATTACGCTATTGGTACAGCGCAGTTCATTCCGGTTCAAGCCTTATTACTGCCAACGCCTGGCCGATTCGGTACATTTCTCGCCTCATGCCATGCCTTTGCTGGGGATACCCGGTGCACAGATGGCCTTTTTAATTCAGGATAGCACTGCCCACCAGCCGCGCCGGCTGAAGACCCTCACTTTTCGTTTTGGGCCAAATGGGTTTCCGCAGGAGTCTTTTCGCGTTCGCATTTACCAATACAATGGGCCGGAGCAGCCCCCCGGCGAGGATTTGTTGACGGAAAATTGCACAGTGCAGGATATTCATGAAGGGTTCTTGAGTTTTGATATCAGTGCATACAATGTTTCACTGCCTCCTGCCGGCTTCTTCGTTTCTTTAGAGTGGATGGTAACAGAACTGCGCGGTATCACATCCCAGATGCAGGGCTATGCGCCCACCGGCCCCATCCTGCGCCCACCCTGCGCCTTTGATGATACCCGGACCTGGGCCTATGTCTTCGGCAAGGGCTGGCACCGGGCCACGGCGGTCGAAAACTGCTGGCCGCTCTACGAAAGCGCGCTGAGCGTGGAAGTAGAACCGGCTCCCAACCAGCCAGCAGGCCGATAAGCGGCCAGCGCGTCGCTAGGCGCGCGGTTACTAATGCGTTGCCATTCCGGGTTCAGCAATCAATGGGTGTCGCTTCAGGCAATGCCGTGGGCTGTACGAGCGGTTGCGTGTAAGAGATAACATCTCCAGGAAGCGGCGCTAAGCCTTGGCGTGGAGTGCAACGAGGGCGAGGTCCAGCAGGCCCGACAGGTCCGAAACGCTACTGCACACCCGAACCGCAGCGTGGGGAAAGCCGGCCTTTTTGAGGAAGTATTCGCAGGTATAAGCCACCGGCGAGGGAATAGGAAGCGCGGCGAGGTGAAGGTGAACATGTGAGCAACCAGCGCAGAGCACCTCCTGTAGCTGAACACCGACAAGCCCGATACGCGCAGTGAAATACCCCGCTCTGTAAAAAAAATAAATCAGGACTGTAAGCCTTTTTGATTGCCTAAATCGGAGGCACTTGCGAAATTGAACGAGGACTTTGTTTAGGATTTTATATAGAAAAATTAAACATAAGCAGGGCTGCGGGCGTAAATCAAGCACAACGTTTTCTTTCCGTCCTCGCATTATTCGGCGATATAAATGATATACATATGGTTGGTTTGCAAGAACATGCAGAGATACAGGAGTACCACGATTTCATCAGCAAAAAGGAATTTCCCTGCGTAGCCGCTAAAACTGCTCTGACCTGGGAGCAGATTCACTGCCTGGTCGTTGACCACATGGCTTGTCCCAAAGACGACGCGGCTATTCTGGATTTCCTCTACGAGTTTGTGGATACCTACCGCCAGTCGGAAAAGCTGTACCACAGCGCGGCCGTTATCTTCCGGGGGCCCACGGCGCCCAACGAAGCCCTGTTCGAAGAGCTGTTCTGGCAGCGGCTGCAGGGCCTGGCCAACCTCGACGCGCAGCGCTACGGCTACGACAAGCGCGTGGTGGCCGACCCGGCTTCGCCCGACTTCAGCTTTAGCCTCAAGGAGGAAGCCTTTTTTGTGGTGGGGCTGCACCCCGGCAGCAGCCGCGCGGCCCGGCAGTTTGGCCACCCCACGCTGGTGTTCAACGCCCACGCCCAGTTCGAACAAATTCGCACCAATGGCCGCTACAATGGCTTGCGCGACACCATCCGCACCCGCGATGTGGCCTATTCCGGCTCGGTGAACCCGATGCTGCAGAATTTCGGCGAAGCGTCCGAAGTGTACCAGTATACCGGCAAAGTCTACGACAATGCCTGGAAATGCCCTTTCCTCAGCCCCCATGCCCACTCCCCACTTAATTCCGCCGCGTAGCGGCACGGCTTTCATTCTGCGCCAGGGCCAGCGCCTGAAAGTAACCGACCCCCAGGGGGAGCAGGTGTCCGATTTCGTGTGCTTCAACCTGAACGACACGGCCGAGTACCTGTCGTCGGGGCGCACCATCGACTACGCCGAAACCATCTTTCTGACCGCTGGCCACCCGTTCTACTCCAACCGGAGCAACGTCATGTTCGAACTGGTGGAGGACACCGTGGGGCGGCACGACTTTCTGCTCACGCCCTGCTCGGCCGATACCTTTCGCATCATTTATGGGCACGAGCACCCGCACCGCGGCTGTTTCGGCAACCTAACCGAAGCCCTGGCTCCGTACGGCATCGCGCCCGACCAGATTCCAATCTGCTTCAACATCTTCATGCACGTGACCGTGGACGGCGACACGGGCAAAGTGGGCGTGCTGCCGCCCAAAAGCCGCGCGGGCGACTACGTGGTGCTGGAAGCCAAAATGGACCTGGTGGTGGGCATGACGGCCTGCTCAGCCGAGATGTCGAACAACTACGCGTTTAAACCCATTGCCTACGAGGTGCTGGGGTAAGCCACCGGCGTTTGTGGTTTAGTAAAGGACCAAATCAGGGATAGAGGAAACAATGTTTGCGTCCAGCCCGCAAGCCACGCAGCTGCATTGTATCGGGCGTAACGTTACTTTGGAGATGCCTTGCATTTCCGCTTGATGAAGTCTACCCGGTTTTTGTTGGTTGTGCTACTGTCCGTGTGGGGTATGGCCGCCTTTGCTGCTCCCTCTTCTCCCCAAGGACCCGAAAGGACCTTCAGCGTCGCGGGTTACGTGCTCGATGCTGGCAGCCGTAGGCCTGTGCCCGGTGTGTTGGTAGAAGACGAATCTTGGGCTGGAAAAATTATACAGGCTCAAACTGACTTAAATGGCCATTTTGTGCTACAGCTAACCCTCGTTAAGGGGCGTGGAAAAGTTAGGCGGCTGCTAGTCCATACTGTGCTTTATGAAGGAGAAATAGAAGTAACAGCCACGGGTAACAAAGAGCAGCAAGTTGTCATCCTGCTCCGGCGCAACGCCTACCGGTTCAAGCCTTATGGCTGCCAGCAACTGGGTGATTCAGTGAGCATCGCTCCCTACGCGCCGACCCCAATTAAAGGGTTGCCCGGAATTCAGTATGCTTTCCTTATTCGGGATTCCACAATTCAGCAGCCGCGCAAACTGAAAACACTTACTTTCAAAGTAAACCACAATTCCATTCCCCGAGAGGTTTTTCAGGTTCACATCTATGAGTGCAATGGCCTGGATAAGCCACCAGGGGATTACTTGTTGCACGGTACATTCAACATTTGCCCAGGAAAAGAGGATGGAATATTTACTTACGATGTAAGTGCATATGAAATAATGATATCGAAGAGTGGCTTCTTCCTGGCCTTAAAAGGTGATGAAGGGGGGACAAAATGGATTTGCTACGACCCAATGCCCAACTACACCCCCACCGGCTCCATCATGCGCCCGCCCTGCGCCCGGGCCGACATCCGTACCTGGGAGAGTGCCATTGGCAAGGGCTGGCAGCGCGCCACGGCGGTCGAAAACTGCTGGCCGCTCTACGAAAGCGCGCTGAGCGTGGAAGTGGAGCCCGCCCCTCGCCAGCCAACGAAACATTAAGCCGTGCCCGCTACCAACGGCATTGCCAGTCCGGGAAATCGTGCCTATTCTTAAGGCTGCAATTCTATTCCCTTCCGTGAAATCATTTCTACTCGCGGCGCTGCTGGCTTTGGCCGGCTACTCGGCCCGCGCCCAAACCTACTACCTCGACCTGAGCTACCAGGTCCTGACCTTATCCGACAATACGCTGGCCGTGGAAAAGGTAGTGGATGGGCGCCCCGGGGAGCCGCCCATTGGCATCGTGTACCGGGGGCTCGGCGTCTACGGCAAGTCGGCGGCGGTGGGGTTCCGGCAGGGGCTCGAAACTGAGCTCACCAACTTCGTGCAGGTGCAGCTGCCGCTGCGGCCCACCAGTGGCCACACCATTGTGCTGTGCCTGCGCAGCCTGCACATCGGCGAAACCCTGGGCGGCAATAAGCAGCAGGCCACCGCCGACCTCAGCGCCGACGTGTACGAGCACCTGCCCACCGGCTACCATTTCGTGTGCAGTGTAGGCAGCTTCGCCAGCGCCTACGGCCACGAAACCACCGGCCGCCACGCCGGCCACCTGGTTCAGCTGCTGAACGACTGCTTCCGGCAGCTGGGCACGGCCGCCTGGGCCGACGCGGCCCGCCAGCCGGCGCGCACCCTGGCCGAGCTAGCCACCGACCGGCCCGCAACTCTGGCCGTTGGCGGGAAACGGGGACCTGCCATTCTGCGCGAGGTGCCGCGGCGGGGTTTCTACTTCCGCCTCGACCAGTTCCTGGCCAACCGGCCCGATACCTTCAGCACGCTGGTGGTCGATACCATTGCGCGGCGCTACCAGAGCCGGACCGCAGCGGCACAGTGGCGGCAAGTGGCCCGGGTGCGGCCGCTGTTGGGCGCCGGCGTGCGCGCCGGCAAAGTGCCCGAAGGCCTGTGGGGCTTCTCGGACGGACGCCAGGCCTTTGTGTTGTACGACAAGCAGTTTTTTCCGCTGATGCGCCAGGGAAGCTCTTTTACTTTCGTGGGTGAAGCGCCCGTCGACCCCATTCATGCCCTCGCCCAGGCCCAACGCCAGAATTCGACCGGCCTGTCGTACGGAATCGTGGGCGTGGCCATTGGCGAAGCCGTCGCCAATTCTGTATCGGGCGGCATTCCCGACCACACGGCCGAGCCCATGGCCTATGGCCTCGACCTGCGCACTGGGGCCATTGGGGCGTTTCCCAGTCTGCACACCACCCTGCGCCCCGACACGGCCTACGTGTACGTATACCAGGTGTCGCAGAACCAGCCGGCCAGTGCCCGCACGGAGGGTGGCGTAGTGGTGGTAGCCGAAGGCCGCGAGGCCGGTGTGCTGCGCCCCGGCAAGTACTTGGAAGTGCCGTGTACCCGTTTCGGCAAGCCCTTGCGCCTGTGCCTGACGGGCCTGTCGCTCGCCAACCCCTGCCTGTTGGTGGTGCCCAATACCAGCCAGCTCAATTACCTGAGAATTGATGCTGCCAACCCCCGGCAGCCCTGGCAGTGGGTGTCGGCCGCCCAGGGGGCTGCCGACCTCGACGAGCTGGACAAGCAGACGAGCGCATCCAGGTAGCTTCCGCACGCCGCTGCAGGGGGCAAGTTGCGGAGGCCCGGCAGAAAGTAGCAAACCTGCTCAATGCCCCCAGGTGGGCACAGAAGGCGTGCTGCGCATTTCGCTGGGCTATTTCAACACCCGCAGCAGCGCCAGCACCGCCGCCGGGTCTGCCACTTCAATGATGAGCTGCTGGTAGTCCTCATCATGCAGGTCGATGACCACAGTTTGCTCCGGGTGCACCACGTCCACGAAAGTGGGTTTCAGGCCCGTCTGGCTGTGCAGGTAGAACGTGCCGGCCTTGATGCCCCACGGCACCGACGTGCCCAGGGCCCGAAAGCCGCTGAGCTCGCTAGCTGCGGCGGCATCCTGCCGGGCCCCGGCAATGTGGGCACGCGGAATGGTGAGCGAGCTTTTGAAGGCCCAAACCTTGTGCAGGCCCTGCACCGTGAAGAGAATGTCGTCGCCCTGCTGCGTTACAGAAACCATGAAGAAAGGAAATTAATGTATTGGAAATGTGGCGTTTGTCATCCTGAGCTTGCGAAGGACCTTATCACGTTTGCGCACGTAGTTCTTGCGCGATAAGGTCCTTCGCAGGCTCAGGATGACACCCGGTAGGCCGCTGTCGTTGCTGCTGCTGCTACCGGCTCGCTCACCTGCCCGCGCATCATCATCCAGTACACCACACCCGACACCGCAAAGCCCACAAACCACGCGTAGTTGTACAGCCCCACCAGCGCCGGCCACACCACGCCCTTTTCGAGCACGCCAATGGCGGTGAGGAAGCCCGGCACATTGGGCAGAATGCCCACCACCAGCGCCAGCATGGCCGCGTGATTAACGCCGCCGCGGTAGGCGTAGCGCCCGGTGTACTGGTAGAGCTCGGGCAAGCTGAGCCGCTGCTGGCGAATGAGGTAGTAGTCGACAATCATGATGCCGCCAATGGGGCCGAGCAGGCCCGAGTAGCCCACCAGCCAGGTAAAAATATAGCCCGAGGGGTCGGCAATCAGCTTCCAGGGGAAGATGAGCAGGCCGATAACGCCGGTGATGTAGCCGCCGGTTTTAAAGCTGATGCGCTCGGGCGAGAAGTTAGCGAAGTCGTTGGCCGGGCTCACAATGTTGGCCGCGATGTTGGTGGCCAGCGTGCTCAGGGCCACGGCCAGCATGGCGGCGCTCACCAGCAGCTTGCTGTCGAAGCGGCCGGCCAGCACCACCGGGTCCCAGATGGTTTTGCCGTAAATAACGAGCGTGGCCGACGTGACCACCACGCCCACAAACGAGAACATGGTCATGGAAGTAGGCAGCCCGATGGCCTGGCCCATTTGCTGGGCGCGCTGGCTGGTGGCGTAGCGCGTGAAGTCCGGAATGTTGAGCGAGAGCGTGGCCCAGAACCCCACCATGCCCGTGAGCGAGGGAAAGAAAAACGCCCAGAACTGCGCGCTGTTCGCGAATTTGCTCGGCTGCGCCAGAATGGGACCTAGGCCATTGCCGGCCGAAATGGCCCACCACAGCAGGGCCAGCGCCGCCACTGGCAGGAAAAAAGCCTTGAACACCAGCAGCTTCCGGATGCTGTCGACGCCCTTGTGCACCACGTACATGTTCAGCGCCCAAAACAGCAGAAACAACAGGGCCGGCCCTGTCGCCAGGCCCCAGCTGGCCGGAAATACCGCCGGCAGCGTGGCCAGCCCGGGCACCCAGAGCACCGCCATCTGGTAGAGCGCGTAGCCGCCAATCCAAGTCTGAATGCCGAACCAGCCGCAGGCAATAATGGCCCGCAGCAGCGCCGGCACGTTGGCTCCGCGCACCCCGAAGCTGGCCCGCGCAAACACCGGGAACGGAATGCCGTACTGCGCCCCGGCGCGCCCGTTCAGCAACATGGGCACTAGCACAATGCTGTTGCCCAGGAAAATGGTGAGCAGCGCCTGCCACCAGTTCATGCCGCCCTCGATGAGCGAGCTGGCCAGCATGTAGGTCGGAATGCACAGGCTCATGCTAATCCAGAGGGCGGCGTAGTTGCCGGTGCCCCAGGTGCGCTCGGCCGGCGGCACGGGTGCCAGGTCGGGGCTGGTAAGGCCAGGGTCGGGCAAAAGCGAAGCTTTCGGCGGGAAGTTCATGGGCTGAAGCGTGAGTTGGGCCGGGCTAATGTAGGAAAAACGCGTTGGTTAATCGTACTGGCCGCTTTCGCCCTGGGCACCGAGCTGCCCACAGGCCACCGCAGTTGGCCTGGTACTAGCCGCCCAGCTGGTAGCCCCGCGCCACTTCGGCCAACGCGGTTACCTGCCGCGCCTGCCAGGCGCTATCGAAACCCAACTCGCGGGCCAGCAGGGCGGCCACCGTGGGCGCGGCGCGCCGGGCGGCGGCAGCGTCCAGAAACAGCAGGCGCACGCGGCGGGCCAGCACGTCCTCCACGGTGCGGGCCAACTCGTGCCGGGCCGCCCACACTACTTCGGCCTGAAGAAATTCAAACTGCGCATCCAGCTTCTCGCCCAGCGCGGGCACGTCGGCAATAAGCTGGCCCAGGGCCGGCTGGTCGCTGCCGTAGGCGGCCAGATGGCCGGGCCGGGCGGTCATTTCGGTAGGGGTTCCTCCGGCACCGTGAATGGGCAGGTGGGCCGTTTGGCTGGGGCTGCCGGGCAGCTGGCCCAGGGCAATGGCGCGGTCGAGGGTGTCCTGGCCCATGCGGCGGTAGGTGGTCCACTTGCCGCCGGTGATGGTAACCAAGCCACTGGCCGAAGCCACGATTTTGTGGCGGCGCGAAACCTCTTTGGTGCTGGTGCCGGCCTCTCCGGCGGCTAGTGGGCGCAGGCCCACGAAGATGCTGCGCACGTCGGCGCGGGTAGGCGGGCGGGTGAGGTAGCGGGCCGCGGTGCGCAGCAGAAAGTCAATTTCAGCTTCCTGGGCGTGGGGTTCCAGGGTGGCATTGGGCACGGGCGTATCGGTTGTGCCCAGCACCAGGCGGCCCTGCCACGGCACGGCAAACAGCACGCGGCCGTCATCGGTACTGGGTATCATCAGGGCCGCCGCGCCGGGCATAAATGACTGGTCCAGTACCAGGTGCACGCCTTGGCTGGGCTGCACCAGCGGGCGGGCGCCCGGCTCGTCGAACTGCCGCACGGCATCCACGAAAACGCCGGTGGCGTTCACTACCGTCCGGGCCCGCAGCTCGTAATCGCGGCCGGTTTCCTGGTCGCGGGCACGCACGCCGGCCACGCGGCCGCGGGCGTCTTTCAGCAAAGCCCGCACTGGGAAGTAATTGAGGGCTGTGCCGCCGTGGTCGATGCAGGTCTGGGCCAGGTTCACGGCCAGGCGGGCATCGTCGAACTGGCCGTCGTGGTAGCGCACGCCGCCGCGCAGGCCAGCCGGGCGCAGGCCGGGCAGCTGGCGCAGGGTTTCGGCCCGGCTCAGGTGCGTGGAGGCACCCAGGCTCAGGCGGCCGGCCAGCAGGTCGTACAACTTCAAGCCAAGGGTGTAGAACGGCCCGCCCCACCGGTTGTAATTCGGAATGATAAACGCCTGGTTATGGCACAGGTGCGAGGCGTTTTGCAGCAGCAGGCCGCGCTCGTGCAGGGCCTCGCGTACCAGCCCGATGTCGCCCTGCGCCAGGTAGCGCACGCCGCCGTGCACCAGCTTGGTGCTGCGGCTGCTGGTGCCCTGGGCAAAATCGGCCTGCTCGAGCAGCAGCGTGCGGTAGCCCCGGCTGAGGCCGTCGAGGGCCACCCCCAGCCCCGTAGCCCCGCCCCCGATGACGATGAGGTCCCAGGCGGGCACGTCCGTCAGCTGCTGCACCAAGGTTTCGCGGCGGTAAGGGTTGGGCAGTGGACCGTGAGCCATGGGCGGAAAATTGAACGAAATCAGAACGTGATGCTGAGAATAGCCGAAACATCAAGTTCTTACTACTCACTACTCACTACTCACTACTCATCGCAGCATTCCTGTTACCTGCTCCACCAGCACGGGCACGGCCAGCGCACCCATCACGGCCACGACTGTCCAGCCGGCGGCCAGCATCCAGCGCGGGTGGCGGTAGCCGTGCATCAGGCGGGGGGTATTGGCCGCTACCAGCACAATGCCCAGCGCAATGGGCAGAATCAGCCCGTTGATGGCCCCGGCGAATACCAGCAGCTGCGTGGGCTTGCCGATGAGCACGAAAATCAGGGTGGAAAGCACGATGAAGACGGAGATGCAGGCCCGCTCGTAGCGCTCGAAAATGGGGTGGAAGGTCTTGAAAAACGACACCGACGTGTAGGCGGCGCCGACCACCGACGAGATGGCCGCGCTCCACAAAATCACCCCAAACACCCGAAAGCCCAGCTCGCCGGCCGCCGCCCGAAACACGCCCGCCGCCGGGTTGTCCTGGGGCAAAATGGCCCCCTGGCTGAGCACGCCCACAATCGCCAGGAACAGCACAAACCGCATAACGGTGGAAATGACAATGCCGCTGACGGCGCTGCGCGTCACCTCCGCCTGGCTGCCAATGCCCTTAATGCCCGCATCGAGCAGCCGGTGCGCGCCCGAAAACGTGATATAGCCGCCCACCGTGCCGCCCACAATCGTCACGATGGCGGCGGCGCTGATTTTGACCGGCAGCAGCGTGTGGTGCAGGGCCTGCAGCAGGGGCGGGTGCGCGCTGAAGGCAATGCCCAAGGTGAGCAGAATCTTGACCGTGCCGAGCACCTTGGTGAACCCGTCGAGCATTTTCCCGATTTCGCGCACCCAGAACAGCAGCAGCGCTACCCCGCAGCTTAGCATCGCGCCCTTTTCATACGACATCCCGGTGAGCACGTTCAGCCCCAGCCCGCAGCCCGCAATGTTGCCGATGTTGAAAGCGAAGCCGCCCAGAATCACCATGCCCGCCAAGAAATAGCCCAGGCCCGGCAGCAGCCGGTTGGCCAAATCCTGGGCCCGCAGCTCGCTCACGGTAAGAATGCGCCAGGTGTTGAGCTGCGCGCCAACATCCAGCACCACCGAAATCAGAATAACGAACCCGAAGCTGGTGAGCAGCTGCTGGGTGAAAACGGTCGTCTGCGTGAGAAAGCCCGGGCCGATGGACGAGTTCGCCATCAGGAACGCAGCACCCAGCGTGGCCCCGCCCCACCAGCGGGTTTTGGGCAATGCCGGCCTCATTGGGCAGTGACCAGCGGGCCAGCTTGCAGCGTCACGCCGGCCGCCTGAAGCTCCGTGTTCAGGCGTTGGGCAAACTCCAGCGCGTGGGCGCCGTCGCCGTGCAAACACACGGTGTCGGCGCGCATGGCCACTTCCGGGCCCTGCTGGGTGCGCACCACGCCGTGTTGCACCATGCGCAGCACCTGGGCAATGGCCACGCTGGCATCGGTGATGAGGGCGTCGGGCTGGCGGCGCGGGGTGAGCGTGCCGTTGGCCTGGTAGGTGCGGTCGGCGAAGACTTCGTGGGCGGTACGCAGGCCCAGCTTCTCGCCGGCTTTGGTGAGCTCGGAGCCGGCCAGGCCGTAGAGGACCAGCTCGGGCTGCACCTTGTACACGGCTTCGGCGATGGCTTCGGCCAGCAGGGCGTTGGTGGCGGCCATGTTGTAGAGCGCGCCGTGGGGCTTGAGGTGATGCAGGCGGCCCCCTTCAGCCCGGGCCACGGCCTGGAGGGAACCCAGCTGGTAGACCGTCATACCGAAGGCCTCGGCGGGCGAGATGTCCATGTTGCGCCGGCCGAAACCTGCCAAATCGGGTAGCCCCGGGTGCGCGCCAATGGCCACGTGGTGCTGCAAAGCGGCGCGCACGGTGGCGCGCATCACGGCCGGGTCGCCGGCATGGAAGCCGCAGGCCACGTTGGCCGAGGTGATGAAGGGCATCAAGGCGGCATCGTGGCCCAGCGTCCAGGCGCCGAAGCTTTCGCCCATGTCGCAGTTCAGGTCAACGGCGGGGAGAAGGGGCATAGGGGTGAAATGAGGTTTGAGTTCGAAAGAACGCCATGCTTCGGCAAGCTACGGCATCGTGCATGAGCGAATATACCCAACTGGCCCATCATAAGTCTGGCCGGAATTTCTGCATGAAGTAGCTAATGTAGTAGCTTCGTTCAACCGGCAGCGGTGTCGCCACCCGGCAGCTGGCAGGCTGCTGATACCCAACAACGTGCCCTGGCACTGCGTTGAATAACTTGCCCGATGGCGCGTGCGCACCAACACGGGCAAACGGGCCGCGTCGTTACCCGTTTGCCCGTGAACGAACCTGGGAATTATTCCCGCTACTTCCGCTTTCTTCTATGGCTGCCTATCCTTATCCTGATGTTCCCGCCGACGATGCCGACCGGCTGCGCAGCGTGCGTGCTTTTGAGGTATTACAGACCCTTACCGAGCCAGTGTTCGATGAGTTTGTGGCCCTCACGGCCCGTATTTTCAACCTGCCCATCTCCCTGATTTCGGTAGTTGAGGAGAAAGAGGTGTTCTACCCGACCAATTACGGATTGCCCGGCCACCAACGGCAGCCCCGCGCCGAAGCCATCTGCTCCACGGCCATTGCCCGGGCTCAGGCCGTCGTGTACCACGATGTCGGGCTGGAGGACGAATCGTCTATTCCGGAGGCGGCGCTGCAGGTGGCCCGGCGCCACGCCTTGCGCTTCTACGCCGGGGCGCTGCTCTACCTGCCCGACCAGCGTACGCTCGGTACGCTGTGTATTGTCGACCGCCAGCCTCGCACCTTTACGCCCGTCGAGCAGCACATTCTGGACCTGCTGGCGGCTTTAGTAAGCCAGACCATTGCCGTGCGCCATGTATGCTACCTGCATTCCGGGCCGGGTGAGGAAAAATGGTCGCGCTTCAGCGCCGAGCTTCAGGAAGAAATACAGGCCCTCAATGCCCTGGTGCGCTACCTCTTTGCCCGCCACGGTTCGCAGGTGCCCGTGCCGGCCGATTTTCTCAATCAGGTTGAACACCGCCTGCGGGACCTGCATGCCATCCTGCGCGATTTTCGGGTGTAAAGCTGAGCATGCGCGGGCGGAATGGCCAAAGCCCGAATGTTGTGCCGCACTGTGCCCAACCGTCTTTTTTGCTCTCAATACCCCTGCGCCCGCTGCCCAAGCGCCCGCTTCAACGCCCGCACCTGTGCTTCCCGCGCAAGGAACAGCGCCTGCGCTTCGGCCACCGACACTTCCCGAAACCGCAGCTGCTGCCCCGGCGCGGCCTGCGCCAGCACCGGCCAATCCACGGAAATAACCTGCGCCAGCCGCGGGTAGCCGCCGGTGGTTTGGTGGTCGGCCAGCAGAGCTATGGGCTGCCCACCGGCCGGCACCTGCACGGTGCCAAACGTGACGGCACTTGATAGCAATTCGGCTTCTTGAAGCCGCGCCAGGTGTGGCCCTTGCAGCCGGTAGCCCATGCGGTCGGCCGCAGGCGTGACGGCGAATGGCTCTCCCCAAAAAGCCCGCTGGCTTTCGGCCGAAAACTGCTCGTACTCCGGCCCGGGCACGGCCCGCAGCACCGGGCGAAAGCGCGGCAGCGGGCACAGCGCCGGGCCCGGCGTGAAGCCGGCCGCAGCCCAGGCAGTGCCCGGCCGCGCCAGTTGCTGCATAATTCTCGCACCAACGGCCGAAGGCTCGCCCGCGGGCAGCGCATCGCCGGCCTGCAGCGCCCGCCCCTCGTGCCCGCCAAAGCCGGCCCGCAGGTAGGTGCTGCGACTGCCCAGCACCAGCGGCACGGCCACGCCGCCCGCTACCGCCAGGTAGGCCCTGCACCCCGCCACGGCCGGCCCAAAGGCCAGCTCGGTGCCGGCCGCTACCCACACCGGGCGGTGCAGGCCCACCGGCTGGCTGTTGAGCGTAGGGGAGAGGTGCGCGCCGGTGAGGGCAATGAGGTGGTCGGCTTCGAAGCGGATGCGGGGGCCGAGCAGCGTGATTTCGAGGCCGGCCGCCGATTCCGCGTTGCCCACCAGCTGGTTGGCCACGCGCAGGGCCAGGGAGTCCATTGCGCCGCTCACGATAATGCCGTCCGGCTGGTAGCCAAAGCGGCCGAGGTCCTGCACGGTGGTCAGCAGCCCGGGGCGGAGGATATGAAGGCTCATGGCTGCTCGATTTTTGCGAATTCCGCCTCCGATACCGCCACGAATCGCAGCCGCTGCCCCGCCCGCAACCGGCTGGGCGTGGCCCACTCCGGGTTGAACAAGGCCAGCGGGGTGCGGCCGATGAGCTGCCAGCCGCCCGGCGTGGGCAGCGAGTAGATGCCCGTTTGCGGGCCGGCAATGCCTACCGCACCGGCTGGCACCAGCGGGCGCGGCTGCGACCGGCGCGGCGTGGCTAGGCGCGCATCAAGCCCGCCCAGGTACGGGAAACCGGGTGCGAAGCCAATCATGTGCACGAGGTACTCGGGCGCTGTGTGCAAGCGCACAACCTCCGCAGCGCTTAGCCCGGCATGCTGCGCCACAAAAGCCAAATCGGGCCCAAATGCGCCCCCGTAGCACACTGGGATGTCCACGGTAGCGGCTTCCTGGGCCGCTGCAGCCGGGGCCGGGGCCGCCAGCAGCTCCCGTAGCTGGGCCGCTACCCGCTCGTAGGGCTCCGGGTAGTGACCGTTTTCGCTCGCCAGCCACGGGTCGTAGTACACGGTGAGCGTGGTGAATGCCGGCACCATTTCGCGCAATCCTGCGAAAGGCTGCGCCGCCAGACGAGCGCCAAACGCCGCGATGGCCGCGTGCGTGGCCGGGCTGATGCTGGTGCCGAACTCCAGCACCACGGCCGCGTCGCCGAGCGGGAACAGCCGGACGGGCAGCGCGGATAGGGGCGGGGCGGTACTCACAGGGTTTGGGGCTAAAGTAGAGACGCATATTTGCGTCTCGTCGTTGAACAATGTTTGACCTGCGCAGTTCCGGCCGGCCAACGACGAGACGCAAATATGCGTCTCTACCGCGCCGGCGCTTGCGGCCGACTCAATCTCCTGTATGAAAATGCTGCTTTCCTACGCCCGGCCTGCCCTACTGGCCCTCGCCTTGCTCGCCACCGCCTGCCACCGCGTGCCGGCTCTCAACACCCCCGTGACAACTACGCTACGGCCCACGATGCCCGTCGAACCCGACCCGCCCATCACGCCGGGCGTGTCCGAAGTGCTGGCGCAGGCTCGCCGGGCCGCCATCAGCAGCGTGGCCTACAATCTCAGCCTGAATATTCCGGCGCAAAAAGCAGAGCCAATTGAGGTTGTCGAGCAGGTGTCGTTTACTCTGAAAAATAACCGCCACCCGGTGCAGCTCGATTTCAAAGCACCCACCGAGTACCTGCACCGCCTCACCCTCAACGGCCAGCCGCTCGCCATCGACCACCACGACGAGCACCTTGTACTGCCCGCTGCCGCGCTGCACCTGGGCCACAACGTGGTGCAAATAGACCTGCGAGCCGGTGAGCTTTCGTTGAACCGCAACGCCGATTACCTCTACACCCTGCTGGTGCCCGACCGGGCCCGCACCGTGGTGCCCGTGTTCGACCAGCCCGATTTAAAGGCCACGTTTACCTTGGCCCTCATGATGCCCCGACAGTGGCAGGCAGTGGCCAATGCGCCGCTGGTTGACTCGACTGAATCTGCTCTCGATGGCAGAGTGCCAGGGTTTAAAACCTACAGGTTTGCCACTTCCGACAGCATCAGTACCTACCTTTTCTCCTTCGCGGCGGGCAAATTTTCGCGAGTAAGCCGTACCGAAAACGGCCAGCCCATGACGCTGCTGCACCGCGAAACCGACCCCACCAAGCTGCGCCTCAGTCTCGGTCCTATCTTCCAGCTGCACGCCGATGCGCTGGCCTTTATGACTACGTATACCGGCCTGCCGTACCCGTTCCAGAAGTTCGATTTCGTGGCGATTCCCGATTTTCAGTACGGCGGCATGGAGCACGTCGGGGCCATCGACTACAAGACATCCAGCCTGTTTCTGGATGACGGCGCGACCCAGGACCAGGCGTTGGCCCGTGCCAGCCTGGTGGCCCACGAAACCGCTCACATGTGGTTCGGCGACCTCGTAACCATCCGCTGGTTCAACGACGTGTGGATGAAGGAGGTGTTTGCCAATTTCATGGCCGACAAGGTGACGCAGGTGGCCGTTAAAAACCCGAACTACGACCTCAAGTTCGTCATCGACCACTACCCCGCCGCCTACGGCATCGACCGCACCGCCGGGGCCAACGCCATCCGCCAGCCGCTGGCCAACCTGCAGGATGCGGGCTCGCTCTACGGCAACATCATCTACCACAAAGCGCCCATTATGATGCGCCAGCTCGAGCGCCTGATGGGCCCCGAAGCCTTCCGCGACGGCCTGCGCGAGTACCTGAAAACCTACGCCCACGGCAACGCCACCTGGCCCGAGCTCATCGCCATTCTCGATGCCCGCACGCCCGCCGACCTGCAGGTCTGGAACCAGGTGTGGGTGAACCAGCCGGGCCGGCCGGTATTCAGCTACGACCTCAACACGAGCGCCTCCGGTCGCATTTCGCAGCTCACCCTCAGCCAGCGCGCCGAGGATGGTTCCGACCGTCTGTGGCCCCAGCTGTTTGAGCTGCTACTGCTCTACCCCGACGGCCACACCAAGGAGCTGCCCGTGAACATGGCCGAGCGCACCGTGGCCGTGCCAGCTGCAATGGGGGAGCCGGCCCCCAGCGCCATCCTTTTCAACTCGACTGGCTTGGGCTACGGGGTATTTCCGGTGATGAAGCCACTGCCCGCGCTGCTGCCGCAGCTAACGAGCCCGGTAGCGCGCGCCGCCGCCTACGTCAACCTCTACGAGAACATGCTCAAAGGCCAGGCCCTCAGCCCGGCGCAGCTGCTGGGGTTTGTGCGCCACAACCTGAGCGACGAGCCCGAAGAGCTGAACCTGAAGCTGCTCACGGGGCAGGCCAGCGCCGTATTCTGGCAGTTTCTCACGCCCGCTCAACGGCGCGCGGTGGCCCCCGCGCTGGAACAGGAGCTGTGGGCCGCGCTCACGAAGAACCCCGCGCCGAATGCCAAAAAGCAGCTGTTCAAAACCTACCAGTCCATTGCCCTGACTCCAGCCGCCCAAACCCGCCTCTACCAAATCTGGCGCTCGCAAAAAGCCCCCGCCGGCGTGAAACTGACCGAGGACGACTACACTGCTCTGGCCCTGGCGCTGGCTGTGCGTGACTACGCGGCCCCCGAGCCCATCCTCACCGCTCAGCTGGCCCGCATCAAAAACGACGACCGCCGCCAGCGCCTGCAATACCTCGTGCCCGCGTTGTCGCCTGACGAGGCTACCCGCGATGCTTTCTTCGAAAGCCTGCGCACCAAAGCCGGCCGTGCCAAAGAAGCCTGGGTAACGGCTGCGCTGGGCTACCTGCACCATCCGCTGCGCCAGGCCACGTCCGAGAAATACCTGCCGGCCAGCCTCGATTTGCTCCAGGAAATCCAGCTCACCGGCGATATTTTCTTTCCGTATGCTTGGCTGCAGGCTACGCTGGGCAGCTACCAGTCGGCCACGGCTGCTGCCACTGTGCGCGCTTTTTTGAAGGCCCACCCCGACTACAATGCCCCACTGCGCGCTAAGCTGCTGCAAGCCAGCGATGACCTGCTGCGAGCCGAGCAGCTGGCACACTAAGCAGCAATTGGCTTATTGTTGTGACTGATAACATATAATTTTTTATATATTGAATGAGAATTTGAGGTTGCCAGCTTTTCTTGTGTATTTTCGGCTCCGGCTGGTTTATATTTGTAGAATTTGATAACTGTGTTTTAAGCGGAGTCCGGGCTGAGTGTTTTTCTCAACCTCCTTTTCTGCACAGTTAACGCACTTTTCTTTGTTTCTATGAATCAATTGTTTACCATGGGTCGCACAGCTCTGCGATTATCACTGGCTGTCAGCTTGCTGACGGCAGCTGGTTGCCAGCACACCGATAACCGCCTTACCAAACACCGCATCGACAGCGAAGAGGAAGAGGAGCGCGAAGGCACCCAAACCGACCGGCCCGACCTGGCCGAAGAGCAGGACGCCGCCCTTACCCGCGACCCCGCCACCGGCACCGTGCCCCGCGAGCGCCTGCTCATCGCCAAAGAACAAGCCGAGCGCATGCTGCAAGCCCGGGCGGCTGCCCAGCAGCGCGGCACCTCGTACGGTGGCAGCCTGAGCGCCGCCAACTGGACCGAAAAAGGCCCCAGCAATATCGCCGGGCGTGTGCTGGCGCTCATGCCCGACCCCAGCGATGCCACTGGCAACAAGGTGTGGGCAGCTTCGGCCGGCGGCGGCCTCTGGAAGTCGGACAACGCGGCGGGCACCACGCCTACTTGGAATAAGGTGAGCGACACCTTCGCCAACCTAGCCGTTTCGACGCTGGCCTACGACCCCACCAGCGCCAACTTCGACGTGATGTATTTTGGTACGGGCGAAGGCTTCAGCAACGCCGATGCCATTCGCGGCCTGGGCATCTGGAAATCGACCGACCACGGCGTGACCTGGACGCAGTTGAGCAGCACCAATTTCAACGTTACGGGCAGCAATGTTTTTAACTTTGTGAATAAAATTGTGGTGGACAAAAACGGCTGGGTATACGCCGCCACCAGTCTAGGCCTGCGGCGTAGCCAAGACGGCGGCACCACCTGGACGGCGGTGTTATTCACAGCCAACCGGGTGGGCGACGTGGAAGTAGACCCGACCACGGGCACCGTATTTGCCACGGTTGGACCCAACACGAATGGCGGCGGCATCTATCGCTCCACCAGTGGCGACCTTAACACCTTTACCAACCTCAATACATTGCCAGGTAACGGTCTGCCGCCTTCCGGCACGACGACCCGCGTTGATATTGCCCTCGCGCCGAGCAACCCGCAGCAGATGTATGCCCTGTTTTGCAGCGGCGGTAGCGGCACCCCCGCCATGACCCGCAACACGTTGTACGGCATCTACCGCAGTGCCGATGGCGGCAATACGTGGCAGGTGCTGCCCCGGCCCGTCGATAGTGACCCTGGCATTGGTTCCGACTTCACCCGAGGCCAGGCCTGGTACGATTTGGCTATCAACGTATCGCCCACCGACCCGGCCACGGTATTCATTGGCGGCATCGACATCTTCAAAACGTCAAACGGCACGGATGCTACTGCCGCCAACGTGGCTTGGCAGCAGACCACCCACTGGTATGGCGGCTTCGGCTTCCAAAACGTGCATGCCGACCAGCACGCCATTGAGTTTGCGCCGGGCTCGGGCTCGCGGGCGTACTTCGGCCATGACGGCGGGGTAGCGGTTACGGCCAATGCCACCGCCGCTATTCCGACCATCACGCCCATCAACACCAACTTCAACATTACGCAGTTTTATGCGGTGGCCGTGCACCCCACCGATGCGAACTACTTCCTGGCCGGGGCCCAGGACAACGGGACCCAGCAGTTTCGCGGGGTGTCGGGCAGCGTTACGCGCGACGTGAACGGCGGCGATGGGGCTTTCTGCGCCATCGACCAGGACCAGCCCGATGTGCAGTTCGCCACTTACGTGTACTGCAACATTTACCGCGACACTAACAAAGGCGACGACTTCTTTCCGGACGTGGTGGAGCAAGACAACACGCACGGCTCCTTCATCAACCCGCTCGAATACGACAGCAAGAACAACGTGCTGTATTACAACTACAGCTCGGGCACCTTGCTGGCCCTGCGCCGCGCCCTCAATGCCAATGCCGGCACGCCCACGCTCTCCACCATCGCCCTGCCGGGAGCTGTAAACGGGGCCATCGTCACGCACGTGGCCATTTCGCCGAACGTGGACGACCGGGTGTATGTCGGCACGAATACGGGGCGCGTTATACAGGTTGACAACGCCTCCACGGCCACACCCACCATTACCACCATTCTTAATATTGGGGTCAACGTGTCGATTTCGAGCATCGGCGTCGAGAAATTTGTGGTTGGTGCAGCAGCCACCCCTGACCAGCACATTCTGGCAACGGTATCGAACTACGGCCAACCCAGTGTGTACCAAACCACTGACGGCGGCACCAACTGGGCCAATGTGGAAGGCAACCTGCCCGACATGCCCGTGCGCTGGGTACTGCCCGACCCCACCGGTAGCAAGCGCGCCCTCATCGCCACCGAACTGGGCGTGTGGAGCACCGACGACCTCTACGCTGCGTCGGTGGTCTGGACGCCTTCCAACAGTAACCTGGCCAATGTGCGCGTCGACATGCTGCGCGTGCGCAAGTCCGACCGTATGCTGGTGGCCGCCACCCACGGCCGCGGTCTGTTCACCTCCGACGTCCTCATTGCCAACCCGCTGCCCGTCGAGCTGACGGCCTTCACGGCCACGCCCGCGTCCGAGGCCGTGCGCCTGGCCTGGACCACGGCGTCGGAGAAAAACAGCGCCCGCTTCGAGGTGGAGCGTAGCACCGATGGTACGGGTTTCGAGCGTATTGGCACGGTCGCAGCAGCTGGCAAGAGCAGCAGCGCCCGCTCCTATGGCCTTACGGATGCTGCTCTGCCTGCCGCGCTCACGCTCTACTACCGGCTGCGGCAGGTAGATATCGACGGCAAGTTCACCTACTCGCCGGTGCGCACCATTGCCCGCCCGGCCAGTGCCGGCGCCTTGGCCGTATTCCCCAACCCGAGCCGCAACGTGGCCACGCTAACTGGTGCTACGCCTGGCACGCTTGTTCGCGTGTTCGATACGGCCGGGCACGCAGTGTTCAGCACCACCACCGATGCTGAGGGCAAGGCTTCGGTGCTACCGCCTGCTGGCCTGGCCGCTGGCGTGTACGTGGTGCGCACCGGAAACCGGACTACCCGTCTCACGGTCGAGTAACGCCGCTCGTGCTTTTTTAGCCGCCGTGGTGGCTCCCGAATGGGAGTTGCCACGGCGGTTTTTTGTTGCAGGCGCAACGCCGGCCGGACCGGTCTGCATTTCATCGTTCAGGTCGTCACAAAGGCGGCCCTCCGCATCAACACTTCCGTGGGCGCTGCTATTGTGGTCTTCGATAGCATGCTTAATGGCGGTTTCGTGGTCAGTGTACAGGTTGAACGATGTAGGGGCGGGGTCGTACCCGGTAGGGCTTGCCCCCGCCCGTCGTTGAACGAAACTGGTCAACGGGCGTCAACGTCCGGGCGGGGGCAAGCCCCGCCCCTACATCCACTGACTCCGAAGCTGCTCTAATGGCGGAATCGCTTGCCTGATGCGCTTCTGGACCGTAGTGGTGGCCGGATTGGCTGCTAACGGCCCTTCGCCGTATATGGGGCCCGCAATGCTTTTGGTTTTGTTCCAACGTCTACAACAGTTCGCCCAAGCCAACCTGGCGGCTCTCCGCCAGAAGGGCTCTTTTGCCCAGAACCTGGCCGTTACATTTTCCGGGTCGGCGGCCGTTACGGCCATTGGGTTGCTGCTCACGCCGGTGATGTCGCGCATCTACCCGCCGGAGAGCTACGGTGGATTCGCGGTATTCTCGTCGCTGGTTAATAACGTGGCGCTGGCTTCAACGCTCACTTATACCTGGGCCATTGTGCTACCCAAAAACGAAAAGCGGTTTTTGGCGCTGGTGCAGCTTTCCATCCTGCTCACGCTGGGCACGCTGGTGCTGCTGGTGGCCGGCGTGGCCCTGCTGGGCGAGCCCCTGGAGCGCTGGCTGCACGCCGAGGCCCTGCACCCGTGGCGCTACGCCATTCCGGTGGTGGCCACGCTGTTCAACCTCAACACCTCGCTCAACAACTGGTACCTGCGGCGCAAGGAGTTTCGCAAGCGCGCGGGCATTGAGGTAGCCACCTCGCTGGTCGGCCGGGGTATCACCATTGGCTACGGCCTGCAGTTTCAGGGGGCCCTAGGCGGGCTCATCATCGGCGAGCTGTTTAATAAAGTCACGGCCTTCATTAGCTTGTTGCGCGGCGGGCTGCACCGGGAAATGGGCGCGCTGTACCGCACGTTTTCGTGGGCGCGCATCCGGTCGGTGGCCTGCGAGTACCGCGACTACCCGTTGTACGTGCTGCCGGCCAACTACCTGGGGGTGGTGGCGGCGCAGCTGCCCATCTTCATGCTCACCAGCGGCTTTGGGGCCACCATGGTGGGCCTGTATTCGTTCTCGGTGTCGCTCATGGAGCTGCCGGTGGCATTGCTGGGCAATTCGCTGGCGCCGGTATTTCAGCAAAAGGCCGTGGAAACCCACCACGAGCACCCCGAGCGGCTGGCCGACTTGTGCCTGCAGCTCTACACCAAGCTGTTCTACCTGGGCCTGCTGCCGTTTGGCATCGTCACCGTGTTTGGCGACTGGCTATTCAAGTTTGCGTTTGGCGCGCGCTGGGAAATGGCCGGCTTGTTCACCAGCTACCTGGGCTACTACTACGTGTTTCGCCTCACCGGCATTGCCCTGAGCCCCGTGCTGGCTTTGCTGAAGCGGCAGCGGGTGGCGCTGCTCAGCACGGGCGCGTTGCTGGCCGTGCGTTTTGCGGGGCTGGCCGTGGGCGTCTACCTGCACGATGTGCGGCTGGCCATGCTCTTGTTTGGCTTGGGCAGCGTGGCGGTGGCCTTGCTCAGCGACCTGTACCTGCTAAAACTGCTCGGCGTGGGCGTGGCCAAAGTGGCACTGCGCACCGTGGGCCTGATGGCCGCCACCCTATTGCTGCTCAAGTTGCTGCGCCTGGGCCTAGCCGCACTGCTGGGCTGGTAGGGTTGAGAGTTGAGCGCGGGCACTTAAAACCTATCCGAATAGACGGTCATGCTGAGCTTGTCGAAGCATCTCTACCGCGCAAATACTTTAGTTGATTGGGTCAGTTACGCGGCAGAGATGCTTCGACAAGCTCAGCATGACGTTCTTTTAATTTCCTGTTCGGATAGGCACTTAAGCTGCCAGCCGAAGCCCCCGGACCAGCTTTTTGGCAATGCGCGCCAGGTGGCGCGGCAGCTGGCTGCGGTCCACATTGAGGGCTTGCCAAAGGTAGGCCAGCTGCTTGCGCCGGTTGCCCAACACGCCCAGCAGGGCGCTGCGCTGGAAGTACAGCTCTTCCAGCGTCTTCGCAAATACTGGATGGTAGTGGGCGGGCAGTCGCCGCTGCAGCTGCCGCGTCTCGAAGATGCGCTTGCGGTTGTGGGCCAGCGAGTTGTTGGTGGGCCGCGACACCCCGCCGGCGTGCAGCCGGTAGCGCGACATCACCCGCGGCAGGTAGTACACGTAGCCCACCTGCGAGCACAGCAGCTGCAGGGTGTAGTCGCCGCTGAAAACGCCCCGGAACCAGCCCGGCAGCGGCACCAGCCGCTCGCGCCGAAACAGCATCGACGCCGTGGGGATACCCCAGCCAAACCGCACCAGGCTGCCCTGCGAAATTGGCCCGGCCAGCCGCGGCAGCCAGCTGTATTTGGTGCTGAACAGGTAAGGCGGCTCCGCACCGTCTTCCACAAACGCCTCGGCGTCGTGCACGCACAGCGCGCAGCCGGGCTGCGCCTCCAGCACCGCTACTTGCTGCTGCAGCTTGTGCGGGTCGGTCCAGTAGTCGTCGCCGTCGAGCAGGGCGATGTAGCGGCCGGTGCAGGTTGCCAGCGTGGCCATCAGGTTGGGCATGATGCCCCGGTTGGGGGCGGCCGGCAGCACCCGCACCTGCTGCGGAAAGCGCCGCTCATAGTCGAGAGCAATGCGGCGGGTGTCGTCGGTGGAGCAGTCTTCGCCAATCACCAGCTCGATGGCAAACGGGGCCTCCTGCGCCAGCACTGACTCGATGGCCTGCGCCAGAAATGCCGCGTGGTTGTAGGTGATGCAGCACACGCTTACCAAGGGCCGGGCTTCGTCCTTATGCATGGGCAGGAGCGGCCGGCGGCAGCACGCGCTTGATGACTTTAGCGGGTGCACCCACCGCTACCACGTCGGCCTCTACGTTTTTGGTAACCACGCTGCCCGCGCCAATAATGGTATTGGCCCCGATGTGCACGCCCGGCAGCACCACGGCGCCGGTGCCCAGCACGCAGTTGGGGCCCAGCACCGCGTGGCCCGACAAGTGCACGCCGGGGCTCAGCTCGCAATAGTCGCCAACCACCACGTCGTGCCCGATGGTGCAGTTCAGGTTCACGAGCACGCCCTCGCCCAGGGTGATGTCGCTGGTCAGCACCGCTCCACTCATCACGTTGCAGCCCTCGCCCAGCACGTTGCCGAAGCGGCCCACCGTGGCTTTAGGCGATACGGTGGAAGTGAGCACGCCCCCCAGGCTGCGCATTTTTTCGGCCAGGTGGCGCCGCACCCGTGGGCTGCCCACCCCCAGGGCAAACGCCGGGTCGTGGGCCAGCCATAGCTGGGCTTCCTCTAGGGTGCGCAACACCGGAAACACCCCAAACAAGGCAGTGGGCAGGCCCGGGGAAAGGTCGTCGTAGAACGCCACGGCGGCTGGGGCTGTGCCCTGATAGAGCACTTCCAACACTTCCTTGGCAAAGCCTTTGGCACCGACGATGAGCATGAGTAATCTATGTGAGGTAAGCCTTGACAGCCGGCCAAGCGCCACCGGAAGGCGACGTAGTAGCCACTGCAGAGAAATCAGAGCGAGGAGATATTCGGCACAAGGTGGGCTTCAAACTGCTGGTTGGTCCAGGTAACGTCGCCCGCGGGTTGCCAGCCGGCTGCCAGCTGCCGGTTCAGGAAGTTGGGCTCCCAGCCGTGGGGCTCCGCAATCTTTTTCACCTTCACCTGAAAGCGGCAGTGCTGAAGGTCAACGTGGTGCTTGCCAGCCCAGAAAGCCGTGAAGCTGCGAATGCCCTCGGCCAGACGCTGCGGCTCAATCTGTTTCGAAACCAGCCCGTAGGTCCATCGCAGCCATACTGCCCCGTAGAGGTAGGCGCCGGGCTGCCCGCTAGGGCGCGTAATGGGCAGAAACTGCTCCACGCCGTCGGGCCCGGTGTAGGTAACGGCCACCAGCCGGGTGTAGCCGGCAAAATGCTCGTCGAGCGCAATGGGGTGGTTGGTGATGCCGAAGAAAGTAATGGCGGGCCCCGCCACCGCGCTGCTGGCCCGCGTCGCGGCCCGCCCCAGCCAGGTGCTTTCCAGGCCCGACTTGCGCCGCAGCAGCTGCAACAGCGGCGTGTTATACGACACTGCCGCTTGCAGCAGCAGCAGCCCGGCAATGCCGCACGCGGCGCCGGCCCGCTTCACCTCGCGCCACGACACGCCGTGCAGCAGCCACCCCGACTCGTCGGCGGGCGGCACCGCGGGCACGCTGTAGCCGCAGGTGTCTGCCGAGCAGCGGTTGGTGCTGCGGTTGCGGGCCACAAACCCGTAGGCGGCCCGGGCCAGGTGGTAAATGCCCGGCACCCGCAGCAGCCACGACAACGGCCGCAGCCAGGCAATGGCCTGAAAAACCCGGATGTAGGTGTCCACACCCTGGAATACCCGGCCGCGGGCGTCCACGCTGTGCACGTCGGCGAGCAGGGCTTGTTGGGCAATGCTCTGCAGCGCGGGCTCCTGCCCGGCTGCCAGCTGCACGCTGCCAAACCGAATGGCCCGGCGCACGTCGAAGTGCTCCAGCACCACACGCGTGCGGGCGCACAGTGGGCACTCGGCATCGTAATAAAACGTGAGCGCCGGCGGCCCGGCCCGCGGGGCCAGCAGGCGGCGCCACCAGCCCGCCGGCACCATCAGCAAATAGATACTGCCAAATCCCAGGGCAAACAGCGGCAGCGTGAACAACACCAGAATGCCCAGGTGCAGCCCCACGCCAACAACCAGCAGGCCGACGCGGTAGCGCCGAAACGGCAGCAGAAACAGAAACAGAAACTCGAAAGCCAGCGTGAGGTAGCCCAGAAATTTCACCAGCACTTCCTGGTTGAGCAGGAAGGAGCCATTCAGCTGCACCTCGTAGGGTAGCGACAGCGTGTGCCACATGCCCAGCCCGGTTAGCCACATGGGCGAGGTGAGCTTATAGAGCGTCGAGTCGAGGTACACGAAGCTGATGCCCACCACCACCGGCACGAAGTAGGCCAGCTGGCTCACGCTGCCGGGCGGCTGGTAGCGGAACTGCGGGGTGGAGTATCGGAGCTTGAGTTGCAGCCGGTCGAGCGACAGCCGCCGGCCGATAGGCAGAAACAGGAACAGCAGGCTCATGCCAGTGTACACCGGCGTCATCATGTAGGAGAAGCTGGGCAGCGAGGCAAAAAACACCAGCGCAAACCCGTAGTTCACCACCGCGGCGGCGCGGGTATGCCAGCCCAGTACCAGCAGCAGCAGCAGCGTGGCCAGCCACAGCACCAGCGGCGTGGTGAAGCTAAGGGGCGCCAGCGTGATGAACGGAACCGGGTCGAACACGAGGTGGCGGAAGTAGAACAGGTGCCCTATTTCGGCCATCATCACCAGGCTAAAGACGATGCGAAAAACGGCCAGGCCTGTGCCATCCACCGGCTTGTCGTAGAGCCGCCGGAAGGTGTGGTACAGCCCGGTTTCGGGTTGGCGCAGGGTTTGAGTTGTCGCCATGCTGCTGAAGAATGAAGAAACCGCCGGAAGGAGTCAGCCTAGGCGGCGGACTGCTGGCCCGGTTGCATGGCTCCGGTGCCCAAGTGGCGCTTCGCTTCCCACCGCGGAAACCGGTCGGCCGCTTCCAGACGCTGGGGCGGCGTGGGTACGTGCTGCCGGGGCCATTCCGGCGCAAGCGAGTAGTGCACCGCCGTCGCAACGGGTGACGCACAGAAATAGCTGGCTGGCATCCGGGGAGCCAGGGCTGCGGCCACAATGGCGGTGATGCGGAGCACGTCGGCAGCGCTCAGGCCCGGGTAAAAGGGCAGGCAGAGGGTGCGCTCCGACACGTCCTCCGATACCGGGCAGCTCGCGCCGGTGTGGTAGGGGAGTCGGTTGAGCGACGGGAAAAAGTAGCGGCGGGTATCCACCTCGTGCTCCGTCAGCAACGCTTTGGTCTTTAGCGCCTGCGCCTCGGTGGCAAACAGGACCGGGAAGTACGCGAAGTTGTAGTCGGTGTCTTCCAGCTGCGACGGGAAGCGCAGGGGCAGGCCCGCCAGCAGCTGCCGGTACTGCTTGTGCAAGGCGGCGCGCTCTTCGATGATGGCCGGCACCCGCGGCAGCAGGCACAGGCCCATGGCCGCGTGCAGCTCCGAATTCTTGCCGTTGATGCCCAGCATGTAGTGCTCGTCGCCCACGTGGCCAAACGACTTCAGCAAACCCGCTTTTTTGGAAAGCGCGTCGTCCTTCACCACGATGGCGCCGCCCTCGCCGGTGTGGAACAGCTTGGTGGCGTGGAAGCTGCACGTGGCAATGTCGCCGTAGCTGAGCAGCGCGCGGCCCCCCACAAGGCTGCCAAACGCGTGGGCACCGTCGTAAATCACCTTCAGCCCGTGGCGTTGGGCAATGGCTTCAATCTGCACCACGTCGCAGGGGTAGCCGTACACGTGGGTGGCCAGAATGGCGCTGGTGCGGGGCGTAATGGCGGCCTCAATCTTGTCGGCGTCGATGCAGAACGTCCGGTTCTCGATGTCGACAAACACCGGCTGGCAGCGCTCCCACAGAATGGCCGAAGTGGTGGCCACGTACGAAAACGGCGTGGTGATAATCTCGCCCGTCAGGTCCAGTGCCCGAATGGCCAGCTGCAGGGCGATGGTGCCGTTGGACGTGAAGTGCACATGAGGCACGCCCAGGTAGTCTTCCAACCCAGCTTCCAACTCCTGCAGCAATGGGCCGTCGTTGGTGAGCCGCGCTCGTTCCCAGACCCCGGCCAGATGAGAAACGTACTCTTCCAGCGGAGGGAGAACAGCTTTGGTAACGGTTATCATGAGCTAATGAAATATGAAAATTATATTATTAAATTGATTGAACGGTAGAGGATATAGTGTGCCACGTACGCACTATTCACGCCAGAGTTAGGCAAAAGGGGCCGCTCCGCTGTGGGGCGTAACTGTCGAAATAGCTGCCCCGCGAGCTAAGGCGTTGGTTTATATGGCGGGGGTAATGCTTATTGTTCAGATGTTAAAAAGCTGACTTTGTTGCTCTGGGGCAGACATATAAGGCAGCGCACATTCGGGTATAGTGGGATATGCGGAAATAGAACTGGTCCATCACCAACTCGAATCTGCACACTACACCGGAGCCGTGCCGGTAGCCCATGCTCCACTGGTAAGCACCCCAGCCCGCCAACCGCATGGGTGCCCACAGCGGAGCCAGGGCGCAGGGTTGTCGAGAAATTTGCTCCGCCTAGCGAGGTGTGCAGCGAGGGGCAGTACGCCGAGTACCAGCAAGCACTCCAGCGCATGTGGGGCTTAACCGAAGGTGGTCTACATGGAAACTAGAAGTCCGGACCTGCTACAGTACCTGCTGCGCAAAAACAGCCTCACAATGCAGGCCGGCGTAGCCGACATCCCGATGGCCTTCGTGGCAACTTATGGCAGTGGGCAGCCGGTTATTAGTATTCTGACCGAGTACGATGCGCTGCCCAGCACAAGCACGCCTCTACCATATTTGGCACACGCAACAAGTCTCCGCCGGCATGGAGCTGATGGAGGACGATTATACGGCCTTGGCTGCGCTGCCCGCGGCTATTCCTTCATGATTGCAGTAACCTTAAGTCGGCGGCTATCCTCGCCGATATAAAAGGCGGCTTCGCGCTGATAAGCGTCCAGGTTCCAGCCGGGGCTAGCTTGTGCTGCCCGCACGGTGGCCTGCAGCAGGGCTGTGCATTGTGCCGGTGGGCACACTGCCCGGGTCGAATCGGCTAATAAAGCGGTATGGCAGCGCTCTAGCTCGGCTTCGAGGGTCTTCACCTGCTCGGCACCGTGCGATGGCATGTTCTCAACGGCCGTACGTTGTAGCTGCAGCTGCCGGAATTCGGCGGATACCCAAGCAGGCAGAACTGCTGGCGAAGCGGCCGGCATTGGGGCAGGGGCCGGCCGGCGTACCGGAGTTCCCACGGGCGCACCGATGCTAACCTGGTGCCGGCGGGCATCCTCGTCGAGGTAAAAAGCGGCTTCGCGTTGGTAGGGCAGCGAATTCCAGCCAGAATTGGCCTGCACCAACCGGGCCGCGGCCTGTTGCAGCGCCGTGCGCTGGGCCGGCGAGCAAATCACGCCGGTTGAGTCGGCCAGGTAAGTCTGGTGGCAATGCTCCAACTGCGTTTCGACTGCCGTAATAGCCTCGGCCCCGCGCTTCGGCAGTTGGGCTACTGGCGTACGCTGTAGCGGCACCTGCCGAAACTTGGCGGCCACTTCGGCGGGGGTGGCCACTGGCGCGAGGGGCGCGGGCTGCAGTGCGGCCGGTGCCGGCACCGGTCGCGCCGACTGCGGTACCACCACGCGCACCCCCGTGCTAACCAGATGCCGGCGCGTATCCTCCCCAATGTAAAAAGAAGCTTCGCGCTGATAGGCTTGCAAATTCCAGGCAGAATTAGCCTGCACGACGCGTAGGGAGGCCTGTTGCAGCGCCGTGCGCTGAGCCGGCGAGCAAATCACGCCGGTTGAGTCGGCCAGGTAAGTTTGGTGGCAACGCTCCAGTTGGGCTTCGAGCGCCGCAATGGCTTCAGCCCCGCGCTGCGGTAGCTGCCCGGCGGCGGTGCGCTGCCGCTTCAACTGCTGAAACGAGGCGGCTACCTGAGCGGCCGAGGTAACTGTCGGCGCGGGGGCGGCTGCCGGCACCGCAGCCGGACGCTTGGCAGAAGTGGCTATTGCTGTACCGATATGTATGCCGGCATGTATTGCCTCTGCTAAAAGGCGCTGTGCCTGCGCGGTAGGGGCTGCGCCAAAGCTGGCGAGAAGGAGCGTAAGCAGTGCTTGTCTTTTCACAATAGAGAAAAAGCGTAAATCAGGGGCACTAATTTACACCAAATCATCAGCACAAATTGTGACTGTGGCCCCGCGACGTCCGGGTGCAACTCCGATTCAGTGCTACTTTCGGGTAAGCCCTATTCTGGCTGGCCCACTCCTATTTCCTGTTCTCTATGAAGAAACGTACCGTGCTCGGCCTGCTCAGTGCCGGGCTGCTGCTGGCCTTTCGCCCACCCCAGCCGCCCACCGAAGCTCTTAAAACCGAAGCCCTGCAGGATTTGCAGGCACATTACGCCGAGTACCAGCAGGCGGCCCAGCGCATCTGGGGCTTTGCCGAAGTAGGCTACAAGGAAACCAAAAGCTCGGCACTGCTAC
The DNA here is from genome assembly GCF_039539585.1 of Hymenobacter glaciei. Taxonomy (NCBI): domain Bacteria; kingdom Pseudomonadati; phylum Bacteroidota; class Cytophagia; order Cytophagales; family Hymenobacteraceae; genus Hymenobacter; species Hymenobacter glaciei. The sequence goes on along the minus strand of NZ_BAABDK010000025.1, from coordinate 93,590 downwards.
AGGACCTGCTGCGTAAGAATGGCTTCACGGTGCAGGCTGGCGTGGCCGACATTCCGACGGCCTTCGTGGCCACGTACGGCAGCGGGCAGCCGGTTATTGGCATTCTGGCCGAGTACGATGCGCTGCCCGGCCTGGCCCAGCAGGCCGTAGCCGAGAAAACGGCCATTGCGGGCCAGGACGCCGGTCACGGCTGCGGCCACAACCTCTTCGGCACGGCCAGCGTGGCGGCCGGCATCGAAATCAAAAAGCTGCTGAAAGAAGGCAAGCTGCACGGCACCATCAAAGTCTATGGCTGCCCGGCCGAGGAGGGCGGCAGCGGCAAAGTGTACCTGGTGCGCGCCGGCCTCTTCAAGGGGGTGGATGCGGTGGTGCACTGGCACCCCGCCAGCGGCAACGCCACCATGGTGGGCAAGTACATCGCCAATACCTCGGCCAAGTTCCGGTTTCACGGCATTGCCGCGCACGCCGCCGCCGCGCCCGAGCGGGGCCGCAGCGCCCTCGATGGCGTGGAGGCATTCGACAACATGGTGAACATGATGCGCGAGCACGTGCCCCAGGAAACCCGCATTCACTACGTCATCACCAACGGCGGCAAGGCCCCCAACGTGGTCCCCGACTTTGCCGAGGTGTACTACTATGTTCGCCACCCCAACCGCGCCGATGTGCAGGCCGTGTTTGAGCGCGTGGTGAAAGCCGCCGAGGGCGCCGCCTTGGGCACCGGCACCACCATGGACTACGAAATCATCGGCGGCACCCACGACCTGCTCATCAACGAAACTCTGGCCCACGCCCTGCAGCGCAACCTCGAGCAGGTGGGCGGCGTGAGCTACACCGCCGAGGAAGCTGCTTTCGGCAAGAAAATCCAGGAGTCGCTGGGCGTACCCGCGCCGCCCGTGGCCCAGGCCGCCGAAGTGTCGCCCTACCTGCTGCGCGACCTGGGCGGCAGTTCCGACGTGGGCGACGTGAGCTACGTGGTGCCCACCGTGGGCCTGATGGCCGCCACCTGGATACCCGGCACGCCCGCCCACAGCTGGCAGGCCGTGGCGTGTAGCGGCAAGGAAATCGGCAGCAGAGGCATGATGGTGGCCGCCAAAACCATGGCCCTCACCGCTATCGACTTATTCAGCGATGCCGAACTGGTGGCGAAAGCTCAGGCCGAGCTGAAACAGAAAGTTGGCGGCTACGTGTATAAGCCCCTGCTCGGCGACCGCAAACCCGCGCTCAATTACCGCGACTGATGCGCCAACTGCATCGGAAGGCGCGAGGCGTTTGTCATGCTTCGGCTGCGCGGACGCCAGATGAGCATGACGTTCTATTGAAATATATTTCATTACGCACTAATCATCTTTCATTCCCATGAAAAACCTCTCCTCCTGGCACCTGGCCTTGCTGTGGCTGCTGCTACTTCCCACGGCTACCCTGCGCGCCCAGCAGCGGCCGTTTGAGCTAGGCGACCTGGCCAAAATGACCGGCCTCGCCGACCCGCAGTTCTCGCCCGATGGCAAGAGCATTGCCTTGGTCGTGACCACGCCCGACTACGCCGAAGACCGGTTCCTGACCAGCCTGCTGCTGGTGAACCCCGCCACCGGCGAGCAGCGCCCGTTGGTGGCCGGCCGCCTCGGCCTGACGCAGCCGCGCTGGTCGCCCAACGGGCAGGAGCTGGCGTACCTGGTGAAGACCGGCGCGGGCAAGGATTCGGTGCCGCAGCTGTTCGTGCAGGCCCTGCGCGGGGGCGAGCCGCGCCGCCTCACCAACGCCCGCAAGGGCGTGCAGCACTACGCCTGGCGGCCCGACGGCGCCGCGCTGGCGTACGTGACCGCCGACAAGCCCAGCAACGCGGCCGGCCCGCCCGAAAAGGGCTACGACGCTTTTGAGGTGGGCAACAACGACTTGTTTCTGGGAGCGGCCCCTACTTCCTCGCACATCTGGCTGGTGCCGGCGGCCGGCGGCGCGGCCACGCGCCTCACCTCCGGGGCCTGGAGCCTACCCGTAACCATTCCGCCGGGGGCGCCCGCGTCGCCGCTGTCGTGGAGTGCCGATGGCAAGTCGCTGGCTTTTGTGCAGGTAACGGGGCCGTATTCCGGCGATGGCAACACGCGCACCGTGCAGGTGCTGAATGTGGCCGACGGCAAGGTGCGCCCCCTCACCGGCCGCAAAAAGCTGGAAGGCTACCCCACGTTTTCGCCCGACGGCAGCCAGGTTTCCTACTGGTACCCGCGCCAGGGCAACACCAACAACATCAACGAAATTTGGGTGGCACCCGTGGCTGGTGGCGAAGGCCGCAACCTGACCCCGGCCCTCGACCGCGACGTGTTCCGCACCATCTGGATGCCCGACGGCAAGAACCTGCTGCTCGGCGGGCTCGACGGCAACCGCACTTCCCTGTGGCTGCAGCCGCTGAAGGGCGGCGCAGCCAGCAAGCTCAACCTGGGTTCGGTGAGCCCGAACTGGGGTTTTTGGGTAGAAGTAGCCGTGAGCCGCACCGGCGCGCTGGCCTTCATCGGCACCGACCCCGGCCACCCGGCCGAACTCTACTACATGGCGTCGACCACGGCTGCGCCCAAAGCCCTCACCGATTTCCACAAAGAGGTGCGCAGCTTGCAGCTGGGCAAGGCCCAGACCCTTACCTGGCAGTCGGACGGCGTGACGAACGATGGGGAGCTGACCTACCCGGCCAACTACACGGCCGGCAAAACCTACCCGCTGGTGCTCGTTATTCACGGCGGGCCCACGGCGGCATCCACGGCCACATTTTCGGCGCAGGCGCAGCTGTTTGCGGGCCGGGGCTACTTCGTGTTCGAGCCCAACTACCGGGGCAGCGACAACCTCGGCAATGCCTACAAGGCGGCCATTACCCAGGATGCCGGCGCCGGCCCCGGGCGCGATGTGATGGCCGGTCTGGCCCAACTCAAGCGCGGCGGCATGGTCGACACCAACCGCATTGGCGTGAGCGGCTGGAGCTACGGCGGCTACATGACGGTGTGGCTGCTGGGCCACTACCCCGCGCAGTGGAAAGCCGCCGTGGCCGGCGCGGCCGTCACCGACTGGCTTGACCAGTACAACCTGGGCGACTCCAACGTACAGCGCGCCACCGCCATCGGCCCCTCGCCCTGGCTGAGCGAGGCCAACTTTCAGAACTACCGCGAGCAGTCGCCCATCACCCTAGCCGGCCGTATCCGCACGCCCACCCTCATCCTGGCCAATACCGGCGACCCGCGGGTGCCCGTCACGCAGTCGTACAAGCTGTTTCATGCCCTGAAGGACAACGGCGTCGTCACCAAATTCATTGCCTGGCCCGTGCCCGCCCACAACGCGAGCGACCCCGTGCGCCAGCGCGAGCGCAACCGCTTCTGGCTGGAGTGGATGGACACCTACCTACAGCCGGGCAAGACGGCAGAGGCCGGAAAATCCGGTTCGAACTGAGGGGTGAAAAGGCGTTTTATTAGAAGTCTATAATGCCTCAATAGAACATCCACTGAACGTCATGCTGAGCGCCGCCGAGGCATGACGTTCTGCATTTTCAGCACAACTTTTATTCTAGATCCAACCCCCATGAAAACCCTCGCCGACATGGTGCTGCTGGGCGACCCGCGCCTCTACGAAACCTGCGCGCCCGTGACGGAAGCCGACCTGCCCCAGGTGGCCGGTTGGGTGGCCGACCTGCACAACGTGATGCAGGAAGTGCGCGCCAGATACCACTTCGGCCGGGGCATTGCCGCCCCGCAGCTCGGCGTAATGAAGTGCTTGGTTTACCTGCACCTCGACGGCCGCCCCATCGTTATGCTCAACCCCGAACTCACCGAGCTGAGCCCCGAGTTGTTCGAGATGTGGGACGACTGCATGTGTTTTCCGAACCTACTGGTGCGGGTGCAGCGGCACGTCTCCCTCACCGTGAACTACCGCGACGAGCACTGGCAGCCGCAGACCTGGACGGTGCAGGGCGCGCTCTCCGAACTGCTGCAGCACGAATGCGACCACCTCGACGGGGTGCTCTGCACCATGCGCGCGCTGGATGCGCAGTCGTTTCGCTGGCGGCCCTAGTCTAGCGCCTTTTCCAGCACCAGCAGCACCAGCGGCTGCCGTGGGATGCCGTAGCGCGGGTCGGTGGGGAAGGGCTCGGTGGCGCCGTTGAGGTGGTAGCCGCGCCGCTCGTAGTAGGCAATGAGTTCGGCGCGTACCGAAATTACCGTCATTTTACTGGTGGTGCAGTCGTGCTGGCGGCCGTAATTTTCGGCGGCTTCGAGCAGGAATTTGCCCACGCCCTGGGTTTGCAGGGTGGGGGTTACGGCCAGCATGCCGAGGTATACCAGCGGCCCGCGCACCTGCGCGTAGAAGCTGCCCACCAGTTCGTTGGCTTCATTGAGCGCCAGCAGCATAGTTGCGCCAGGCTGGGCCAGCATATCCGCTATTCCCTCTTCGTCGATGCGCTGGCCGTCGAGCAGGTCCGATTCGGTGGTCCAACCCTGGCGGGCGGTTTCGCCGCGGTAGGCGGCATTCACATGGCGGGCGAGGCGGGCCGCATCGGCAGGAGCAGCGGTGGCGAGGTGCAAGTCGGAATTCATGGGGCGAAAGTAGCGCCACTTGTCATCCTGAGCGCAGCGAAGGACCTTATCGCCTAAGAACGGTTTGCAGTAAGCTAGCGGTGCAATCGTGATAAGGTCCTTCGCTGCGCTCAGGATGACATTTACTTGCGCAAATACCCGCCCAAATCCGATACACTCCCAATCCCCAGTTCCCGGGCCTGCCGCCCGCGCATCAGCAGGGCGTAGGTATTGTTGAAACCCAGCGGCGCCAGCCACTCCAGCCCGAAGCGCCGCCGGAATTCGGCCCGCACGTACCCCAGCACTGCGGCAGGCCGCCCGCCCAGCGAGTCGACCACGGCTGCCCGGGGCTGCAGCAGCACGAGCAGCCCGGTGCCGGTGTATTCGGGGTACATATCGATGGCCCCGCTCCGCAGTGCCTCAAAGCAAATGGTGGTGCCGCCGAGGCCGGTTTTGGTTTCCACCGCCAGGTCGGTATTGCCTCGAATCAGGGCCGCGTACATCTCAGCCAGGATGTATTGCTCGGCAAAAATTTTCGAGCCCAGCTTCACCACCGGCGCGCCGGCCACGGCCGCACGCGGGGCGGCCCACAGGCCGCGCCGTCTCAAAAAGGCCTCGGCAATGGCTTTGGGTTCCTGGTGCAGGTAGTCGGCCCGGTAGTTCAAATCGGTCATTACCGAGTCGGCAATCTGGTTGTCGAGTTTCGCCAGTATCGGCCCCAGCTCGGGGTGCTCGCGCAGCAGGGCCGGGCGAATGACGGGCACGGCGTAGTAGGGCGGGAACACCCGGCGGTCGTCGCGCAGCACGCGCAGGCCGTAGGCCCGAATGCGGCCGTCGGTGCTGTAGCCGTCAATCACGTCCACGTCGGCGTGGCGGGCGGCCTCGTACACCAGCGCGGGGGCCAGCACCACGCTCGGCAGGTGCGTCAGGCCGTAGCTTTTGGTGAGGCCCGGCAGCCCGTCGGCCCGGCCCACAAACTCGGGGCTGAAGCCGGCCAGCAGCTTGCCCGTGGTGCGGGGCAGCAAATACAGCCCGCCCAGCAGCGGCAGGGCCACCAGCACGCCTGCGACCACCTGGCCCAGGCGCTTCGTGCTTAACTTTTGTACGCCGCCCAGCAGTGCATCGAACGCCAGCGCCAAGCCGGCGGCGGGCAGCGCCCCGGCCAGTATCATCACCGGGTTGTTGAGCGCGATACCGCCGAAAATGAACTCGCCCAGCCCACCGGCCGCCACGTAGGCTGCCAGCGTAGCTACCCCCACGTTTATCACTGTGGCCGTCCGGATGCCGGCCATGAGTACTGGCAGCGCGAGTGGCAGCTCCACCCGGCGCAGTACCTGCCCGTCGGTCAGGCCCAGGCCGCGGGCGGCTTCCACTACCGCTGGCGACACGCCCCGAATGCCCTCGAACGTGTTGCGGATGATGGGCAGCAGCGAATACAGAAACAGCGCGAAAATGGCGGGCTTTGGCCCAATGCCCAGCAGCGGAATCAGGAAGCCGAGCAGGGCGATGCTGGGCACCGTTTGCAGCACGCCCGCCACGCCCAGCACCGCCGGCGCCCAGCGCGGCCGGCGCGACAGAAACAGCCCCAGCGGCACGCCCAGCAGCACTCCCAGCAGCAGCGAGCCCGCCGTGAGGCCGATGTGCTGCACGGTTTGCTCGCCCAGCTTGCCCGCCTGCTCGCGCCAGAAAGTGAAGAGGGCGCTTAGCCTTTCCATGCGGCCTCCTCTCGTTGCAGGGCTTCTCCGAAAGCGGCCATCAATTGCGCCACGGTGAAGGGCAGGGTGGAAGTAGCAGCTCCGGTCAGAGCTTCCAGGGCCTCGTGTACCGTGGTATGAACAGTGAAATCGACCCTCTGACCTTCGGAATCGGTTCTCTTTGGCTCGAAATCGGAGGTTGGAGGGTCGATTATGACCTGATTTAGTCTGAATTCGGTCCTCTTTGGCTCGAATTCAGTCCCCCAGAGCTCGATTTCGGGCTTCGAAGACTTGATTTCGACCTGATTTGGCCCCGAATCGGTCCTGTTTGGCTCGAAATCGAGGGTCAGACCCTCGATTTCGAGGGTTCGACCCGCAAATACATCGCCCAAAGTCAGCGTACGCAGCTGCAAGGCCAGTTGCTCGCCCGCAAAAAAGCGGCGCACGAAGTCATTAGCGGGCCGGAACAGCAGCTCGCGCGGTGTGCCCAGCTGCTGAATGCGGCCACCGTCGAGCAGCATGATGCGGTCGGCCAACTCGAAGGCTTCGGTCACGTCGTGCGTAACGAGCACCACGGTCTTGGTTTTCAGTTCTTCCAGCTCCCGAAACTCGCGCCGGATGCTGGCCCGGGTAATGGGGTCGAGCGCCCCAAACGGCTCATCGAGCAGGATAATGGGCGGGTCGGCGGCCAGGGCCCGGGCCAGGCCCACGCGCTGCTGCTGCCCGCCCGAGAGCTGCGCCGGCAGCTGCCCGGCGTAGCGCGCCGGGGGCAGGTGCAACCGCGTGAGCAGCGCTTCGGTGCGCGCCGCGATGGCCGCAGGGGCGTGGCCCAACAGGCGCGGCACCACGGCAATATTTTCGGCCACGGTGTAGTGCGGCAACAATCCTACCTGCTGAATGACGTAGCCCATGCCGCGCCGCAGCACCTCGGGCCGCTGCTCGCGCACGTCCAAGCCGTTGATTTCGACGGTGCCGCTGTCCGGCTCAATTAGGCGGTTGAGGAGCTTGAGCAGCGTGGTTTTGCCGCAGCCGCTGGGGCCCAGCAGCACCAGCGTTTCGCCGGCCGCCACCTCAAACGATACGCCCTGCACCACGGCGTGCGGGCCGAATGACTTGCGCAGCTGCGTGGCGCGGATGACGGGCAAATCTGGCTGGGGCATAGCGGGCGGAGGGCAGCAAGGTAAACCCGGCGGGCGCTACGGAGTTATAGGCTACCGCAAACTTCTGCACGCTTACTTCCGCTGCTTATGCCGTTTCGCTACTTGCTTGCCACTGTTGGCCTGGCGCTGCTGGCCCTGGCCACCGGCCCCGCGCACGCCCAACGCTCGCCCGACCGCGCCCGGGTCCGCACGTTCACCATCGCCAGCTTCCGCACCGAAAGCGGGACCACACTGCCGCAGGCCCGCGTGGTGTACGGCACCTACGGCCACCTCAACGCCGCCCGCGACAACGCCATTTTGCTGCCCTCGCACTACCTGGCCGACCACCGCGGCTATGAGTGGCTCATCGGGCCGGGCAAGGCCCTTGATACCACCAAGGTGTTTCTGGTAGCCACCGAGCTGTTTGGCAATGGCCATTCCTCGTCGCCCAGCAACACGCCGGGGCCCTTCCATGGCCCCCGCTTTCCGGTCATGACCATCCGCGACAACGTGGCGGCTGTGCACCAGCTGCTGACGCAGGACCTCAAAATCACCCATCTGCGGGCCGTTATTGGCTTTTCGATGGGCGCGCAGCAGGCGTTTCAATGGGCCGTGAGCTACCCCGCGTTTGCCGACCGCCTCGTAGCCACCTCGGGCACAGCCAAATGCTACCCGCACGGCGTGGTGCGCCTCGAAGGCCAGATTGCGGCCCTCACCGCCGATGCTGCGTTCAACAACGGCAACTACACCTCGCCGCCCACCAAAGGCATTGAGGCCTTCGCCACCGTCTGGACGGCCTGGCTCTACTCGCAGGAATGGTGGCGCCGCGAGCTTTGGAAGGCCGACGCCAAGCCCGGCACCACCTTCGCCCAGGTGCTGCGCGAGTACCGCACCAACTTCATTCCCGGGGCCGATGCCAACGACCTCATCCTCCAAATGCGCACCTGGGAGCAGCACGACGTAGGCACCACCCCCGGCTTTGGCGGCGACGTTGAAAAGGCCCTGCGCAGCATCAGAGCGCCTATCCTGTACATGCCTTCCGAAACCGACCTCTACTTTCCAATCACCGATGCGCGCTACGAGGCCCCCTTCATCCCGGGCGTGGTGCTGAAGCCGATTCCGTCGCTCTGGGGCCACACTGCCGGGGCTGCGCCCAACCCCGTCGATGCCAAGTTTCTGAACGATAATATCCGCAGCTTCTTGGCACAGCCGCGCCGCTGAGCGGCTGGTTGTAATTTCAATAAAAATGATTCCCGCCCGTCATGCTGAGCTTGTCGAAGCATCTCTCCCGCTTCGTTGCAATCAGTATTGATTACTTGCGCGGTAGAGATGCTTCGACAAGCTCAGCATGACGGGCTTTCTCCTGAATTGACTAAGACTCTACCGCCTTTACCAGAGCCGAATATCCGTCATGCCCTTCGGAATGGGCGGCTGGCTACTGAAACCCAGCACGCACCAGTCGGCCTCCACGCCAAAGTTGCCGCCCGGCAGCACGTAGCTTACCCAGCGGGTAATGGTGCGGCCGGTGTAATCGTTGGCCTCGCGGCTGAATTCGCGCAGCAGCAAAACGTCGCCCACCTGAAAATCTTCGTTGTTGCGGCGCACGTCGAACGGCTTGTGGCCGGCCCGCACCGCCGCAAAGCAGTCGGGCCACAGCGGTAGCTCGTGGGTGTGCAAATGGGCCGGGTCGGAGGCGTGAAACTGGGGCGCGAAAGCTTCGGAAGTCGGAGTCAGGGAAGTATTCATCGGGATACGGGGGAGGGGAGGAACCTGCGCCGGGGCAGTGCTGCCGGCGCGACTGCGTGCGGCCTGGTTCGCTCGGTTACAACAAAAATTATTCACTCAAGATACGCGGCAAATAACAAGGCAAGCGGAAGTAACAGCAAGAAAATCAGCAGCGTTTCTGCGAATACGTTTGCGCTAAGCCCCCACTTGTTCTGGTGCCATAACTGCCAGGGCACCCCATGCAATTGCAGCCCCTGCGCGGCCTTACTGTCGTTGCTAGCCTACATTTAACTGTCTCGTCTCCTCATTCTCCCTCTTGCATGAAGCCTACATACCTGCTCGCGTTGCTGCTGTTCCTGTCACTGGCCCGGCCCGCCGCCGCCCAGATGTACTCCACGACTGACCCGTTTGCCCACACGTTCAGCATTGTGGCGCGCGACCCTGCTACCGGTGAAATGGCCGTGGCGGTGCAAAGCCACTGGTTTTCGGTGGGCACTTCGGTGAGTTGGGGCGAAGCCGGCGTGGGCGTGGTGGCTACCCAGTCGTTTACCAACAAATCCTTCGGCCTGCGCGGCCTGGCCCTGCTCAAAGGCGGCAAAACGGCCCAGCAGGCGCTCGATGAGCTGCTGAGCAACGACGAAGGCCGCGACGTGCGCCAGGTCGCCATTCTCGACAACCAGGGCCGCGTAGCCACTCACACCGGCAAAAAGTGCGTCGACATGGCCGGCCACCAGCAGGGCGCGCAGTTTTCGGTGCAGGCCAACATGATGCTGAACGCCAGCGTGTGGCCCGCCATGGCCAAGGCGTACGAAGCCAACGCCAAGCTGCCTCTGGCCGAGCGCGTGCTGGCGGCCCTGGATGCCGCGCAAGCCGCCGGTGGCGACGTACGCGGCCGGCAGTCGGCAGCGCTGCTCGTGGTGCGCGGCACCGCTACCGAAGGCCCCTGGGCCGACCGCCTCATCGACCTGCGCGTGGACGACAGCGCCGCCCCGCTGCCCGAGCTGCACCGTCTCCTCAGCCTCGACCGTGCCTACGACCACATGAACGCAGGCGACCTAGCCGTGGAAAAAAACGACATGCCCACCGCCATCCGCGAGTACCAGGCCGCTGAAAAAATGTTCCCCCAGAACCTGGAAATGAAGTATTGGCACGCCATTACGCTGGCTAATAAGCAGCAAGTGCCCGCCGCCTTGGCGCTGCTGAAACCCATTTTTAAGCAGGAGCCCAACTGGCGCGTCCTCACGCAGCGCCTCCCCAAAGTGGGCCTGCTTACGGTAACAGATGCTGAGCTAAAGCAAATTCTGGCGCTATAACCACAGTACGCTACAGTAAAATTGCCCGTCATGCCGGGCGCAGCCGAGGCAGCTCGCGTGGGGTAGTAATCCAATCGTTTTAATTAGTGGTGGAACGCGAGATGCCTCGGCTGCGCTCGGCATGACGTTCTTTGTGTGCGCTATAATGCTACCTCAATCAATGAAAAGAATTCTTTCCCTCGCTACTGCTTTCTTACTAAGCACCACCATCCAGGCCCAACCGAAGGTCGGCGGCAGCCAAACCCCGCTCACCGTACCCAAGCCCGTGGCTGACGCCCTCGAGCAGGTAAAGCCCGAAGCCATCAAAGCCCACATCGCCTACCTGGCCGACGACCGCCTGCTGGGCCGCAAAGCTGGCACGCCCGGTTACCAGATGGCCGTCGACTACATAACGGAACAGTTGAAAACGTTGGGCGTGCAGCCCGCCGGCGAGGCCGGTACCTTCATTCAAAAAGTGCGGTTGCGGCGCGCCTTCCTCAAGCCCGGGGCCACATTTGCAGTCCGCGAGTGGCAGGGTACTACCCTGCAACTGGTAGCGGGGCAGGACTACGTGGTGTACCCCAGCCCCGAGCTCCCCATGACCCGCGTGGCCGATGCGCCGCTGGCCTTCGCTGGCTTCGGCATCAGCGCGCCTGAGCTGGGCTACGACGATTACGCCGGCCTCGACGTGAAGGGCAAAGTGGTGGTGATTGTGCGCGGCGCGCCCCGCACGTTTGCGTCCACGGTCGCCTCGGCCAGCCAGGATTTGGCCGGGCTGCTGAAGGCCGCCATCAACCACGGCGCAGTAGGAATGATATTGGCTTCGGCCCACGCCGGCAACCTGCCCGACCTCAAAAACGGCACCTACAGCGTGCTCGGAGCCGATGGCAAAATTGCCGTGTCGCGCACATTTGCCGCCGGTAGCAAGCAGCAATTCTACGGAGCCGTGAACGCGGCGACGCTCCAGCGCTTCCTGCAAACGGCGGGGCTCGATACGACGCAGGTATTTGCCTCCATGCGCAGCGGCAAACCTTACTCGCGAGGCCTGAAAACCACCATTACCGCCACCACGCAGTCTACGTACCAGGACATTGAGAGCTACAACGTGGTGGGCAAATTCGTGGGCTCTGATGCGAAGCTGCGCAGCGAATACGTGGTGCACTCGGCCCACCTCGACCACCTCGGCGTTACGGCCCCGGTGCAGGGCGACTCCATCAACAACGGCGCGCACGACAATGCTTCGGGCGTAGCCTGCGTGCTCGAAATCGCCAGAATCTACTCCCAGCTCAAAGACAAGCCGAAGCGCACCATGCTCTTTGCGTTTATGACCGGCGAGGAGTTGGGACTGTTGGGCTCGGCGGCTTTCGCGGCTTACCCTACGGTGCCCAAGGCCGAAATTGTGGCCGACATCAACATGGACATGCCCACCATTATTGCCCCGCTGCTGAGCGTGGTGGCGCTGGGTGCCCCGCATTCTACGTTGCTCAAGCCCGTGCAACGCGCCACCGCCTACATGAACATTCCGCTCGAAAACGACCCCGAGCCCGAGCAGAACCGCTTCATCCGCAGCGACCAGTATAGCTTCGTGACGGCCGGCATTCCCGCCCTGCACCTCAAATACGGCAACAAAACCGCCGACGGCAAAAACAACCTCAGCGAAGAAGTGCAGAAGTGGCGCGCCGTAACGTACCACAAGCCCCAAGACGACATCAATGGCCGCTTCGACTTCGAGGCCGGCAAAAAGTACGTGCAGCTTTGCTTTCTGGTGGGCTACCAGGTAGCGCAGGAATCGGCCCGGCCGCAGTGGAACAAGGGCGACTTTTTGGGGATGCGCTACGGCCGGCGCTAAGCTGCCAATTTGGCCCGGCTATCGCAATCGGTTGTGGTAGTTTGGTGAGTAAATTGATTAAAAATCAATGATTTGGAGAGTGGTTTGTGCGTCTATATTTGCGCCAAATCACTCTCTTTTTTTATGCCCACCCACTTCAACTTTGCGCATTGCAAGCCGCTGCTGGTCGCGGCGGTAGCCCTGCTCGGCGCCTGCCAGTCCAACCCATCCACTACCGAAACCACTGCCGCCAGCAAGCCTGCGTTAGCCGACTCGGCCGCCGCCCAACAGCCGCTGTCGCAGCCATTGGTGAAGGACATTTACACCGCCGACCCGTCGGCGCACGTTTTCGCCGGCAAAATTTATATTTACCCTTCACACGACATCGAAGCCGGCATTCCGGAGAATGACAAAGGCGACCATTTCGCCATGCGTGACTACCACATCCTGTCGATGGACAGCGTGAACGGCCCCGTAACGGACCACGGCGTGGCGCTCGATACCAAGGACATTCCCTGGGCTGGCCGCCAACTGTGGGCCCCCGATGCCGCCTTCAAAAATGACACCTACTACCTCTACTTTCCGGTGAAGGACAAGCAGGACGTTTTCCGCATCGGCGTAGCCACCAGTACCTCGCCCAGCGGCCCGTTCAAGGCCGAAGCCACGCCCATGGCTGGCAGCTTCAGCATCGACCCGGCCGTGTTTCAGGACGCCGATGGTAAGGCCTTCCTGTATTTCGGTGGCCTCTGGGGCGGCCAGCTGCAGCGCTGGCAAACTGGTACGTACGACGCCAACGCCGCCGAAAAAGAGCCCAGTACCGCCGTACCCGCTCTCAATGCCCGCGTCGGCAAACTCTCGGCCGACATGAAGCAGTTCGACGGCCCCGTGCAGGAACTGAAAATTCTGGACGAAGCCGGCAAGCCCCTGCTGGCCAACGACACCAAGCGGCGCTTCTTCGAGGGTGGCTGGCTGCACAAGTACCAGGGCAAATACTACTTCTCGTACTCGACCGGCGATACCCACCTGCTGGTGTACGCCGTGGGGGACAAGCCCACCGGTCCCTTCACCTACCAGGGCGTCATCATGGAGCCCGTGCAGGGCTGGACGACGCACCACTCCATCGTTGAGGTGAAGGGCAAGTGGTACATCTTCTACCACGACACGCAGCTCTCGGGCAAAACATGGCTGCGCAACATTAAAGTAACGGAGCTGAAACGCCGTGCCGATGGCAGCATCGAGACGATTGTGCCGTAATGCACTGCTCAATAGTGAAATAGAAAGAACGTCATGCTGAGCGCAGCCGAAGCATCTCGCGTGCAGCAGTAAATCAATCGCTGCAACGATGCGAGCGAGATGCTTCGGCTACGCTCAGCATGACGTTCTTTTAGTTAGACCAGCACCCCGAAACTTTCCCCTGCTCCTAATGCTTTAAGGATTCGTACTTTTGCAGCCGCACGCGGCCTCGCCGCTTTTTAATAATACCTACGACAATGTCAGTTTATCCCGAATACATGGTGGCGCCCATCCGCCAGGACCTTACCGAAGTGGGCTTCGAGCAGCTGATGACCCCCGAGGAGGTTGATTCCGCTCTTGCCTCGAACGAGGGCACCGTGCTGGTGGCCGTGAACTCGGTGTGCGGCTGCGCCGCCGCCAAGGCCCGCCCGGCTCTGAAAATGGCCCTCGCCAGCGCCGACAAAAAGCCCGGCAAACTCGTTACCGTGTTCGCCGGTATGGAAACCGATGCTGTGGCTAAAATGCGCGAGCACCTGCTTCCGTATCCTCCCTCATCGCCTTGCATCGCCCTGTTCAAAGACGGCGAACTGGTGCACATGATTGAGCGCTACCACATCGAAGGCTCCGACGCCATGCGCATCGTGAACAACCTGCAAGGCGCTTTCGAAGAGTATTGCTAGGTTTTAAAATGGTCAATTATTAGTGATGAATGGTGAACGATTGACCGTCAACCACTGACCATTAACTATTTATTCCCGATTCATAAATGGTCGTTCCGCTGGCGGGGCGGCCATTTTTGTTGTTGGCCTCTTCCTGCTTGGCCGCGGGCTTGGTGGTGGCAATGAGGATGGCCCCAGCCGCCATTAAGGCTGTGCCTAATACCACCTGCCACGTTAGCTTCTCCTTGAGGAAGACGGCCGCCATCGTCACCGAAAACACCAGCGTGATGTTGGTGAGCGGCGACACCCGCGAAGCATCGCCCATCGAAAGAGCCCGAAACACCAGCAGCGACGAAGCGGCCGTAAGCACGCCGGCTACCACCAGCACCAACCAGGTTTTGCGCTCAATCTTACCAATTTCGGGCAGCAAATCCTGCAATAGCACCGTACCCCAGGCCACCGCCAGAATCAGCACCGCTTCGATGGCGAACACCAGGCTGGGCGGTACATCTTTAATTGCGGCTTTCGACAAGGTAACAACCGAAGCCGAGGCCAGGGCGGCCAGCAACGCAAGAACTATCCACATGAGCGAGCGGGAAAACACCCACCTACGGCAGGCAAACGAGTACGCTTTGGCGTACGCGACCTAGCTATTAGGGTTGGCCGTCGGCTTCCTACCGCGACACCACTTTAAATTTGGTGCGGCAGCTGAACTTGCGGCCGGCTTCGGTGTCGTTGTAGGGCTCGGTAGCGCCGTAGCCGGTGGCAGTGAGACGCTCGGCTTTGATTTTGTGCGCCACGAGGTAGGTCATAATCGCCTGTACCCGGCTGGCTCAGAGCCGGCCTTTTTGCACCGACGTTCCCAAGGCTGCATGGCCACCGCAAGTTTCAGCCATTCCAGCCCACAAAAAAGCCCCCGCAACGAAATTGCAGGGGCTCATTAACTGGAAAATTCTGAGAACGGGCGCGCCTTAGTTGGCCACTTCGCTCAGGAATTTCACGCGTACCAGGCGCAGCTCTTCCTCGGTGAAGTCATCGCCGAGCTCCTTCATCGCCACGGCAATGTTGTCGGTACTGGCCGACATGAAGTAATCGTAAATCTCGTCGCGCACTTCCTCTTCCACCATCTCCTCCAGGTAGTAGTCGATGTTGAGGCGGGTACCCGAGTAGCAGATGTGTTCGATTTCCTCCATCAGCTCGCCCATCGTGATGCCCTTGGAAGAGGCAATGTCCTCCAACATCATCTTCTTGTCAATCTGCTGAATGACGTAGATTTTGATTTTGGAGCGGTTCACGGCCGACTTCACCACCACGTCCTCGGCGGTTTCGATGTCGTTGTCTTCCACGTACTTCTTGATGGCGGCCACGAAGGGCGCACCAAACTTCTGGGCCTTGCCCTGGCCCACGCCCGACACGTGCGTGAGGTCGTGCAGCGAAGTGGGATAGGTGGTGGCCATCTCCTTCAGGCTCGGGTCCTGGAAGAGGACGTAGGGCGGCAGGTTTTTCTGCTTGGCTACCTGCTTGCGCAGCTCTTTGAGCTGGGTGAACAGCGCCTCGTCGTGGCCGGCGGCTTGCATCTCCTCCACCTTTTCCTCGTCGGCCTTCTGCTCCTCGTCGAAGTTATGGTCGCGGGTGAGCGTGATGGCATACGGGTTTTCGATGAAGTTCATGCCCTTGTCGGTGATGCGCACCAGGCCCAGGCTGTCAATGTCCTTCTCCAAAAAGGTGTTCAGCAAGCACTGGCGCAGCACCGAGTGCCAGAACTGCGCGTCGCCCAGCTCTTTGCCCTGCCCGTAAATCGGCAGCGCGTTGTGCGCGTAGCTTTCGATGTGCGGGTTGTTGAGGCCCAGCAGCACTTGCCCAATGTGGTTCAGGTTGAAGCGCGCTTCGGTTTGCACCACGGCGCGCAGGGCCATGCCCACGGCTGCTTCGCCTTCAAACCGTTCCTTGGGGTGCTTGCAGTTGTCGCAGAAGCCGCAGTCCTGCTCTAGCACCTCGCCAAAGTAGTGCAGCAGCTGGCGACGCCGGCACACCGACGACTCGGCGTAGTTCGTCATCTCGGCCAGCAGCTGGTGGGCGTTGTCGCGCTCGGTCACGGGCTTGTCCTTGCTGAACTTCTCCAGCTTGAGAATGTCATCGTAGCTGTAGAACATCAGGCAGTTGCCTTCCAGGCCGTCGCGGCCGCCGCGGCCGGTTTCCTGGTAGTAGCCCTCAATGGATTTGGGCGCGTCGTAGTGCACCACGAAGCGCACGTCGGGCTTGTCGATGCCCATGCCGAAGGCAATGGTGGCCACAATTACGTCGCACTCCTCGTTTAGAAACGCGTCCTGGTTGTCGATGCGTACCTGCTGGTCGAGGCCGGCGTGGTAGGGCCGGGCGCGCACGTCGTTCACGCGCAGCAGCTCGGCAATTTCCTCCACTTTCTTGCGGCTCAGGCAGTAAATGATGCCGGCCTTGCCCTTGTGCTGCTTCACGTACTGAATCAGCTGCTTTTTGGTGTTGTGCTTGGCGCGCACCTCGTAGTAAAGGTTGGTGCGGTTGAAGCTGGTTTTGAACACCGAGGCGTCGTCCATCTGCAGGTTTTTCTGGATGTCCAGCTGCACTTTGGGCGTGGCCGTGGCCGTGAGGGCAATAATGGGCACGTTACCGCCCAGGTTGTCGATGATGCCGCGAATCTTGCGGTACTCGGGGCGGAAATCGTGGCCCCACTCCGAAATGCAGTGGGCCTCGTCAATCGCCACAAAGCTGATGGTGGATTTCAGCAGGAAGTCGATGGTATCGTCCTTGGTGAGGCTTTCCGGGGCCACGTACAGCAGGCGCACCTCGCCGCTTATCACGTCCCGCTGCACCCGCTTCATCTCGGTTTTGGTCAGAGTCGAATTGTAGACCTGCGCGTTCACACCAAAAGCCCCCAGCTGGTCAACCTGATTTTTCATCAAGGCAATGAGGGGCGAAATAACGATGGCCGTGCCCGGCACCACCAGGGCCGGCAGCTGGTAGCAGAGGCTCTTGCCCGCGCCGGTGGGCATAATCACAAACGTGTTGTGCCCGGCAAGTACGTTTTGAATAACAGCCTCTTGGGTCCCCCGAAACTGGCCGTAGCCGAATACTTCCTTTAGTGTATGTTTCAAATCGGCCGTGAGGACCGGGGCTTCTTGGAGGGCAACTGAAGACATGAGATATAGGCGCTGGTGAAAAGCGGACCGGTTCGCGGTTCATAACGAAGATAAGCAATGACGCATATTTTCCGCATGAAAAAAGACGTTTTTCGTGAATTGTGGAAAACAATTTTGTCATATTGCTATGTCGGTGGAAGGTCAGGCAAGTGCAGCGCCGGTACCCAGAGTTGGGTAAGGTTTGCAGCGGGCGAGTTGGCTGGCCCGAATCTCCAAATCCTGTTTGGACGCTACAAATTGTCCTGGAGTCTTGTTGGAAAGTCGATGCGCGATGGAAGGGCGTTGTTTCGGGCTGAGGAAGCGGGCTTAGCTTCTATCCCCCAATTTTGCAAAATCAACCTTACCCCGTGCTCATGTCCGCTTTTGCTCAATCTTCCGAAGGTATTGCCGCTGCCGGAGCCGCGCCTGCTACTGCCGATGTGCTCGCCATTGCCCGCCAAGTGCTGCACGAAGAAGCCGACGCCGTGCGCGCCGTAGCCGATGCCCTGGCTGCTACGCCCGATTTCGTGGCCTGCGTGCAAGCCATCCTGCAGCTGCAGGGCCGGGTGGTGGTTACGGGCATTGGCAAAAGTGCCCACATCGCCGGCAAAATCGTGGCCACGCTCAACAGCACCGGCACCCCGGCCTTGTTTATGCACGCCGCCGATGCCATTCACGGCGACCTGGGTATGATTCAGCCCGGCGACTTCGTTGTGGCCATCAGCAAGAGCGGCGACACGCCCGAAATTAAGGTGCTGGTGCCGTTGCTGCGGCGCAAGGGCGTGCCTCTGGCCGCGCTCGTGAGCAACGCCGACTCCTACCTGGCCCAGCAGGCCACTTACATCCTGCACGCACCGGTGAGCAAAGAGGCCTGCCCCAACAACCTGGCGCCCACTACCAGCACCACCGCGGCCCTGGCCCTGGGCGATGCGCTGGCCGTATGCCTGCTCGAAAGCCGGCAGTTCACCGCCGCCGACTTTGCCCGCCTGCACCCCGGCGGCACCCTCGGCAAGCGCCTTTATCTGAAAGTGGGCGACCTCAGCCGGCAGAACCAGCGCCCGCAGGTGCAGGACGATGCGCCGCTGAAGGACGTGCTGCTCGAAATATCGGGCAAGCGCCTCGGGGCCACGGCCGTGCTCGATGCCGCGGGCCAACTCGCGGGCATCATCACCGACGGCGACCTGCGCCGCATGCTGGGCAGTTTTTCGGACCTGGAGAGCTTGCGCGCGCGCGACATTCTCACGCCCCGCCCCGCTACGATTGATGTGGAAGATTTCGCCGCCGAAGCCCTGGCCCGCATGCAGAGCCGCAACATCACGCAATTGGTGGTAACGGAGGACGGCGCGTTCGCCGGCTTCATTCACCTGCACGACTTGCTGCGCGAGGGACTGGTGTAGGAGAATTAGTCTGTATGTGGGGCTATTTGGTAGGCTCCACTTCTACGCTCAGCGCGCTTTCATAGCGGGGCCAGCAGGTTTGAGCGGCCGGAATACGCTGCCAGCCTTTATTTAAAACGTATGCCCAGGTTCGCGTATCAGCGAAGGCGTAGGGAGGACGCAGCAGCGGGCCTACTGGCTTATAGCCCACCATGTGTGACTGCGCGTAAAATTTATCGCTCCCAAGTATGTACTCCAGTGCCAGGAAAAAGCCGGTGGCTGGCAGAATGATGTCATAATCACTCAGGTCATAGCTAAACACCCCTTCTGTTCCTGAAGATATCATATAATTCTCCGTCAGCAAATCTTCGCCCGGCGGCTGTGCCGGTCCGTTGTAACGGTAAAGACGTATCCGGAAGGGTTCGCGGAAAAACCCATTCTGCCCAATGCGGAAGGTGATTGCCCGCAGCTTACGCGGCTGGTGGACGCTGCTGTCCTGAATCAGAAAAGCCCAATAGTTACTCGGCATCCCATTCCACGGCGCGGTGCAAAGCGATAGATGGATTGAGTCGGCCGGGTGTAAGTTGCCGTTGGGTGGAAACCGGTAGAGATTGTGCAGCAGCGGCAGCGTGATGTGCTGCGTGGTATCGGCCGGAATGTAGGCGCGGCCGGCATAACCGGGTAAATCAACTGCGAGCTCATCCTCTCCCGCGATAGGGTAAGCTTTATGTTTTGCCGCCGGGTATCTCAACCGAAAAAAACCGTCCTTAGCGCTGGTAGTCTGTGCGCCGTTTTTCGCAACAGGCACCCCGGCTATCGGCTGTCGGCTCACCGCATCGAGCACATAGCCGGAGACCCGAAGCATCCGCCTTTTATAGAGAGACCGAGCGGCGGACTGCGGAGCGTGCCCCGCGCAGCCCGCCACCAGAAATCCTGTCAGCAGCCAGATGCAACAGCAGCGGAAGCAGCACAGAAACAAGGTAGGACAGGAAAGGAGAGCAGACATCGAACGGAATACAGTAGCCACAGTCCCGAAAGATACAGCGGCGCCTAACTAGAACCGACCGGGCTCCCGGCCAACGCGCGGCACGATGTTCTTCTGACTAACCTGCGAACCGCCAGCGCCGCGGCGGGCGCAGGTTCGGCTTCGGCCTTACCTTTGTCGCAATGAATTCTACGTACCTCATCGTGATGGCCGGCGGCATTGGCAGCCGGTTCTGGCCTTTCAGCCGCACCCACCATCCCAAGCAGTTTCATGACGTGCTGGGCGTGGGGCGCTCCATGCTTCAGCTTACCGTGGACCGTTTTGCGGGGGTGTGCCCGCCCGAAAACGTGTTTGTAGTAACCAACCGCGACTACACGGCGCTGGTGCAGGAACACCTGCCCGATTTGCCCGCCGACCAGATTCTGGGCGAGCCCATCGGGCGCAACACCGCACCGTGCATTGCCTACGCCAGCTACCGCATCGCGCAACGCGACCCCCAAGCAACTATCATCGTGACGCCGGCTGACCACGCCGTATTGCGCGAAGACGAGTTCCGCCGCCTGATTGGCATTGCCATTGATGCGGCCCGGGCCGATGACGTGCTCATCACGCTCGGCATTCAGCCCTCGCGCCCCGATACCGGCTACGGTTACATCCAGTACATGGACGACCAGAGCCTGCCCGGCGGCCAGCTGCACAAGGTGAAAACTTTCACCGAGAAGCCTAATCTGGAGCTGGCTAAGATGTTTGTGGAGAGCGGCGACTTCCTCTGGAATTCGGGCCTGTTCGTGTGGCGCGCCGACGTGATTCTGCAAGCTTTTCACCAGTACCTGGGCGACATCGCCGAGGTGTTCGAAGAGGGCGCCGATAAGCTGGGCACGCCGCAGGAAGAGGAGTTCATCGGCGAGGCCTACTCGCGTTGCCGCAACATCAGCATCGACTACGGGGTGATGGAAAAGGCTGACAACGTGTATGTGCTGCCCGCCGACTTCGGCTGGAGCGACGTGGGCACCTGGGATTCGCTGCACCGCATTGGCGAGCGCGACGCCAACAACAACATGGTGAACGGCGACGTGCTGCTCTACGATACCAGTGGTTGTGTCATCAAAACGCCTTCGGAGCGCCTGGTAGTAGTGCAGGGCCTCGAAGACTACATCATTGCCGAGTACGACAACGTGCTGCTCATCTGCAAGCGCAGCGAAGAGCAGCGCGTGAAGGAGTTCGTGGCCGACGTGAAAGCCAAAAAGGGCAGCGGGTATAACTAAGGCTGCCTAGAACGTGGTAAGAGCCCCAGCGGGGCGGCATATCTGTAGTACGATTACATATAAAGAATGCCAAAGCCCCAGCGGGGCGACACTCGTCGAACGAGTGCCGCCCCGCTGGGGCTTTATAAATGGCATTGGCGGTTCACTACCGATATGCCGTCCCGCTGGGGCTTACCGTTTCAGTTAAGCGTTTACCCGCTGGCGGGCCACTTCAAACAGCATGATGCCAGCAGCTACGCTCACGTTGAGCGACTGAATCTGACCAGCCATCGGCACTTTCAGCTTCACGTCGGCCAGGTTCAGCAGGTCGGGCGAGATGCCGTCTTCTTCCGAACCCATGAGGATGGCCACGGGGCCAGTGAAATCGACTTCGGCGGCGCCCACGGCTTCGTCGGCTTTTTCGGTACAGGCCACGATGGTGACGCCCGACTGCTGGAGGAAACGGATGGTTTCGTGCAGGTTGTTCTCGCGGCACACGGGCAAGATGTTCAGCGCGCCGGCGGAGGTTTTCAGGGCGTCGCCGTTGATTTGAGCGGCACCGCGGCTGGGGACCACAATGGCTTGCACGCCCAGGCACTCGGCCGTTCGGGCAATGGCGCCGAAGTTGCGCACGTCGGTAATGCGGTCGAGCAGCAGCAGGAAGGGCACTTTGCCTTCCTCGAACAGCCCGGTTACAATGGTATCGAGGGGCGCGTAGTCGATGGGCGACACGAAGGCCACCGCGCCCTGGTGGTTTTTGCGGGTCAGGTTGTCGAGCTTCTCCACGGGCACCAGCTGCACCTGAATGCCAGCCGCGCGGGCAGCGGCCGAAATATCCGTAACGAGGCTATTTTTGGTGCCGCGCAACAGGAAAATCTTCTCCAGGGTGCGGCCCGCATTCAACGCTTCCTGAATGGGGCGCAGACCAAACAGCATGTCGATGCTGGCGGCCTGGGCGGGGCGGTTTTCGTAGCGGGGGCGCTCGCCGCCGGCGTTGCTGCCGCGCTGCTCGGTGCTTTCGCTGCGCTCGCGGTAGGGCGGCCGCGACTCGCCGCGGTCGGAGCGACCGGTGCGGTCGCCGGCGGCTTCGTCGCGGTTGTCGCTGCCGCCGCGGCCTTTGGGGCGGGCAGGGCGTTCGTCGAACTCGCTGCCGCCGCGGTCGGGGCGGAACTGTTTGGGGGTGACGGGGCGGTTGGCGCCGTCGTAAAAGCGGCGGCCGGCTACCGGGCGGGCAGGTCGCTGGGGACGTTCGGGCCGGTCAGGGCGGTCGGTGGGGTTCTCCATTTTTCAACGGCGGCATACCAGAGCAGTTCGTACTCGGGCCGGCGCACCAATTCGTAATAATCAGGTGCAAAGGTACTCGGTCGGGGCCGGAAGCTGTAGGTGATGGGCCCACCCGTCAGGCCACCGTCGGGATAATACCACCGCTCCTCGCCATCGGCCAGGCGGCGCACGCCCGGCGGCGGCCCCAATACTACGTACAGCAGGCCCTTATCCGTCAGCCAGCCGGCTTTGTGCGCGGCAAACAGGCGGTTAGCAGCCGTCACGCGGCCGTAGTAGCTTTTTATCAATTCCTTGCCCAGCCGTTGGTTGCCCTGGGCGATATCGAGCCAGAACTTATCCACGGCCCGCTTGGGGTCGGGCGCATCGGTCAGCTTCTGGCGCTCCTGGCTGGTGGTGAGGTAGCGTAGCGGCTCAATAAGTTCGGCCGCGGTGCTTAGCGCAGGATAGGCGTTGGGCGCCACCAGCACGGCCAGCGTGCGCGGCGCGATACCGCCCACGCCGCCCACTTTCAGCGCATACAGCCCGGGCTCCTGAAAGCGGAGCAGCTGGCCGGGGCGGACTTCGGCCGAGTCGAGCACGGGCAGTACCCGCGGCCCGGCAGGCATGGCGGCTGCATTGGTCATGGGCGGCAGGGCGGGCAGCGGGTTCACGGCGTAGCGCTTCCAGCGCACGGGTTGCAACAGGCCGTAGCTCTCGACCCCGAAGACTTCGCCGGCCCGCAGGTAGCGGCGGGCCAGCGGCTGCCCGGCCGAATCCGTGAGCACGAAGGGGCGGGCCCGCACGGCCTCGGTCAGGCGCAGCCAGGCGGTGGTGGTCGGCTCCTGGTAGTCGTCCTTCGTATCGGCCGCAGCGGTGGTGACTTGCAGCGCGGCCCCGGCAGGCAGTTGCGCAACGGGCACGCAGAAGCTGAGTTGCACGCCGCCATCGGGCGCGGGGCGCGGGTGCTGGGCGCGGCGCGCGATGCTGTCCTGCCACAGCGGGGCGCGGGCTTCGTAGCTGGGCCACAGGGCCACCCGCAACGCGTGGCCCGGCCCCAGGCGGGCGGGGGCGGGCAGGCGCAGGTACAGGCGCAGGCTGTCGCCCTCGCGGCGGGTATCCACGGTCAGGGCCGGGGCGTCGCGGTAGAGGCCGGCGAAATCGGGGCGCGGGGTGGCCAGTGGGGCGGCGGCCAGCAGCGGCAGCAGCCCGCCGAGGCAGTACCAGAGGCGGGAAGGGGAGGGCATGGCGGGTGGCAAACGCAGAGTGGTAAAGTCGTCTTCTCTTACGGAAGGTCGCACCGAAAACGCGACTACCGGCCAGTGGGGGTGGGACCACGCCTGCTAAAGCACACAAAAATGGCCCGTTGAAAAGTCTGATACGCGCAAAAGTTGGTTTGCAGCTGCTGCCGGGGGGGGCTAAACTGCGGAGGATTTGGGGCGCAGCGGTTTTATGAAGACTTCCTCAATAGGCTAACGCTGTAGCCACTTTTCCAGCCTACTTTCATTTCTCTCCTTTCCCCTCACTAATGAAAACCTGTTTCTACCTGGTCTTGGCCGTCACGTTACTGGCCGGCTGCAAAAAAGACGACCCCGCTGCCGGCCTGCCCGCCGCCACGCACACCGGAGCCAACACCGCCGGCTGCCTCATCAATGGTCAGCCATTCGTGGCCACGGGCTTCGGCAGCGGGCCCGGCAGAGTCGCCGGCTTGGGCGGCGGCTTTGCCTACGACAGTGCCTACTACCTGCGCCTCAATGGAAAGCTTGGTGGGCAGGATGGCAGCCTACATATTTTTCTGAATAGCGTTCCAGATTACAAGAACCAAGCTTTGCTTGGAGAATATTTATTAAATAACTCGACTTCTTACTTACCAATAGCGCTGCCTGGACAATGCTTGAGTTATGCTGCTTTTTTTCCTAATGACAACACACAAGAGGTGTATAGAACCGACGCACAGCATACAGGTAAAGTCGAAATTACCTATGTAGATATTAGCAATGTTAGAGTTAAACGTGTCTCCTCTGGCACGTTCGAGTCCACGGCCGTGAGCAACCTGAACCCGAACAAAACACTACGGGTCACCTCGGGCCGGTTCGACCGTCAGCAATAAGATTTCCCCTACTTCCTTTTCCGCACTCTTCTCCTTTCTGTCCCATGAAACCTTACTTGTTCCTTGGCCTGGCAGTCGCATTGCTCACGGCCGGCTGCAAAAAAAATGACCCCGAAGCCGATTTGCCCGCCGCCACGCACACCGGAGCCAACACCGCCGGCTGCCTCATCAATGGTCAGCCATTCGTGGCCACGGGCTTCGGCAGCGGGCCCGGCAGAGTCGCCGGCTTGGGCGGCGGCTTTGCCTACGGCGGTGACTACTACCTGCGCCTCGATGGAAAGCTTGGTGGGCAGGATGGCAGCCTACATATCTATTTGAGAAGCATCCCGGATTATAAGTCCAACTCATTAATTAGAACTTATCTACTAAATGAGTTATCAGCCTATATACCCATTGCAAGTCCAACGCAATGCCGCAGCTATGGGGCGTTTTTCCCAAATGATAATTCGGGCGAAGTGTACATCACTGATAATATTCATGTAGGCAAAGTAGACTTTGTCTATGTAAATCTGGCCGACTTGAACAGGCCTATAACGGCCGGCACGTTCGAGTTCACGGCCGTGAGCAGCTTGGACCCCACGAAAACCCTGCGGGTCACGTCAGGCCGGTTCGACCGCCAGCAATAAGCTTTTCGCCCACTTTCTTTTCTGCGCTTTTTCCTTTCTGTCCCATGAGACCTTACTTATTCCTCGGCCTGGCCGCCACGTTACTGGCCGGCTGCAAAAAAGATGACCCCGCTGCCGGCCTGCCCGCCGCCACGCACACCGGAGCCAACACCGCTGGCTGCCTCATCAACGGCCAGCCGTTTGTGGCCACCGGCTTTGGCAGCGGGCCCGGCAGAGTCGCCGGTATGGGCGGAGGCTTTGCCTGTGACAGTGCTTACTACCTGCGCCTAAACGGAAAAATTGGAAGTAGCGAAGGAGCGATTCATTTATTTCTGAACTCATTTCCGAGGTTCAAAAATAGAATGTTGGCAGGCGTGTATATCCTAGACAAAGATACCCCTTATATGCCAGCGGCTATTTCAAGCCAGTGTCTGAGCTATGCAGTCTTCTTGCCGAATGATAATTCGCAAGAATTGTTTGGAACAACTTCCAAAGCTGTCGGCTCTGTAAATATCACTCACGTTGACGAAGTCAATAGAATTGTATCCGGCACGTTCGAATTTACGGCCGTGAGCAGTCTGGACCCCACAAAAACCTTGCGTGTCACCTCAGGGCGGTTTGACCGCCAGCAATAAGCTCTTCTACCACTTTCTTTTCTGCGCTTTTTCCTTTCTGTCCCATGAGAGCTTACTTGTCCCTTGGCCTGGCCGCCGCGTTGCTTACGGCTGGCTGCAAGAAAAACGACCCCGAAGCCGACCTGCCCCCGGCCACGCAAGAGGGCAAAAACACGGCGGGCTGTTTAATCAATGGCCAGGTCTTCACCGCCAGCGGCTTCGGCAGCGGGCCCGGCAGAGTCGCCGGCATCGCGGGCGGCTTTGCCGAAGACAGCTTATACCAATTGCGGCTGAACGGCAAGGCAGGAGGTAAAGAATATAGCATTAGTGTATTCATTGCCAATTTTCCACGCACTGGTAAGCTACTTGTGGGTACTTATTCGCTGAATAAGAATACTCCATATTCTCCTCCCGAGCTTCCTTGGCACTGTCAGAATCACGCGACTGTAACACCGAATGATTACTCAGGAGAACTGTACGGCACGACCAGTATCTACACCGGTCAAGTACGGATAACCCGGGCGGATATAGCCCAGCGTATTGCTTCCGGCACGTTCGAGTTCACGGCCGTGAATAATCTGGACCCCACCAAAACCTTGCGGGTCACCTCCGGTCGGTTTGACCGGCAGCAATAAGCTTTCCAGACGCTGCCGCGTTAGCCGCTCCCAGATTCGGGTGCAGCACTAGCCGCGCCGGCTTTTTCCTGCTACTTTGCCGCGTGCCGGCCGGGCCGCCCCGGTCGGCGATTTTCCTTTCCTCTTTTCACTGTTTACCCGCATGAAAGACTACCAGAACGACAAGTACGAGAACTTCTTCCTGCACCTGAAAGCCTCGCGGGAAACCCTAGCCAAATTCGCCGAGTTTACGGCCACGGCCGTGGCCGCGCCCGGCGTCGAGGCCCTCATTGCCGGCCACGGGGCGGCGTTGGCGACCGCCGTGGCCGGGCTGCGCACCGACCTGGTAACGCGCCGGGGCCAGGGCGGCAATGCCCAAACCGGTACCGGGGCCGAGCAAACGGCGTTCGAGGCCTTCAAAACCTTCATTCAAGCCACCGATGTGAAGGTGCTCCGGCCCTATTTCTTCGACCACGCCGACGAGGAAAAGACGTACTACCCCGACAAGCTCAGCGGCCTCACCCAGGCCCCGGTGAAAGCCCGCGCCACCCGCCTGGCCGCCTACGTGAAAGCCCTGCAAGCCTCGCCCGACGACGCGGTGAAGGCCCAGGGCCCCGCCGCCGCTGCCCTGCTGAAGCAGTACACCAAAGCCGCCACCACCAAAACCAAGGCCCGCACCGACCTGCAGGAAACCCTCGCCGACCTCGGCCCCGGGGCCCGGGCCGTGGCCGAAGCCCTCTGGGATGTACACACCGCCGCCTGCTACGCGCACCGCCGCGCCCCGCAGCAGGCCCGCCGCTACTTCGACTACGCCAGCCTGCCCAAGCGAGTGTATGCTAAAAAGCCCGGCACTACGCTCCAGGCGGGTTAAGCACCTTTGGCAGCGCTGCCGGGTGCCTCTTAAGGGGGTAAGAAGGGCCAGGCAGCGCTGCCGGGTGCCTCCCAGGGGGGTAAGAAGCATTCGGCAGCGCTGCCCGGTGCCTCCCAAGGGGCTAAGAAGCATGCGGCAGCGCTGCCCGGTGCCTCTCAGGGGGATGAGGGAGCCCCGGCAGCTCTGCCGGACGTGAAAACCGCCCCACTGGCCGGCCCACGCACTGCGGGCCGGCCAGTGGGGCGGTTTTCACGTCCGGCGGCGCGTATCTTTAGTGCACCTGACAACGCACGACCAGGACGAACCCCAACCCCCGAAACCGATGCTGAAAAACGACTACTCCCGCGCGCTCCGGTGGGGGCACATGGGCTGGCTGGCGCTGGCCCTACTGGCCCTGCTGACCCTGCCGGGCAGCACGGCCCGGGCGCAGGCCCCCGCCTTTACGCAGGCCACTTCGTTTGGATTTCAGGCCGGGGGCGGGAGCATCTCGGGTGATAAGCTGGCCGCCGATGCCCAGGGCAATGTGTACGTGACGGGGACCTACGCGGGCGACATCGACTTTGGCAGCATCCACCTCAGCGGCGACGGCGGCTTTGTGGCCAAGCGCGGGCCCACGGGCAATTGGCTGTGGGCCCTGCGCATCGAGAAGGGTGGGAACTTCGACAGCCAAAATACCGACATTGCCGTCGACGACAACGGCTACCCCTACGTGCTGGGCAACCTTCCCGCCGCCGGGGCGCAGTTTGGCAGCACCACCCTGGCCTTGACGGGCGTGTTCGTGGCCAAGCTCGACCCCGCCGGCACCTGGCTGTGGGCCGTGGCCGGCGGCAGCAGAACCGCGCTGGGCAACTGCACCGGCACCAGCCTGGCCGTGCAGGGCAACGGCAGCGCCCTGGCCATCACGGGCCGCTTCGCGGGCAGCGTGAGCTTCGGCTCCCTTGCCGTGGCCACCACCAGCCCGAACAACACCGATGCCTTCGTGGCCCGCCTCGACGGGGCCGGCAACTGGCTGTGGGTGCAGCGCGGTGGCGGCAGCCAGTACGACCAGGGCCGCACCGTGGCCCTCGATGCCGGCGGCAACGTGTTCTGCACGGGCGACTACAGCAGCAGCACGGCCACCTTCGGCACCACCGCGCTCCCCCTCACGCCGGCGGGGGGGATAGTCGTGGCTCCCAGCGATATTTTCGTGGTCCGGCTCGATGCGGCCGGCAACTGGCTGTGGGCCTTGAGCGTGGGCAGCAACGACATAGACACCGCCGTGGGCCTGGCCGTGGGCAGCGACGGCAACGCCTACGTGGCCGGCAACTACCAAGGCTCGATGGTGACGCTGGGCAGCACCACCCTCAGCCACCGCAACTTCAACGGCCAGCCCTCGAACGAGCTGTTTGTGGCGAAGCTGACCCCGGCCGGTACCTGGCTGTGGGCCACGCGGGCGGGCGGTGCCTACGGCGCGATGGGCATCAGCCAGGCCGTGGACCTGGTGGGCATGGACCTGGCCGTGGATGCCGCCAACAACCCCTGCGTGACCGGCTCCCTGCAGGTCGGCGCCAACGTCGGCACCAGCGCCACGGCCTACTTTGGCACCAACACGCTGCTGGCCACGCTCTCCATCGACCTGTTTGTGGCCCGCCTCACGGCCGCCGGCACCTGGCAGTGGGCCCTGAAGGCCACGGGCACGGGCACGGACCGGGGCCGGGGCATTGCCAGCAGCAGCACCGGCACCGTGTACGTGGCCGGCGACTTTGCCAGCAACCAGCTCACACTGGGCAGCAGCGTGCTGACCCTGGGCGGCACGACCGACCTGGTGCTGGCCGAGCTGAGCAGCAGCGGCACCGTGCAGCGCGTGGCCACAACCCGGGGCCGCGGCGAGAGCGAAGCCAGCGCCCTGGCCAGCGATGCGGCCGGCAACACCTACGTGGTGGGCAACTTCCGCAGCGAAATCACGCTGGGCACCACCACCCTGCGCAGCCTGGGCGACCGCGACATTGTGGTGGCCAAGCGCGCGCCCGACGGGCACTACCTGTGGGCCGTGCGCGCCGGCGGCACCGAAAACGACCGCAGCCACGGCATCGCCGTCGATGGCAGCGGCAACGTGTACATCACGGGCGAATACCACAGCTTCACGGCCGGGTTTGGCAGCACCAACCTCACCGGCGGCGTGGCCAATAGCTTCACCGAGGCCAACGTATTCGTGGCCAAGCTCGATGCCCAGGGCAACTGGCTGTGGGCCACCCAGGCGGGCGGCAGCGGTTACCTCAACGACGATATCAGCAACGGCATCGCCGTCGATGGCAGCGGCAATGCCTGCATCACCGGGTATTTTCAGGGGGCTTCGGCCACCTTCGGCAGTACCACGCTCACCAACCGGTCGGGCGCGACCACGCGGGGCAGCAACCTGTTTGTGGCCAAGCTGGCCCCCGGCGGTAGCTGGCTCTGGGCCGTATCGGGGGGCTCGGTGGGCACTACCGCCATTGCCGACCACGGGGCCGCCGTGGCGGTGGACGGCAGCGGCAACGTCTCGGTCACGGGGGCGTTTTCCCGGGCCACAGCCGTGTTCGGCAGCATCACCCTCAGCAGCACCAATGCCCCCAGCAACTCTTCGCGCGAGGCGTTTGTGGCCCAGCTCAGCCCGGCGGGCAGCTGGCAATGGGCCGTGCAGGCCGGCGGCCCGCGCGACGACTTTGGCACCGGCCTGGCGGTGGATGGCAGCGGCAGCGTCTACGTATCCGGCTCCATCAACCAGACCATCACGAGCACGTCCACGGCCTATTTCGGCACCATTCCGCTCGTTGCCGCCACCGGCCACGCCTTTGCTGCCCGGCTTAGCCCGGCGGGCAGCTGGCAGTGGGCCGTGCAGGCCGGCGGCACCAACTACTATGACCTGGGCGGCCCCATTGCAGTCGACGGGTCTGGCAACGCCTACCTGGTGGCCGGCGTGGGCAGCACCGACCTCACATTTGGCAGCATCCACCCCACCACCACGCACCTGGGCGAGCTGGCCGTCGCCAAAATCGACCCGGCCGGCACGTTCCTGTGGGTGGTGCTGGGCAGCGCCCTCAACACCAACGGCAACGGCATCGTGAATGGGGCCGGCCTGACGGTGACTAGCAGTGGTATCCTTTATCTGGTGAGCACGTTTTATGGCCCCCAGGCTTCCTTCGGCCCGTTTTCCGTGGTGGGCAGTGGCAGCTACGTCGGCTACACCGGCATCCACGGCCGCACTGGCTACATTGCGCAGCTGGGCGGCACCGTCACGGGCACGCTGCCCGGGCTGGCTGCCCGCCGCGTGGCCCTGTGGCCCAACCCCACCCGCGAAACCGTGCAGGTGAGTGGCTTCGCGCCCGGCCAGGCCGTGCGGGTACTCGATGCCCTGGGCCGGGTGGTGCTGCGCGCTACCGTGCCCGCCGCCGGGCCGCTGCTGCTGCACCTGCCGGCCACGCTGCGGGCCGGCATCTACCTGGTGCAGGCTTCCGGCCAGCAGGCCCGCCTGCAGGTAGAGTAACGCTGGGCATGACTAACGAAAATGGCCGGCCCTCGCAAGGCATCCGGCTGTATCTTCTGGGCACGGCCTTGCGTCTCGACCGCACCGCTTTCCATGTCGGCACCCACGCTCAGGCCGAAGTTTATCATCGGTAGCAGCCCGAAACGATGGTCGAACGCCTGCGCGCCGCCCAGTACCTGAACAGCGTGGCGTTCAACTTCGACCTCGATAACCCGCCGCGCCTCGACCGCACCGCGTTTTCGTGCCGCGCCCACCCGCACCGCCAGTAGGAGCCTGGTTGAGCAGATAAGTAGTTGGGCAAAAGTAATCGGGGCATCGCCCGGCCCGGTCCGACCGCCCTAGGCGGTCCGACCGGTTGTCGTCAGGGCCAAACTCGGTGGTGCTTCAACCGGTCGGACCGCCTAGGGCGGTCGGACCGGACCAATGCCGAATTACTGTTGCATCCCTCCTCAAAACAAGTAGCGCAGACATTGCCACACCAAAACGGCCGGCCCGCAATGCGCGGGCCGGCCGTTTCCTTATTCATCCACCCAAAGCTTACTGCGGGTAGTACTGCTGCATGAGGCCGCGGGCCTTGTCGGCGCGGGCACGGTCGCCGGCGCGCTCGGCGGCCATGTACACGCTTTGCAGGCCCACGAGGTAGCCGCGCTGGTCGTCTTCGAACAGGCTGGCGTCGGGCTTGGTGGCGTAGTAGGCCAGCATCTGCTCCGAGCGCTGGGTCATGGTGTCGAGAATCTGGTCGGCTTTGGCTTTTTCGCCGCCTGCTACCAGGGCCGGCACCAGCTGCGGCGAGTAGTAGTCGTACGGAACGGCGGCGTCGGGCATCAGCTCCAGGGCTTTGTCGGCCACTTCTTTGGCTTTGGCTACGTTCTTGTCGGCCAGGTAGGCGTTGGCCAGGCGGGCGAATTTGTCGCGGTAGTTGGCCGGGAAGCGCAGGTTGTTCTCGTCGTAGAAAATCTTCGCGTTTTGCAGGCCGCGGTAGCTGAAAACCTTCATCAGGCGCTCGTAGGTGAGGTCCTTCTCCACGAAGCCGTCGTCGCCGCTGCGGGGGTCGTAGTTCGGGTCCTTCAGGGGCAGCAGGCGGTAGGCCATGCCTTCCATCTGGAAGTAGGGCTGCAGGTTCATGTAGTCGCCGGGGTTCACGGTGCTGCTGAAATAGATGGGGCGCTGCCAGTTGTTGGTGGCAATCATGTCGAGAATCACCAGGTTTTTCTTCTCGATGGCGCGCTTGCCCATGCTCCATTCCATCTTATCCACCAGGTGCTTTTCGCGGTCTTTGGGGATGATGCCAAGCTTTTTCACCGCCGCCGTGTCGATGGGCAGGAAGAAGTTCGGGGTCGGGAAGCTCATCATGCTCGGGCCGCCTTCCTGGTACTGCACCTGCAGCAGCGGGTTGTTGGCCTTCACCAGCTCAATAAATTCCTTCAGGTTCACGCTGGGCACGGCCGGGTTGGCGGCGAAGGGCAGCATGTCGTTGGTGCCCTGGGCGTAGGCCGTGGCCGGCATCGAGATGGGGAAGCCCTGCGACAGGTACGAGCGGCGCTTCATCTGGGCGATGTACCAGTCGGTGTTCAGGTAGCTGAGCACGGCCACGCGCACGTCGGTGCGCACGCCTTCCACCTCCTGGGCATACCAGAGCGGGAAGGTGTCGTTGTCGCCGTTGGTAAACAGGATGGCATCCTTGGCGCAACTATTGAGCAGGTTCTTGGCCGAGTCTACCGAGTTGTAGCGGTTGCTGCGGTCGTGGTCGTCCCAGCCCTGGGCCACCATAATGCCCGGAATCAGCAGGCCGGCAGCCAGCGCCAGGCCAGCGCGCAGGCCGTCGGCCTTCACCACTTTGCCGAACAGTTCGGCCAGCCCCAGCACGCCCAGACCAATCCAGATGGCGAAGGCAAACGTGGCCCCGGTGAAGGTGTAGTCACGCTCGCGCGGTTCGCGCGGCGGCTGGTTGAGGTAGAAGACAATGGCCAAACCAGTCATCAGGAACAGCAGGCCGGTTACCCAGGCATCCTTGCTGTCGCGCCGGCTCTGGAACCACAGGCCAATCAGGCCCAGGATGAGCGGCAGGGCCAGGAAGTTGTTGTGCGCCGGGCTCTCGCCAATGCGGGGGGGCAGCGACTTCGCGCTGGGGCTAAAGGGCGTAACCACGCCCGCCTGCTGCACGTCGGACTCGCGACCCACGAAGTTCCACATGAAGTAGCGCCAGAACATGTGGCC
Organism: Hymenobacter glaciei; assembly: GCF_039539585.1. Classification (NCBI taxonomy): domain Bacteria; kingdom Pseudomonadati; phylum Bacteroidota; class Cytophagia; order Cytophagales; family Hymenobacteraceae; genus Hymenobacter; species Hymenobacter glaciei. The sequence goes on along the minus strand of NZ_BAABDK010000025.1, from coordinate 60,926 downwards.
CATCTGGTAGCGGAACAGGAAGCCCAGGTTCTGGCCCATGGTGGGTTTCACGCCGTCCTGAATATCTACCCACTTCTTGTAGTTGGCAATCTGGTCGGGCTCGTAGCTGTAGATGCGCGGCAGCAGCATCTTGTCTTCGTCGCGGTACACGGGCTCCTGCTGACGCGGCAGAATCTCCTTGTAGGTGCCGGCTTTCAGGTCGCGGGCGTAGCGGGGCGAACCCTCGGAGTAGTCTACCGGCTGGGCGTTGAACTGCGGGCCGTACAACAGCGGCCGCGAGCCGTACTGCTCGCGCTTGAGGTAGCTCACGAAGCTGAGCACATCCTCCGGGTCGTTTTCGTTGATGGTGGGCTGGAAGGAGCTGCGAATCGGAACAATCAGGTAGCTCGAATAGCCAATCAGAATGAACACGAAGCAGAGCATGGCCGTGTTCAGCAGCTGGCTGCGGCGCTGGTACGAAAGGCGGAAGCCAAACCAAATCAAGCCAATGAAGACAATGAGGAAGATGAACAGGCCCGAGTTGAAGGGCAGGCCTACGGTATTGACGAAGAACACCTCGAAGTCGCCGGCCAGCGTGGGCAGGCCGGGAATGATGCCTGCCAGAATGGAGCCCACAATCAGCATGCTCACCACCAGCACGATGATACCGCCCTTGAGCGAAGGGTTGGCGGTGCGGCGGTAGTAGTAAATGAAGCCCAGCGCCGGCAGCGTAAGCAGGTTCAGCAAGTGCACGCCGATGCTGAGGCCGATAACGTAGGCAATCAGAATCAGCCACTTGTCCGAGTCGGGTTCGTTGGCGTGGGCCTCCCACTTCAGCATAATCCAGACCACGGCCGCCGTGCATAGGGTCGACATGGCGTACACCTCACCCTCCACAGCATTAAACCAGAACGAATCGGAGAAAGCAAAAGCCAGGGCTCCTACCACACCGGCGCTCAGAATGAGCAGGCTTTGGTAGCTGCTGGGCTCGATGGCCTCGGCGCCCAGGCCGCTGTTGGCCACGGCCTCACGCAGCACCAGCTTGCGGGCCATGCGGGTGATAATCCAGAATAGGAATAGCACGGTGAAGGCGCTGCTCAAGCCCGAGAGGGCGTTGACGAGCACCGCTACCTTGGTTACGTCGCCAAACGAAAACAGCGAGAACAGGCGGCCCAGCAGCAGGAAGGTGGGCGCGCCTGGGGGGTGCGGCACCAGCAGCTTGTAGGAACAGGCGATGAACTCGCCGCAGTCCCAGAACGAAGCGGTGGGCTCCAGGGTGAGCAGGTACGTGAGGGCGGCAATGGCAAAAACCACCCAGCCAACGAGGTTATTCAGGCTTTTAAAGGAGCGCATACAATCAAATGAGGCACAAATACCCGGCCGTGTGGGTACAGAACGCGGCCGGAACAAGAAGCAGGCGTATTGGTGAAAAGGCAAAAGTAGGCAATGCACCGTTGCACCGCGCCACCAACTGTCAATTCGGGCTAGAAACACAAAAAGCAGCCCGAGGCTGCTTTTTGTCAAATCATTAAGTCGTGCTCGGCTAGTTCTGCAGCACGAGGCGCTTGGTAGTGGTCACCCGGCCATCTACCAGCAGGCTGTAGAAATACACGCCGGCGTGCAAATCACCCAGGTCGAGGGGCAGACCCGTGGCCGTCAGTTCGGGCCGCAGGGCCACCGTGCGCACTTCCTGGCCGATGATGTTGCTCAGGCGCAGCTTGTAGTCGGCACCGGCTTTCTGGTTGAGCTGCACCGTTACCTGTCCGCGCGAGGGGTTGGGGTATACATTCAGTTCCACGCCGGCGGCGCGGGCATCGAGCGTGGCCGTGGCCGTACCTGCCACAGTCAGAACACCGTATTGGCCTATTCCCGGTGCACCATGCGCCGTGCAGTGGTACGCGAAGGTGCCCGGCGTGCTGAACGTCCGCATAAAAGTGGTGTTGCTTTGGTTCATCTGGAACGTGGCCCAGGCCCCATTATCCGACGCGGTTGGGTGGCTGAGCTGCCCAACGTAGCTCCACGTCACCACATCGCCCACATTAATGGTGCGGATGTCGCGGTCCTGCGTGGTATTGCCGGGACCATGGTAGAAATTGTCGCCGACCAGAATGGTGATGTTGGCAGCCAGCGTGGGCGCCAGCGACAAAACCAGCAGGGCCAACGCAACCATCGAACGAGTAAAGAGTTGCATAGTTAAAGCGGAAGGAGTGATGGTGAAGAGGAGAAATTGCTGTGTTAAAGATTTACAAGCACCGTGCCGGGTTGCAGCGTGCCAGGCTGTCAGCTAACACCAGCAGCTGCCTTTCAGTTTGATAGACTGCAACAGGGCGCAAAAGTTAAATACTGGTGGCATTGCTAACTCGCACCATTGACCAAAACGGTTGTCTCGGGGAATATTTTTTATTCGCAATCCTCCATATTTCCCTTGGGCCACTGCCTTGGGCCACTCCCTTGATGCGCCGCCCGCCGTTTTGGTTGCTAGGCGTGCCGAATTTCCTGCAGGCCAAACCGGCGCAGCTCGTTGCCAATGGCCACGGCCAGCCGCCCGTCGTCCTCCACCCCAACAATCTGGCCGTCCACGGTTTTTCCGTCGATGATGAAGGGGTGCGTTTCCTGGTAACGGTACAGGGCCTGCAGGTAGTCGCGCCGCAGGGTGCCCACCTGCCCGGCCCGCAGCTGCAGGTAGCGCCGCTCCAGGCACTCCAGCAGGCGAGCCGCCAGGGTGGCGCGGTCGTAGGCCCGGCCGGTAAGCCGCGCAAACGAAGTGGCCGTGGGCAGCGCCAGCTCCTGCTGGTTAATGTTCAGGCCAATGCCGACGATGCTATATTGAATTCTTGGCCCGCTCAGGCTGTTCTCAATCAGGATGCCCCCCAGCTTCTGGTTGCCGTAATAGAGGTCGTTGGGCCACTTCAGCTTTAGCAGCGGGTCGGGGCCGAGCAGGGCCGTGGCCCAGTCGTGCACGCCCAACGCCACGGCCTGGCTGAGGCGAAACTGTTCGGTGGCGGCCAGAAACGTTGGCTGCCACACCACCGACAGCATCAGGTTTTCGGCGGGCGCGCCTTGCCACTGGTTGCCCCGCTGGCCCCGGCCGGCGGTCTGAAAGTCCGTTATGACGGTGCAGCCTTCGCTGGCCCGGTTTTGGAGAATCATGGTTTGAGCCTCCGAATTGGTCGAGGCGCAGGCCGGCAGCCATAACATTTGTTGGCCCGTAAATAGGGTTTGAGGGGTGACAACCACAGCCTTCTTGCGCGTATCGTTAACTTCGTAGACTTTCAGCTGTAAAGCTCACACATAACAAGACAATATGAAAAGTACGTTGGTCCGTCAGGATTCGGACACATTGGCAGATTTGGTCGTTCGCGGCATGCAGGACAAAAAGGCGTCCGACATCGTGGTCCTGAATCTGAAGGAATTAAAAAATGCGGTTGCCGATTATTTCATCATCTGCTCGGCTAACTCCGACACGCAGCTTGATGCCGTAGCCCGCTCGGTAGAAGAGGAAATCGAAAAAGTAACCGGCGAAAGCCCTTGGCAAACCGAAGGCCGCACCAACCGTGAGTGGGTGCTGCTCGACTATGTCGACGTAGTGGTACACGTTTTTCTGCGCGACCGCCGCAAGTTCTACGCCCTCGAAGAGCTGTGGGGCGATGCTGATATCAGCTACATCGAATCGGAGCCGGCATAGTTAGCGGCGCCCTGATGCATCGTACTGATTAAAGAACGTCATGCAGAGCGCAGCGAAGCATCTCGCGTGTCGCAGTAATCAAAATCGCTGAACGATTGAGTTACTTCCACCAGCGAGATGCTTCGCTGCGCTCTGCATGACGTTCTTTTTACTGCCACAAAGTAAAATAAACCCGTACCCATTGCGTCTTCGTTTTTGCCGAACATTTGTTTTCGGCGCGGTGTTTTGCTTCTACCTATCCTCGGTTTTAAGTAACTATTTTCATGTCGGATAAAAATCTGAATAACAACAAAAAGAAGAAGCCCCTGGCCCCGGTGCCCAACCCGCGTCCGGGTTTGCAGTTGTGGGTGCTGGCCGGCTTGCTGATATTCCTTTTCGGAGTGATGGTGGTCAACAACATGAACTCACCCGCCAAAATCAACCAGCAACGCTTCGAAGGCATGCTGGCGGCTGGCGAAGTGCAGGCCGTTACCATCATCAGCAACCAGAAAGTGGTGGAGGTAACGCTAAAAGAAGCGGGCCGCGCCAAATACAAACAGGAACTTACCCGTCGCTCGCCCTTTGGCGGCGATGGCGTTGGCTCGCAGTTCTACTTCCCGGTAGTGGACGCCAAGCTGTTCCAGGAAAACCTGGATGCGCTGCAAAAAGACGTGCCTGCCGCGCAACGCCTGCCCCTCAACATTGAGGAGCGGTCGAGTCCCGGCGATTACATCGGTACCTACGGCTTCATTGTGTTGATGATTGTCGGATTCTGGTTCCTGATGCGCCGCATGGGTAGCGCCAGTGGCCCCGGTGGCCAGATTTTCAGCATCGGCAAGAGTAAAGCGGCGCTGTTTGAGGGCGGCGATAAGGTGAAAATCACCTTTAAAGACGTGGCCGGGCTCGAAGAGGCCAAGGAGGAAGTGCAGGAGATTGTGGAATTCCTCAAGAACCCCGGCAAATTCACCATCCTCGGCGGCAAAATTCCCAAGGGTGCGCTGCTGGTGGGTCCTCCCGGTACCGGTAAGACCTTGTTGGCTAAAGCGGTAGCTGGCGAAGCTGACGTGCCGTTCTTCTCGCTTTCGGGTTCCGATTTCGTCGAGATGTTTGTGGGCGTCGGCGCGGCGCGGGTACGGGACCTGTTCAAGCAGGCCAAGGCTAAAGCTCCGTGCATCATCTTCATTGACGAGATTGACGCCGTGGGCCGCTCGCGTAGCAAGGGCTCGATGCCCGGCGGTAACGACGAGCGCGAAAACACCCTGAACTCGCTGCTGGTGGAAATGGACGGTTTCGGTACCGACTCCGGCGTTATTATTCTAGCCGCTACCAACCGTCCCGATACCCTTGACTCGGCCCTGCTGCGTCCCGGCCGTTTCGACCGTCAAATCAGCATCGATAAGCCGGACATCAACGGCCGTACCCAGATTTTTAATGTGCACCTGAAGCCGCTGACGCTGGGCCCCGATGTGGATGCCAAGCGCCTTTCGGCCCAGACTCCCGGCTTTGCCGGCGCAGAAATTGCCAACGTCTGCAACGAGGCGGCCCTTATTGCCGCCCGCCGCGACAAGAAATTCATCACCGACCAAGACTTCACCGATGCCATCGACCGCGTGATTGGCGGTTTGGAGAAGAAGAACAAAATCATCTCGCCCGGCGAGAAGCGCATAGTGGCCTACCACGAGGCCGGCCATGCCATCGCGGGCTGGTTCCTCGAGCACGTCGACCCGCTGGTGAAGGTGAGCATTGTACCCCGTGGGGTGGCGGCTCTGGGTTACGCCCAGTACCTGCCCAAGGAGCAATTCCTCTACAATACCGAGCAGTTGACCGACGAAATGTGCATGGCTCTGGGTGGCCGCGCCGCCGAGGAACTGGTGTTCGGAAAGATTTCGACCGGCGCGTTGAGCGACCTGGAGCGCATCACCAAGATGGCCTATTCCATGGTGACGATGTATGGCATGAATGCCAAGCTCGGCAACGTGTCGTTCTACGATTCGAAAGGACAGAACGAATACGGCTTCTCGAAGCCTTACTCGGAAGCAACCTCGCAGGTAATTGACGAGGAAGTCCGCACCATTATCGAAAATGCCTACACTCGTACCAAGGAACTCCTGACCGAGCGCCGCCACGAACTGGAGGTAGTAGCCAAAGAGCTACTGGAGAAAGAGGTGCTGCAACAGGAAGACCTGACCCGCCTCGTAGGAAAGCGCCCCTTCGACAACCAGACCAACTACCAGGCCCACATGGCGGGCACCGACCGTAGCGAAACCGCTTCGGAGGTGAAAGGCGAACAGGCCGCGGGCGGTAAACTCGGCAGCGACCTGCCCGACCTGAACCTGCCCGGCCTCGACGATAACCGCAACAACGAAGCGCCCACTGCCAGCGGCAGCGCAGTTGCCGGCTAGTAGCGCGACTTTCAGTTCACGTCTCCCGCCGCCTCCACGATTATCGTTCTGAGACGCGAACTGGAAAGTTCGCGCTACGAGAAGCCAGCCCTTTCGCGGGGCTGGCTTTTTTTATGTCCTTACTTTTGTGTTATGTCTGAATCTTCCCGCGATGCCGTGCTGGCCCGCATCCGCCAGGGCCTGGCGGCTGGCCCGGCTCCGCTGCCGCCCCGTCCTGACTTTGCGGCCCCCGTGCACCCGCCCCTAAGCAACTCCGACGTGGTGGTAGCCTTTGCCGAGCGGTTCCAGCAGATTGGGGGCGAGTTTCATTACTGCGAAACCCTGGTGGATTTGGCTACACAGCTGGCGGCTTTCCGCGAGCGGCAGCAGGTGGGTGCGCCTTACGTGTGGGAGCCCGATTTGCAGGCCGTGCTGCAGGCCGCCGGCGTAGCCTTTCGCGCCCAAGAAGATGATTTCATTGCCAACGCCGACCTCAGCCTGACTTCGTGCGAGGTGCTGGTGGCCCGCACCGGCAGCGTGCTGGTTTCGGCCGCCACCGGCAGCGGGCGGCGGCTGAGCATCTACCCCGACCAGCACCTGGTGCTGGCTCGACCCAGCCAGGTGGTGGCCGAAATCGGCGATGCCCTGCGCGTGATGCAGGAGCGCTACGGTGCTGCTATGCCCTCAATGGTGTCGCTCACCAGTGGCCCCAGCCGCACGGCCGACATCGAAAAAACCCTCGTGCTGGGCGCGCACGGCCCACGCCGCATTGCGCTGTTCTTGCTGGAAGAAGAAGACGCTACGCTTAATTAAGAATGAAGAATGAGGAATGAAAAATGAGTGGTTAACGCTCACCCTTTCAAATCTTCATTCTTCATTCTTCATTCCTCTATTAAACTGAATGAAGTCGCCCCATTTGCTTTCCGATGTTATTCTGCCGCCTGGTAAGCGGGTCTATTTTGCCTCTGACTTCCACCTCGGAGCACCGGATGCCGCGTCCTCACTGGCGCGGGAAAAGCGCATTGTGCGCTGGCTGGATGAGGCCGCCAAGGACGCGGCCGCCATTTACCTGCTGGGCGACATCTTCGATTTTTGGTTTGAGTACAAGCACGCCATACCACGGGGTTTCAGCCGCTTGCAGGGCAAGCTGGCCGAGCTGACCGATGGCGGCCTGCCCATTACCATCTTCACCGGCAACCACGACATGTGGATGTTCGGCTACTTCACCCAGGAAATGGGGATTCCGGTGCTGCGGCAGGAGGTGAGCCAGCGCATCGGCGACAAGATGTTCCATATCGGGCACGGCGACGGCCTGGGGCCGAAAGACTACAGCTACAAAGCCCTGAAGCAGGTGTTCACCTCCGGCGTGGCGCAGTGGCTCTTTGCGCGGCTGCACCCCAACTTCGGCATTGGCCTGGCCAACACATGGAGCCGCCGCAGCCGCATGCAGTCTGGCAAAGAAGACAGCAAGTATTTCGGCGACGAGGAGTGGCTGCTGCAATACTGCCGCGAGGTGGAAGCCCAGCACCACCACGACTACTACGTATTTGGCCACCGCCACCTGCCGCTGGATGTGGAGGTGCGCCCCGGCAGCCGCTACGTGAACCTGGGGGAGTGGGTCAATTATTGCAGCTACGGCGTGTATGATGGCAACGAGCTGGCCTTGCGGCATTTTGAGCAGTAGGGAAAGTGTAGAGACGCGACCCATCGCGTCTCCGGGACCGCTCCAGAGGCACCGTACGGTGCGGTCCCGGAGACGCGATGGGTCGCGTCTCTACATCATGCTCTTCCTGCTGCTTGCTGCCCACGCCCGGGCCCAAACCACCGTGCCATCCGCCGCCTCATCGGCGCCGGCTTCTAAGCAAACGGTAGCTCCTGTGCAGCCGGCTCTTCAACCGCCGCTTGATGCAACGGGTGCGCCCACGGTGGCTGCCTGGAAACTGCTGCGTGTCATCAAGCTGCCCAATTCCGGCGCGGCATCGCTCGACCGGCGCGGGGCGCTGTACGTAGCCGATGCAGACAACAACCTGCGCCAGTACGGCCCCGAGGGCCTTCTGCTGAATACGTACGCGCCCGCTCAACCCGGCCACGCGGCGCAGGTAGAGGCGTGGAACGTGACCAGCACGCTCATTTTCAACGACGACCGGCAGCAGCTGGTACTGCTCGACAGGTTCCTAACGCCCATCAGCGAGGTGCGGCTGGGCGATGTGCTCGACGGCACGGTGCGCGTGGCCACGCTGGCCCCCGACAACAACATCTGGCTGCTCGATGAGAGCACGCTCACGTTGCGCGAGTTCGACCCCAATACCTTGCGCGCGGTGCAGAATACGCCGTTGGATTTGCTTATTGGCCGCTCACGGCCCGACTTTCGGTTCATTCGGCAGTACCAGAACAACATCTACCTCGTAGACCGCAGCACGGGTGTGTACGTGTTCGACAACCTCGGAAATTATAAGAAGAAACTGCCCTTCCCGGGGCTGAGCATGGTTGGGTTTCGGGGCGACGAGCTGTACTTCCTCGAAGCTGGCGCTATTCGCTTCTTCCACCTCTACAACCTGACCGAGCGGCGTGTAGCCTTACCCGCCGGCGTTGAACCCGGCGCGGTGCGTCAAGTATTGGTGGGCGAAAGCCACGCGTATATTTTTACACCAATGGGAGTAACAGTATATCAGCTACAATAATAGCAGTACGGACGAGGCTCGTTAGCTGAGCAATTGCTCCCAGGTAACCTGCCGGAAAATGGGGCCGTTAGGAAAGGAAGTCATTTCCACTGCTTCACCCCAGCCTTATGAAAGCTCTCCGAATTCACGGCCCCCGTGATGTCCGGGTCGATACCGTTGACGACCCCGAAATCCACGAGTCGCGCGATGCCATCATCCGCGTCACCAGCACGGCCATTTGCGGGTCCGACCTGCACATTTACAACGGCAGCATTCCGCAGCCCACGCCCCAAACGCTGGGCCACGAGTTCATGGGCATTGTGGAAGAAGTGGGCAAAGGCGTCACCAACCTCAAGCGCGGCGACCGGGTAGTGGTGCCCTTTCCGGTGGCGTGCGGCCACTGCCTGTTTTGCAACCACGAATTGCCGGGCCACTGCGAAAACTCCAACCCCGACCACTACGGCCCCGAGGGCGGCCTGATGACCGAAAAAGGCGGGGCCCTGTTCGGCTACACCAGCCTCTACGGGGGCTACGACGGCGGCCAGGCGGAGTACGTGCGCGTGCCCTACGCCAACAACGGCCCCCGCAAAGTGCCCGATAACCTGACCGATGAGCAGGTCCTGTTTCTCACCGACATCTTCCCCACCGGTTACTCCGGCATCGACTGGGCCGGGGTGAAGGGCGGCGAAACGGTGGCCATTTTCGGGGCGGGCCCGGTGGGCATTATGGCGGCCAAATCGGCGTGGTTGCGCGGCGCCAAGCGCGTCATCATCGTCGATACCCAGCAGTACCGCCTCGACATGGCGAAGAAAGCGGCCAAGGCCGAAGGCATTCTCTGGGAAAGCAACAAGCAGGTAGTCGACGAAATTCGGAGCATGAGCGGCGGCTACGGCGCCGATGTGTGCGTGGAGGCCGTGGGCTTTGAGCCCGACCGCAACCTGCTCGACCGCGCCAAGGCCGTGGCCAACCTCGAAAAAGGCTCCGACAAAGTGCTGCTGGCTTGCATGAGCGCCGTGCGCCGCGGCGGCTTCGTTTCGGTGCTGGGCGTATATTCTTCGCCGTTCGACAACTTCCCCATCCACCAGCTCTTCGACAAGGGCATCATCATGCAGGCCGGGCAGGCACCCGCCCACAAGCACATCGACAAGCTGCTGCAGCACGTGGCGAACGGCGATGTGAAGCTCGACGACATCATTACCCACCGCCTGCCGCTTTCGCAGGCCCCGCACGGCTACGACATCTTCCGCCACAAAAAGGACGGCTGCGTGAAGGTGGTGCTGAAGCCCGGCGAGTAAGTCCCGCCCGGCTCGCCGGAGCTCCGGTTTACTTTGCGGTAACCAGATTTCGGCAAAGCTGAATTAAAGTTTGACGAATTCAAGTTTCGGGTTGGCGCATGTGAGCTCATTTCTGGCAAATCAGGGTTTCATTCTGGCACATTAACGCTCGATTCTGCTGAATCGGAGTTCCATTCGGGCACATTGGAGTTCCATTCCGGCACATTGGCGCTCAATTATGCTGAATCGGGTTCCTTTTTGGCGAATCCGGATTCAATTACAACAAGTTGGAGTTCGATTTTCCCAAAAAGGAATCCATTTTGGGAAAATTGGACTCTCAAAATGGTTTTGGCAACCCGCATAATAGGATGATAGAAGCGCGTTACTATTTAGGTGCTTGAGTTTCACATTCCCTTAAGCTCCTATCTATCATGGCTCGCAAACCGCGCGTTGTTATTCCCACCAATCCCGGCGAGCTGATGAAGCTCACCGGCCTCGTCTACGCCCAGCACCAGAAACTGGGGAACAAGTCGCCGCTCGTCATCCTCGATTCGCCCACCTGGGACGAGCTGGGGCCCGACGTAGAAGCAGCCGCGGCCACCCAGGCCCGCATCGAAACCCTGGAGAAGGAGCTGAAAAGCCTCTATGGCCAGCGCGACCCGCACCTGGCCACTTTCACCGACCTCGACCGCCGCTCGCGCGACGTTCTGCTGGCCAAGCACAGCGCCAACCCCGCCATCCTCGGCGACTATGGCTTCGACGTGATTGAGGCCGCCGCTCCCGGCACGGCCGGCACGAAACCGCCGAAGCTGTAGCGGCTTGGAACTGCTGAATGAAACGCCCCGGCCGGTTTGGTCGGGGCGTTTTGCGTTGGCGCGTGCGTATGACTCAGGGACGGAAGGGTAGCTATATTTGAACAGGCCTTGCCGTTACTTGTCCATCATGCAAAGAATACCCGCCCTCCTTTTGCTGGGCTTTGCCGGGGTAGCCGGTACCAGCGGAGCCATCATTTCCGAGATTTTTATGGGTATCGGAACTTGGCAGTCCCGCATTGCCATTGCCGACAGCACCTACGATACTGGAAAAAAAGCCAGATTCTATGGCCCCGCCGGGGTGGCCGTGGATGCTGCGGGCACTGTGTATGTAGCCGATACGGGCGACAATACCATCCGTAAGATTAGCCCGGCGGGAAGAGTCGGTACCCTGGCTGGTTATAAAGGCATCTCCGGTAATGACGACGGGATTGGGGCAGCAGCATACTTCGTTGGCCCCACGGATGTAGCCGTTGATGCCGCTGGTACGGTGTATGTAGCCGATACGGGAAATAACACCATCCGTCGGATTAGTCCAGCCGGTGAGGTAAGCACGTGGGCCGGCATTGCGCACACCGAAGGCAACCGCAATGGGACTGGCGCGGCGGCGCGTTTCAACAGTCCGGTTGGCATCGCAGTAGATGTGACCGGTACCGTGTACGTAGCCGATGCCGGAAATCATCGCATCCGTAGAATTACGCCGGCAGGCGTGGTGGGCACGTTGGCTGGTGCGGGCCCCGGAAGCAATGAGCCCCGCACGTATAAGCATCGTGACTAACAGGTGCTTGGTGACTTCGCCAGGCAAACCAAGCAGCCCGGCGTGGCGAGGACAGCCACACATTGTTTTACCTTTGACCAGGGCGTTCGAGGCGGATTTCCCATCCGCATAATATGAAGTGCATGATGCAAAGTCGGCGTAAGGCAATAGCTAATTCAAAGATGCCAAACCATAACATTTGTGCCTTGCTGCTGGGGCTCTTGCTGCCGCAGCTACTCCAGGCACAAGCCCCGGCTGCTCGCTCGGCAGTAACGAAAATGGCCCCCGCATTGCAAGCTGCGGCAGACCAGCAGGCCCGCCCGCTACGCGTGCGCGTGGCCGACGGCCCGGCCTTCCGGCAGTGGGCTAGGCAGCACCAGCCCGCCGCGCAGCTAACCCAGCCGGGGGCCGATGCCCGCACCCTCTCCGTGACCGGCTTCACGGCGGCGCAGCTGGCCGCCGCGCCGGGCGTAGAATTCGTGGATGTGGCCGAGCGCCGCGCTCACGATGAAAGCCGCCTCGGCAATTCCGACCTCTCGGTGAATGCCATCTCAACGGTGCACGCCCGCTTTCCCGAACTCACCGGACAGGGCCTCACTGCCTCTGTAAGAGAGAATCCTTTCGACCCCGACGACATTGACTTTAAAGGCCGCGTGGTAAACCCGGGTGCGTTTGCCAAGCCTTATTCCAGCCACGCCATGGTTACGGCTACGCTGTTGGGCGGGGCCGGCAACTCCGACCCGTTAGGGCGGGGCGTGGCCCGGGCCGTGCGGCTGACAACTATCGGCTATCCTGACTTCTTCCCCAACAATGGCACGCAACTCACCCAAGCGGGCGTGTCGGTGCAAAACCACTCGTATGGTCCCGGAAGCATAGAGAACTATTATGGTCTTGAAGCGCAGGCGTATGACCAGCACACGCAGCAGTTTCCGCTGCTGCTGCACGTGTTTTCGGCCGGCAACGTAGGCACGCAGGCCAGCTCCAGCGGTAGTTACAAAGGCATTGCCCGGTTTGCCAACGTCACCGGGCAATTCAAAATGTCGAAGAACACGCTCACGGTAGGTGCGACCGACCCGAATGGGCAAGTGGGCGCGCTCAGCTCGCGCGGGCCCGCTTACGACGGTCGCGTCAAGCCCGAGCTGGTGGCCTACGGCGAGGGTGGCACTTCCGAATCGACTGCGCTGGTGTCGGGCACCGGCATCCTGCTGCAGCAACAATACCGCGACCAGCACGCGGGCACCTTGCCACCCGCTGCCCTTGTGAAAGCCGTGCTCCTGAACAGCGCCGACGACCTGGGTACACCCGAAGTCGACTTCCTCAGCGGTTTCGGGCAGCTTGATGCGCTCGGAGCCGTGAATACCATGCGCGCTGGTCGCTTCTTCGGCGGCACCGCTTCACAGGGGGGCGACCAGGTTTTCCGCATCACGATGCCCGCCGGCCAGCAGCAGCTGAAAGCCACGCTGGTTTGGAGCGACCCTGCTGCCGCTGCCAATGCGGCCACTGCCCTCGTAAACGACCTCGACCTGGAACTGGTGGCCGTGGGCACGGGCCAGCGCTGGCTGCCCTGGGCCCTGAGCGCCTACCCGAACGCCGACTCGCTGGCTCGCCCCGCTCGCCGCCGTCCCGACCACCTCAACAACGCCGAGCAAATTACCCTGGCGCTGCCCGCCGCCGGCACTTACGAGTTGCACGTGCGGGGTTTCGCCGTGCCGCAGGGAGCTCAGGCGTTCAGCCTGGTCTACGAATACAGCCCGCCGGGCCTCACCTGGACTTACCCGGCTCGGCCCGATAACCTGCGGCCCGGCACGACTGCCACCCTGCGCTGGCAGTGGAGCGGCCCCGCCACTGCTACTGCCCGCCTCGATTACCGCCCCGTGGGCCGCTCCAGCTGGCGCGTGCTGAGTGCGTCGGTTCCCTTAGCCACCAACCGCACCACCTGGGTTGTACCCGATACTGCTACGCTGGCGCAGCTACGGCTGGTAAGTACTGGCAGCGAGTATGCCTCCGATACGTTTGCCATTGTGCGTGCTCCCGGGCTACAGGTCGGCTACGCCTGTCCCGATGAGGCTCTGCTGTACTGGCCGCGCATTCCGGGGGTGGCCCGCTACCAGGTGTACCAGTTGGGCGCCACTTACCTGGAGCCCCTCACGCAAACGGCCGATACGTCCCTGGTACTTGGGCGCGCCCAATTGCCGACAATCTACTACGCCGTGGCTCCCATAGTGGGCGGGCGCGTGGGCCAGCCGGGCACCACCATCAACTACACCACGCAGGGCACCGCGTGCTACTTTCGCTCTTTTCTGCCCCGCCAGCTGGTCGATGAAACCATCCGGTTCGATGTGATTTTGGGTACGGTATACCGACTGAAATCGGCTACCCTGGAGCGTCAGCGGCCCGATGGCACCTTTGAGGCTGTCCAAACAATCAGCCCGGTTAGCAGCACCCGCTTTATGTTTACCGATGAGCCGCCTGCTGCTGCTCGCTACCTCTACCGCGTACGCCTCGAGAACCTTGCCGGCCAACAATTCTATAGCGGTACAGAAGAGGTTTTCCTGCTGCGGGCCGGCCTCACGCAGGCGTACCCCAACCCGGTAACGGCCGGGCAACCCCTGCAGCTGGTAGCCAATACGGCCGGTTCGGTTAGGGTGCAGCTCTACGATATGCTGGGCCGGTTCCAACGTGCGACCACATTTGATGGCCAAATCAATCAGCTTGAAACAACTGGCCTTCGCCCCGGCGTGTATTTGCTGCGGGTGCAAGCCGAAGGCCAAGCACAGCAGGTTATTCGGGTTGTGATACAGTAACTAATTATCTGCATGGCGTTTAGCTTCCCGACGCTTGCAAAGGGCTTTACCGTGTTTGCACCGGTCTGTTTCGACTCGCGCAAACGAGGTAAGGCCCTTTTAAGTAATCGAGCAGAAGTAATCAGGTCATCGTCCGGCCCGGTCCGACCGCCCTAGGCGGTCCGACCGGTTGTCGTCAGCGCAAAACTCGAGGTGCTTCAACCGGTCAGACCGCCTAGGGCGGTCGGACCGCGCCGATGCCGAATTACTTTTGCTCGACTACTTAGTCTGCTGGCTATTGCCGTTTGCTGCAGGCAGTGTCGGAGTAGCCGCACAGCAATGTTCAGCAGCGCGGACTGTGCACCCACCCCGAAAATTCGCTGCTATAACTTACGGTCCTTCGCTGCTAACGCCAAGGCCAGTTAGCAGCGAAGCACCGTGGCAGGGGGTAAGCACAAACAAAAAGCCCCGGCTCGTGAGAGCCGGGGCTTTTTGTTTGTGCTACTAGCGAAAGCTAGTAGATGTAGTTCAGGGCAGTGCGGTCGTTGGTGGTGAAGGGACGGTTTACGCCGTTGCCTACGCAAGCCAGCATCCAGGAGCTCGGCTCGGCCGACGAAGGCGTGCCGGGGATGAGGATAGCGCCTACGCTGCTAGCACCTTCGTTGGAGTAGCTACCACCGCAGCTATAAGCACGGTTGTAGTAGTCGGTGTGGCGCATGCCGATGCAGTGACCCATCTCGTGAGCCATGATGGTAGCGATGTAGTTCACGTTCGTGCTGTTGATGACGTTTGGAACCAGCGTGAAGCCAGGAGCAGGGTTGCCGCCGCTGGGGAAGCCACCCGACTGGCCGAGTACGCCCGGGCCAAGGTCAGATGAATACTTAACGGGCATCTGGGCGCCACTGCTAACGCGGCGGAAATTAAGCCGCAGGCCTTCTGCGTTGTAGCGACGGATTGCCTCGTCGATAGCCGACACGTAATATGAGTTGAACGAGCTGCTGATGCTCACTGTGAGCGTACGCGGCAGGTAGCCTACCAGGTTAGTGGTGCGGTACTGCTCATCTTGGCCGATGCGGAGGGTAGCGTAGCCGGGGGCGCTGGCCAGTAGCTCGTCGGTCAGCAGCATGTCGCCTTCCACTACGTAGCCGCCGTCAACTTTTTTAGCATCCTGGGTGCTGAAACCCAAGGCTTTGATTTGAGCCATTGCATCCTGCGAAACAGGTGCAGCAGCAACGGGGGTTTCTTCTTTTTTGCTGCACGACGAGAGGGATAGAGTCGCGGCGGCGAGGGCAAGGAAAGGGAGGAGTTTGAAATTTTTCATAGGGTTTTTCTGGTATTTGTTTGGTGAGGAATGCACGAATATAGCGGCAGTAAAATTGCAAACAAGCACTGTAAATAGCCCGATATTTTGCGAATTGTATAAAAAAGAGGCTGCTTGGCATTAAAAACAGCATTTTTTGAGCTTAAAATTTATCATAAATGCCAAAATTTTGTAAGTGGCAGTATAATAAACTATTAGAATAATGAAATCGGTTTAAGGATGGAGCACTAGCCTATCGCATAGGTTAGCTGCCAGGACCCAATTAGCAATGATGGTTGTTTCCTTAAACGCAGGTTGCATGTGCGCTCGAAGAGCCGCGCGCGGCGAGGACCCCCGATGGCCTGAAGCTCCCTGTCCTTATTGTGTATCTTTGCTAATAACCGAATTTTCGCGAAAATCTGCTTTTCGCTCAACTATATAAGTATCTGACTAGTGGCTTGTTCAACCTGTTCTTCCAGCGGCGGCTGCGGCACTAAGCCGGGCGGCTGCAAATCAAACGGTGGCTGTAGCACCGGCGGTTGCAACCGCATGAACGTCTTCGATTGGCTCCAGGATGTGGAGATACCCGACTCGTTTGCCGGTTTCGACCTAGTAGAGGTGCGCTTTAAGGGTGGCCGCAAGGAGTTTATGCGCAACGACTTGCGCCTGCCCCTCGTGACGGGCGATGCCGTGGTGGTGGATGCCGCCGGTAGCGGCTGGCACCTGGGCCATGTTTCGCTCAAGGGCGAACTCGTGCGGCTGCAAATGCGCAAAAAGAAAATCCCGACCGACTCGAAGGAAATCCGCAACATCCTCCGCGTGGCCACGCCCGACGACGAGGAGCGGTGGCAGGCCGTGCGCGACCTCGAAACCGGCACTATGTTCCGGGCCCGGGCCATGGTAAACGAGCTGCGCCTGCGCATGAAACTCTCGGACGTGGAGTACCAGGCCGACCGCACCCGCGCGCTATTCTATTATTCAGCCGACGACCGCGTGGATTTTCGCGAGCTTATTCGCCGCTTGGCCGATGAGTTTCGGGTGCGCGTGGAAATGCGCCAGATTTCGTTGCGGCAGGAGGCGGGCCGCATTGGCGGTATCGGCATCTGCGGGCGTGAACTGTGCTGCTCGACCTGGCTCACGGACTTCAAAACCGTAAGCACCACGGCCGCCCGCTACCAGAATCTGAGCTTGAACCCGCAGAAGCTGGCCGGCCAGTGCGGCCGTCTCAAGTGCTGCCTCAACTATGAGCTGGATGCGTACCTGGATGCGCTGAAAGACATTCCGCAGGTGCAGCGTCCGCTGAAAACCAGCAAGGGCGAAGCCTTTCTGCAGAAAACCGACATTTTCCGCCGCCGCATGTGGTTTGCCTTCAAAGGCGACAACAACTGGGTGATGCTTGACACGGCTCGCGTGCGCGAGCTGCTGGAGATGAACAAGCGCGGCGAGGTAATTGAAAGCCTACTGCCCCCTCGTGAGGAAGCGCCCGAGCCTGAAGTATCGGCCATCGTGGAAGGCTCGCTCGACCGCCTCGACGACAAAATCAAGTCGAGCGCCAAACGCAGCAAGCGCAAAAAGGGCCGCGCCGAGGGCGAAGCCGCTCCTGCCGAAGCCCGCGCCCCGCGTGAGGGCCGCGAGCCCCGTACCCCCCGCGAGCCCGGGGCTGCTCCTGCCGAAGCGCGTGCCCCGCGTGAGTCCCGCGAAGGCCGCCCGGCCCGCGAGCCCCGCGCTCCGCGCGACGGTCGCCGCCCCGTTGGCGCTGCCCCTGGCGGCCCCCGCCCACCCGAGCAAATGACCAGTCCCGGCCCCGGCGACCCCGACAACCCGGTGCCCGCCCTGGGCGATTTGCCGGAGCAGCGCGGCCGTCGGGGGGCTGCTGCCCGCCCCTTAAACCGCCGGGGTGGTCGTAGCCGCAGCGATGCCCCGCGCGATGGTGCCGCCCCTGCTCCGGAAGCAGGTGGCGAAGGCCGCCCCGAAGGAGGCCGTAATCGCCGGAGCGATGCCCCCCGCCGGGCCGATGACGGCAGTGCCACTCCGCGCCCTGCAGCCGAAGGCGGCGAAGCCCGCCCACGTCGTGGTGAGGGCGGCGAGCGCCGGCCCGAGGCTGGCACCCCACGCGAAGGCCGTGGCGGCCGCAACCGGCGCAGTGGCCGTGGCCCGGCTGGCGAGGGTGGCGCCCCTGCTGGAGCTCCGCCCGCAGCGGGGGCCTAGGCCCATCAGCTCGTTTGTTGCTTATTAGAATAACCGCATGAATCAGCGCATTGCTTCTTGTTTGACCATTGGCCTGGTGTTCGCGGGCCTGCTCACGGCCTGCGACCCCAACCAGGTATTTGAGCAAAACACCGACTTCCCCAACTACTCCTGGGACGTGCAGCAGAAGCCAGCTTTTACTTTCGCTATTGCCGATACAACCGCCCGGTACGATGTGTATTTCAGCGTGCGGTATGCTTCGGCCTATAGTTACTACAACCTGTATCTGCAGGCTTCGCTGAATGGGCCGGGCGGACCGGTGGGACGGCCCATGCTGCACCAGATGCTGCTGCTCGACCCCAAAACCGGCGAGCCCAAGGGCAAAGGAACCGGCGACATCTACGACCTGCAGGCTTTGGCCATGCCCAACCAGCGCTTTGCCAAGGCTGGCAGCTACACCCTTACCCTGGAGCAGTACATGCGCCAAGACCAGCTACCCGGCCTGATGGCTGTGGGGGTACGCGTGGCCAAACATGTTGATGCTAACAAGAAGTAGCGAGCAGTAAGGTTTTTGATAAAAAGCAACCGGCCGGTTCCGCACACTGCGGAACCGGCCGGTTGCTTTTTGGAGCCGTTCATTAATAACAAAGCGAAACGAAGCAATTCTGGCAGTGCTACCAATAGGTAGTGAGCCTTGCTATTGGATGCGCGTGACTTTGACGGCATTCGGGCCTTTTTTGCCCTCTTTGATGTCGAATTCCACCCGGTCGCCTTCCTGAATTTCGTGGATAAGGCCGGTTTGGTGGACGAATATTTCTTCCTGATTATCGTCGGCAACGATGAAGCCGAAGCCTTTAGAGTCGTTGTAGAACTTAACGGTACCGGTGAGCATAGTGGGGAGAGTGTTGATAATGAAACGCCGCCACACCTACTTAATAACAGCCCGACAGGGCTATTGAGAGCGGGAATAATTAGTTGCGGCGCAGCAAAGGTAAAATCTGGGCGGCGAACCAGCGGCATTGGGTAGCCAGACGCCCGCGCCCGGCCAACCAGCCAGCCAGGGGCGCGTATAGCCAAAAGGCAGTTAGCCTGCCAACTTACCCCTTACGCAGCCTTATCCTTCGCCATGCAGCACGAGCCCGAAAACCTGAACACTGAATCGAACGACATTGCCGGTAACCGCATCGACGGGCCGGTGGGCAACACGGCTACCCAGCATACAGCACCCGGCGCCGGGGTTGGCCAGCCCGGCGGTGCTCCCAACCAGCCCGGCAGTGCCGGCCAGGCAGCGGCACCCGTATCGAGCGAGTCGCTGGCTGCTTCCGAAACCAGCCCGGGCGAGGGCGGAATTGATGGGGAGGGCCAGGTCCAGGAGAATAAAGAAGTTAACCCTGCCGATGTGGACCCGGCCAGTGCTGCGCCCGGCGCAACTTATGGCGGCAACTTCAGCAACAGCACCCAGGGCAGCTACAACGACCAGCGCCGCCGCGACAACCAGGACAGCGACGCTGACCGCGGCGAATTCGGCGTAGAAAGCACAAATGGGACCACTCATGGTGGTTTCGGCAACCAGAACCGAATAGCCGACTACGAGCCCCGCAACTCGGCCGAAGACCAGTACTACGGCGGCCCCGGTGCCCCGGGCGTGCAGGACAATGCTTACCGGGCCTACGATGGCCACGACGAGCGGCCCGACCCGCGCACCCAATACGGCTTTGAGCGGGGCACCGCGCCGCTGCCCGATGGTGGCGAACCAGCAGCTGCTCCTGCAGCCCAACGCGGCGCGCTTGGCAGCCCAACCGGCGACAACCGCAACCAGCCCGACCGGGCCGACGCTGCCAGCGCCCATCAGGTTGATAATGGCTCGCGCAAAGGCCCCGATAGTGGCTTCGCGGACGATTACGGCCACACTTCACTACCTGGTGCCGGTGGCGGCTCATCGGCCCAGCCGGTGGCCGAGCAGCGCAACCAAACCGAGGACTACCTGCCCACGCCCAGCAACACCGACAGCCAAGGCCGGGCTACGGCGCCTGCCGCCACTACCGAAGTGCGCCCCACCGAGCCCGCTGACAGCGAAGGCTATAGCAACCTGCCCAATGAGGCTCCTGATTTCCAGACCGGCGACGACCGCAACGGCTACACCCAGCGGGAGGCCAACAACGGCGATGTCGCCCAAGGCATTGGCTCGCGTGGAGGCTCATATAATGATGCCTACGATGACAGCAAGCCCGGTAGCAACGTCGGCTCGCCCGCTGCCGGCGACCAGCGCCGCGAAGACCGGGATGCTAACTACGGCGAAGCTGCTCGCGAAGAAAACCGCGCATCCAGCGAAGACAACACGGCCGACCACGGTGCGCCCCGACGCAACGAAGGGCGGGATGAGTAGCAGGAGCAATGTACTCTAATGAAACATCCCGCTGAATGCAGCCTTAGGCTGCATTCAGCGGGATGTTTCGTGTATTACGCCATATAAAACTAGCGGTGGATTTTTACCCCGATATCATATTGGTAACGGGGGCGGCCGCCTAGCGGAATGGCGAAGAAGGGGAGGGCCGTATCATACTGGTCGGTCACGTAGAAAACCAGGTCGTTGGGTGCAGACTTGGTAGAGGTAAGGCGGAAATCGAGGCTGAGGCCATGCTCTTTGTTGGCAATAGGGAAAACGCTGCTGGTTCATTCACCGTCGCCGCTCATGGCTCCGGGCTGGCCATTTTTGGCAACGCTGAACACGTTGAGCGTCGCCGCATTGTCCACGTCAAAATTGCTTTGCTTGATGCTCAGTACTTTGTCGTTCACAAAAGGGTAGAGGTGCACGGTGGTTTTGCTGGCCGTGGCCGGCAGCCGGAAGCAGTACTCGTAAGTGAAGGCGTTGCTGCCCTCAACCGACACATTTTCGGTGGGGCTGGTACTGAAAAAATAACGGTAGAGGTTGCCGTCGTTACCCGTAAGGCCGCGGGCAACCAGCTTAAATACGCGCCCCTTAAATTCGTCCACCGGCTCGCCTTCGAGCGGGTTGAGCGGGCCGAAGGTGTACCACTTGCCATCGTACTGCGGCTCGTTGCCAAAGGCCTGGCTTTTGAGCAGGCGGCCGGTGGGCACGGGGTTGGTAGGGCGCGGGTCGCGGGCCTGCGGGCCACTAAAGGTGCCGGGCCCGCCGTAAAGGCTGAACGAGGTGGTGGTGGTGGCAGCGCCTTTTAGGTCGTCGTTTTTGCCGCCGCAGTCGGGGCCTCACACGCGGATGTACACCGGGGAGCGCTGCCGCTCCGGAACGAGAAAGAAGAAAGTTTGGGTGAAGTCGTCGTCGCCCCACTGCTTGTCCGACTGGGCCCCAAACGTAACCAGGCTTTCGACTCGCTCGCCGGGGTTGGGTACCGCCTGCCCGTGAGCCGGCACCGTCATCAACAGGGCTAGTGCGGCACTCGCGTACCAAAAACTGTGTTTCACCATACCGGCAAGATACCTTCCTTCGGGTGATTAGACGGTTCTTCTGACTTCGATGGCGCGCAACATTGGCCGCTTCGGTGTATGTTTATCATCCGTTAGCCTTAGCAGATATGCCCACCGCCGTCCGTGCCACCTCCGACTTCTTCGACCAGCTCACCTTCGACCTGCTGAAGTTGCGCGTGGTGGCCCAGCAGCGTTTCCGGCCGCTAAGCGCCGATGAATTGAACCGCCGCCCGGGCACGGGCCGCTGGAGCGCCGGCCAATGCCTGGAGCATCTCAACATTGTGGGCGGGCATTATCTGCCCACCATTGCGGCCCGCATCAAGCGGGCCCAGGCGCGCGGCTCGAAGCCCGCCGCCGAAGCCAAGCAGGGATTTATTGGGCGGAAATTTATTGAAGCCATGCGCACCCCGGCCAGCGAGAAGCCGCGCACCTCGCCCCGGCGCTACGCCCCCACCGGTACGCGCCTGCCGCGCACCGTGGCGGAAGTGTTTAGCCGGCAGATTGACGAGTTGCTGCGCCTGGTGCTGCTAGCCCGGCAGGTGAACGCCAACGCCGTGCGCATTCCCAACCCGTTGTTTCCGCTGATTTTGCTGCGCCTGACCGACCAGCTGGAGTTTCTGGTGGTGCACATTCAGCGGCACGTGGCGCAGGCCGAAGCCGTGCTGGCCGGCATCAGCTCCCGCACAGCAGCATCGGCCTCAGCCGCATAGCTGCCGACGACCCAATTGGTAGGGGGGGGGAACAAAAAACGCGCAGCCACTGGGCCGCGCGTTTTTGCTGATTGCGCCGGATAACCGGTAACAAGTATTACTTAGCGCCGAAAAAGTAGTTGGCCGATACCTGAAACACCCGATTTTGGGCTTTATAGCCGCTTTCTTTGCCATCCGAGTCGAGTGGGATGATGTTGCCAAAGCCAAAGGCGTACGCAACCTGGACCTGTACTGGGCCTTGGCGGTAGCCAACACCAAGGTTAACGCCCCCATCGAAGCGGCGCAAGGTAATATCGTTGTTGTTGGAGCCGGAATTTGAATTGTCTGGTTCCCGGTCGCTAAACTTTATCGACCCGGTGCCGGACTCGTGCTCATCGAGGTAGCCTGGGATTACGACATCGGTTTTATAGGGTGAATTACCCCCTACACCCAGGGCCAGGTACGGGCCTGCCAGCACCTGGAAGCCATGGTCGCCACCGGTGGTGTACACGAAGTTTAGGGGCATCTCAACGTAGTTGATGTGCAGGGTACGCTCACTAGAGTACGTCGCCGTTACCCCACCGAAGGATTCGGAACCGCTCTCGGTCACCTTGAAGCCCTTTTGCGTGAACAACAGCGAGGGCTGAAAGGCGAATGAACCAAACTGGATGTCGGCCGTGACCCCTACTTGCGCACCGAAAATAGATTTTGGCTTGACGTCGCCGGTATCGGTGCCGGTAAGAACGATGTTCGATAGGTTGACACCTACGCGGGGGCCGAAGCTAACGGACTTTTGCGCCTGGGCGGAGGTAGCCGCACCGGCCAAACCAGCCGTCAGTACGATTGCAGAAAATAAGGTCTTCATGGAAAGGGAAAAGTGGAAAAAGAAAAATAGAATTGCTGGCTGGATTTTCCAGTCAACTTAATGACTACAAATATAGAGGCCCTGCTTCACCATATATTCATGCGAAGCCGTGGTATGCAATAAATAAGGGCCGGGCATCTTTATAGCATCAACCCTTCGTTGCCTATGCGTTTGTTCCTGCTTGCCTGCCTGTTCCTGACCATGCTGATTAGTGCCGACTCGGCTACGCCCCTACCTCCCGGCACCTATGCGGCCCGCTGGAAAAAAATCGATGCCCTGCTGCAGAAAGACCAGACGGCCACGGCCGCCCCGCTGGTGCAGGCCATCTATGAGCAGGCCAGGAAAGCTGGCGACGCCCCCGCCTACGTGCGGGCGCTGCTCTACAAAATCCGGTTGCTACATGCCAAGCAGGACGATGCCGACGAAAAGGCCATTGCGCTGCTCGAAGCCGAAGTGAAGACGGCCACTTTCCCGGCGCGGCCCATGCTGCACTCGCTGCTGGCCGGGCTATATACCAGCTACCTCAACCAGCACCGCTACGCCCTTTACCAGCGCACGCGCGGAGCCGAAGCGACTACGGACAAGCGACCGGCCGATGGCGACGCGGCTGCCGATGGGGGCACCGGCCTGGCCACCTGGGACATGGCCCGGCTGGGCGGCGCCATTGTGCGACATTACTATCAGTCGGTAGAAGACGAACCGCAGCGCCAGCTGAAAACAACCCTGGCCAGCCTCGGCGAACTGGTTGTGGACGGCGATGACGAAGGCCAGGCCCTACGCCCCACGCTCTACGACCTGTTGGCCCAGCGTGCCATTGAGGGGCTGAAGAACCAGGAGCTGTACGTGACGAAACCCGAACAGCAGTTCCAGCCGACGGAGCCGCAGCTGTTCGGGACGGCTGCCGAGTTTGCCGCCCTGCGCCTGCTGGCCCCCGAAGCTGACTCGCTGAACGGTCAGCTGCACGCGCTGCACCTGTTGCAGCGCCTCACGGCCTCGCGCCAGCAGCTGGTGCCCCAGAACCTGGCTGCTTTGGCCGATGTAGACCTGAGCCGGGTGGATTACCTACACGGCCTCACCCAGGATACTGACTTAGCCGCACAGTACGAGCCGGCGTTGGTGCGAATGGCCGAGACATACAAGCGCCTGCCCATCAGCACGGAGTTTATGGCCCGCAAGGCCGAGGCTGTGCACGAAGCCGGCGACAACGTAGCCGCTGTGCGCCTGGCTCACGAGGCCGAAGTGCGGTTTCCGGAGTCGCGCGGCGCGGCGCGGGCCCGGCAGCTGCGTGAGCAGATTGAGCAGCGGGAAGTGGCATTTTTGGCGGCCGACGTTGTGGTGCCCAACCAACCCTGGCGGCTCGATGTGACGACCCGCAACGTGGGCGAATTGCACGCCTGGGCCTACCGCATTTCGCTGAAGGAGTGGGAAAAATCGGGGGAGTACGACGAGAAAAACCGCACCGTGGCCCAGCGCTACGCCCGGGCCTTGCGGGCCGCGCCGGTCGCCATCTGGGCCGTGCCGGTGCCTGCGCACCCGCAAGATTATAAGGAGCTCAAGTTTGGGGCGGCGGGGGCGGCGCTGCCTTTTGGCTATTATCTGGTCATTATTAGCAACCAAGCCACGAAGCCGACAGCGCAACGGGCCGGAGCAGTGACGAGTTACGGCTTCGTGGGAGCCAGCCAGCTGAGCGCCGTGCGGCGCACCAATCCGAATACCGGCACCACGTCGCTGCTGCTGCTGGACCGCAAACTTGGCGGGCCGTTGGCCGGCATGAATAGTCAGGCCACGTTCAGCGTGTACAACCGCGCGAAGCAGCGTGATGAAAAGCACCTGGGAGCGGTGCTGCAAACCAACGCCGTGGGCGAGGTGGAAATACCCGGCCCGAATGGTACCAATGATGCCCTTGGGCGCGAGCAACTTACCAATGTGCGTACGTGGAAGGGCCGTGATACGCTGCTGGTTCCCATTAATGCCTACTATTTCCCCGGCGACGAGAATGCTATTGAGCAAGCGCAGCGCCGCACCTTTCTCTTCACCGACCGCGCCATTTACCGACCGGGCCAGACGCTCTACTTTAAAGGCATTCTGACCGAAACGCTGCGCTCAAAATCCAGCCTTGTAACCAACCAGCCAGTGAGCGTGCGGCTCGTGGACGTGAACGGCCAACCCGTGCAAACGCTCCCCTTAACCACGTCGGATTTTGGCTCGTTCAATGGCTCGCTGGTACTACCCACGGGCCTGCTGAACGGCGAAATGAGCCTGCAGACCGACCACGGCAGCATCAGCTTCGCGGTGGAAGACTACAAGCGGCCCACTTTTCTTGTCTCGATGGACTCGGTGCCCGGCCGACCGCAGCTGGGCCAACCTCTGACCATGACGGGCCGCGCCCGCGCCTACGCCGGACAGGCCACCGACGGCGCTACCGTGCGTTATCGCATCACGCGCCGCGAGCTTTTTCCGATGTACGATTATGGCTTCCGGGGGCGCGGTGTGTATGCGCCGGGCCGGGGGCAGGGCAACCAGGAAATTGCCCACGGCACCACCACGACCGATGCCGAGGGCCGCTTCACCCTCACCTTCACGCCGCCGGTGGGAACCAAGCCCGCTGGCCGCCGGTGGGAACCGGGCTATCTATTTGAGGTAGTTGCCGACGTGACTGACGCGGCCGGCGAAACCCGCACCGGCACGCGCAGCTTCCCTATTGGGCGCAACCCGCTTAGCCTGCAGCTGGTGGGGCCCGATGCCATCGACAAGCAGCACCTGCCGGTTATCACGCTGCTCGGCACCAATGCTACCGGCGAACCGCTGCCGGCCACGGGCACGCTGCGCCTACTGGCCCGCCGCTACCGTCCTAACCCGGCCGGCGTGCCCGGCCCTGCGCCCGAAACCACCGAAAACGAAGCCGCGCCGGAACTCGTCAAAACCCTGCCCTTCGACACCAAAGCCAGTGCGCAACTAGTAGTAGCCGCGCTGCTGGCCGATGTGCCCACCGGCCGCTATCGGCTCGAAGCCCTTGCCGCCGGAACCGATACCGCGAAAGCGAAGCTTGATTTCACGCTCTACGACTCGCAGACGGCTACCGTGCCTTTCGCAACGCCCGATTGGTTTGTAACCCTGGCCGATACCGTGGCTCCCGGCCAACCCGCCGGCATTTTGCTGGGTAGCAGCGAAGCCGGCGCGCGCATCCTGCTGGAAGTGGAGCGTGAAGGCAAATTGCTGCGCCAGGAATGGCTGACGCTGTCTGCCAACGAGCAGCGCCGCGTAAGCGTCGAGAGCGGTGTTGCTGCTGCGCTTGGCCCTCTCTATATCCACACCACGCAGGTGCGCGATGGCCGGTTGTATACCCACACGGCTACGGTGCAGGTGGCCGAGAAGCCACAGCCGCTACGCGTGTCCATCGCCACGTTTCGCGACAAGCTCCAGCCTGGCCAGAAGGAAACCTGGCGCGTCACCATCCATCAAACCAACGGCAAAGCTGCCGAGGCCGAGCTGCTGGCCACGCTCTACGACCAAAGTCTGGATATTTTCCGACCGCACAGCTTCATGGGGCTGGAATTTGGTCAGTCCGACTATCCGGCGAGGTTTGGCTGGGAAGGACATTTTGGGGAGGTGAGTTCGGATGAGCTTTTTAATAATGATACTTCAGGCTCTGCTTCTGATGTGCGCTATCCGGAGTTGAGAACCTGGGAGAGCTATGCGGAAGAGGTTCCCGATATGAATGAGTTGAAAAGTAAATTTGGGAAGCAGTCGCGGGCTGCTATTCGGTTCACAAAACCGGTTGTCAGAAACGATGCGGAAGTTGCTATGAACGCGGCGGCTCCCATGGCTCCTGCTCCAGTTGTTTCAGCAGCAATGGCCGATTCCGCGCCAGCTGGGGCTGGTTACTTTGACCCCCGGCAACTCAGCAAACAGCAAAATGGACCTAAGCCCGCCGCCCCCGACCTCACCAGCGTGCCTACCCGTTCCGATTTCCGCGAAACGGCCTTCTGGCAGCCGGCCTTGCATACCGATAAGAACGGCGACGTGGTGCTCGAATTCCAGATGCCCGAGGCCGTTACGCGCTGGCAGCTGCTGGCCCTGGCCCACGACAAAGCCCTGCACACCGGCCAGTTGGCCCGGCAGCTTGTCACCCAAAAGGAAATTCAGATTACGCCCAACGCGCCGCGCTTCCTGCGGCCAGGCGACACCTTCACCTTCCCCGCCAAGTTCTCGAACCTCACCGACCACGCCACCAGCGGCACTGCGCAGCTCTTCCTGCTCGACGCCACCACCGGCCAGGACATCACCACCCAGCTGCTGAAAGGGCCGGCGCAGCAGGTTGTAGTAGCCGCCGCGCACCAGAGCGCCGCGCTGGGCTGGGAGCTGAGCATCCCCGCCGATTTTGCGCCGGTGGCCGTGACCTACCGGGTAGTTGTCAGTTCTTCGTTGTCAGTTGTTAGTGAAGGAAACAGTAAGAAGCCGAAAGCCAAAAAAAGCAGAAAAGGACTGACAACTGACAACCAACAACTATCAACTAGCTTCTCCGATGGAGAGGAAAATACCCTGCCCGTGTTGCCCAACCGCATTCTCATCACCGAGAGCCTGCCGCTGCCCATCGTGGGGCCGGGCACGCGCGAATTTGAACTGACGAAACTGACGAGCACCAGCAGCCCCACCCGGCGCAATTACTCCCTCACGCTGGAAATGACGGCTAACCCGGCGTGGTACGCCGTGCAAAGCCTGCCTTATCTGATGGAGTACCCCTATGAGTGCTCCGAGCAAACCTTCAGCCGCCTCTACGCCAACCTGCTCGCCGCCCGGATTCTGAAGTCGAACCCGCGCTTCAAAACCGTGCTGGCCGAGTGGACGCGCCAGGCGCAAAACGGTACTGCTGCCCAGCGCAACGCCCTCGAAAGCAAGCTGGCCCAGAACCAGGAGCTGAAAAACCTGCTGCTCCAGGAAACGCCCTGGGTGCGCGACGCGCAAGGCGAAACCGCGCGCCTAGCCCGTCTGGTCGAGCTGTTCGACGAAACCCGCCTGCAAGCCGAAACCCGCCGGGCGCTGGCTAAGCTCCAGCGCCAACAATTGCCGAATGGCGCTTTCCCGTGGTTCGACCAGATGCCTCCCAACCGCTACATCACCCAGCTCATCGTGGCCGGCTTCGGTAAGCTGAAGAAGCTGGGTGCGTTCGATGCCAGCCAGGACGCTGCCGCGCAGGCTATGCTGCAGCAGGCCCTGCGCTACCTCGATGCCGAGCTGGCTGACGACTACCGCCAGCTGCGCCGCGAGAAAGATGTGAAACTGGCCGAGAACCACCTCGACGACCTGCACATTCAGGCGCTCTACGCCCGCAGCTTCTGGTTGCAACAGGCCGAGGCGCCTGCCGCCAAAACAGCCTTTGCCTACTATCGCGGGCAGGCCGCTAAATACTGGCCCGCTCAAACCCGCTACCTGCAGGCGCAAATTGCGCTGGCCCTGCACCGCACCAACACGAAATCCCCCGCCGCCACGGAGATACTGCGCGCCCTCAGCGAAAACGCCCTGCACGCCTCCGAGCTGGGCATGTATTGGAAGGAAGTGCGCGGCGGCTACTACTGGCGCGAGGCTCCCACCGAAACCCAGGCCACGCTCATCGAAGCCTTCGACGAAGTGAAGAACGACCAAAAGTCGGTGGATGAGATGAAGCTTTGGCTACTCAAGCAGAAGCAGACCCACAACTGGGAAAGTACCCGCGCCACCGCCGATGCCTGCTACGCCCTACTGCTGCGCGGCTCCGACTGGCTCGCGCCCGCCCAGCCGCTACTCGTGAGTGTGGGCGGCCAGCGCGTGCAGCCCGAAGCTGCGCAGGCCGGCACCGGCTACTTCAAAACCAGCTGGCCTGCCGCCGAAGTCAAACCCGCCCAAGGCAAAGTCACCCTTACCAAGCCCGACGCGGGCGTGGCCTGGGGCGCGCTCTACTGGCAGTACTTCGAAGACCTTGATAAGGTGACGGCCGCGGCTACCTCGCTCAGCCTCGAGCGCCAGCTCTACCGCGAAGTGCAAACCGCCGGCGGCCCCGTCCTCGAAAAGCTCACGCCGGTTACGCCGCTGAAAATCGGTGATGCGCTGGTGGTACGCCTCGTGCTGCGCACCGACCGCGCCCTCGAATACGTGCATCTGAAAGACCAGCGCGCCGCCGGCCTCGAACCGATTAGCCAAACCAGCGGCTACCGCTACCAAAACGGGCTGGGCTACTACGAGAGCCCGCGTGATGCCGCCACCAACTTTTTCCTGAGCGAGGTACCACGCGGCACTCACGTGTTCGAATACCGGTTGCGGGCCAGCCAGGCCGGCGATTTTTCGGGCGGCCTCAGCCAGGCGCAGTGCCTGTACGCTCCCGAATTTGGAACCCAGTCGGCCGGCGTGCGGTTGCGCGTGAATCCGTAGCACGGTTTTGGCAGAGTAGGATAAAAAAGGCCGTTAGTAGGCGTAAACGGTCATTCCATCGTTTAAATGCAGTTAGAGCTTGCATTTAACCGGGGAAGGGTGTAGCTTTGTTTTCTGTTGAATTTACTTTATTCCTCTATGAAGCATCTAGTTGTTCTCTTTTCGTTGCTCCTCGCATGGAGCAGTGCTCAGGCCCAAACTGAGAAAGCCGTACCCGTAACCAAGCTGCCAGGCGAAGAAAACCTGAGCTTGCGCGAACGCGCCGAACGAGACTTCCTGATGCCGGTGCGCCGGAAAAAGATGGTGACCGAGGCTCCCAAAGCCGTTGCCGAGGAAAGCACTGCCGCCCCCGAAACCGACGCTACCGCCCACTACTCCGAAGCCACCGACGAAGCCGCCAATTCGGCCCGCACCGCCCGTGCCTACGAGATTCGCCACGCCGAGGCCGTGGCCTCCCGCCGGGCCGCCGCCCGCCGCGAAGAGGCTCGCCTGGAAGCCCGGGCCGAGGCTCGCGCCGAAGCCCGCCGGGTTGCTCGCTACGCTGCCCGCCACCATAGCAGCAGCAAATCGAAATCGAAGGCCAGCAAAGCCCACAGCAGCAAGTCGAGCAAAGCCAAATCGAGCAAGTCGAAAACCAAAACGAAGTCGGCTGCTCACACCAGCAAAAGCAAAACGAAGTCGAAAGCCAGCAAAGCCAAAGCCAGCCACACCGCCAAAAAGGTGAGCGTGAAAAAGAAGGCCGTTGCACACAAAACCACCAAGAAGGCTACCGCTTCGAAGTCGAAAACCAAAACCAAGAAGCACCGCCGCTAAGCTGCCATTGCCACTCAACAAAAAGGCCCGACACTCACAGTGTCGGGCCTTTTTGTTTGCCGAAGTTTTATAGCAGTCATGCCGAGCGCAGCCGAGGCATCTCGCGTGGGGTTACTAACTAAAGCATTGTTGGATTATTGATTAGTGGTAGCACGCGAGATGCCTCGACTACGCTCGGCATGACTGCTTGTATATCCTAACGTGTGCTGCTGGCGATTGCGCCCGCGTACCGCCGCCCAAACCTTACCGCTTGTTGCGCACCACAAAGTTGTTGAACGTGGCCACGTTGCCAGTTGCGCCTTGGGCCACCAGGGCTACACGCACACCGCGGTCCCAGGGTGGGAGGTAGGTGCCGTTCAGGCTGAAGCTTTCGGTGGGCAGCGGCAGCCAGGTGGCGCCGTCGGTGCTGTAGGCGAAGCGGTAGCGCTGGCCACCCCACACTTCGAGGCGCAGGCTCAGCGTATCGCAGGGTTCGATAAATACCTGGGCCAGCGTTTGGTGCTTGCCGCTGCGCAGGTGCCAGATGTGCAACTGGCCATTGCCGGCCATTAGGGCCAGGGCGTTGTAGGGGTCGCCTACAGCGGCCAGGCCGGCGTAGGTATCAACGGGTAGGTTAGCGAAGTCGATGGTCGTCGCGGCCTTGTAGGTGGCGGCGTGGGTGCGACGGGCTACCACCGCGCCGAGGCGCGAATTGTCTGCCGTGAGGTGCAGCTGGCCCGTGCGCACGGTGGCGGCGGGCAACTGGCCCAACGGCCACTGCCACTCCAAGCCCAGCTGGTCGCCTTCGAATTCGTCGAGGATGTTGAAGCGGCTCATGTCGGTAAGCGCGGGCGCCTGGGGGCTGCGGTTCACAAACTCGGGCCAGCCTTCGGCGTTCCAGGTAAACTCGCTCAGGAGGCCCTGGCGGCCAACAAACTCGTGGCTTTCGGCGGCGTAGGCGTGGTGCAGCAGAAACCAGCGGCCGTCGAGCTCGCATACCGTGCCGTGGCCGGGGCATTTCCAGGTTTCGTTGCGGTCGAGGATGGGGTTTTGCTCGTACTTCTCCCACGGGCCGAGCAGGGCGCGCGAGCGGGCCACGCCGGTGGCGTAGTTGCAGCCCTTGCCGCAGCAGGAGTTGCCGGCGTAGAACATGTAGAACCACCCATCGTGGTGCACCAGGGCCGAGCCTTCCACGAGCGGGCCTTCCCACTTCACGTCGTTGCCGAACAGCTCGGTGGCTTCGCCGATAAGGGCGGTGCGGTCGTCGTTCAGGCGTTGCGCCCAGATGGGGGTGTCCTGCATGCAGGAATTGCCGTCCTCTTTCCAGATGAGGTATAGGTCGCCGTTTTCATCGGGCATGGCGAAGCCATCGATGGAACCCGCCTCCTGCGCCACCAGGGGGCCGTGGTCGGTGTAAGGGCCGGCGGGGTGGTCGGCGCTGGCTACGGCCACGCTCAGCACGCCGCCCTTTTTGCGGGCGGTGTAGTACAGGTAGGTGCGGCCGTTTTCCTGGTGGAACTCGGGCGCCCAGAAGTTGGAGCCGGCCCAGTCGGGCGCTTTCTCGGGAAACACGTGGCTCACCAGCTCCCAGTCGAGCAGGTTCTTCGACGAGAAAATGGGGAAGATGGCCCCCCACTCGGCCGACGTGGCACTGGCCCAGTAGGTGTCGCCAATTTTAATAATGGTGGGGTCGGGGAAGTCGCCGGGCAGCACCACGTGGTCGTAGCTGATGCGGGCGGGGGCAATTTCGGGTTGGAAGCCAGGGGCCGGGGCCAGCTGGATAGCCACTTCTAGTTCAATCGACACGGGTGGGAGGGTGCAAGAGGAATAGAAAAGAGAGCCGAGCGAAATAAAATCGCAAGGGATATGCGGAGCAAGTTAAGAATTTGTAATAAATAGTGATGTCGGATTACCTGAAAATAGGACCAACCATCGAAAATAATCGCCGAGTGGATGCTCAGGCAGGTTGAAATAGTGCGGACTTTAAATATAGACACCTAATTACTCTTCAACCTTCGTAAAGCATATTTTGGGCCAATTGAAGATTTTGTAGAAGTGCAGCATGTAGGAGAATTGATTTTTCCGAAGACGAACACTTCAGCTTTTCTTGGGCCTCGCCTGTAGTTGGAAGGGGAACATTGGTAAAATGAAGTGGTTTCCCAGCCCGGACCTTGTATGAATAGGGGAGTCGCGGCAGGAAACGCCGATTTTTCCAAAGTCAGCTTTTTCATGCGCCTCAGCTTTTAGCAATTACTTATAAAAAAGAGCGTGCCTCCAGTCGGCGGGTCCCGTTCATCATGGCACAACTCTTTTCAGAATCGCTCGATGATGAACGGGACCCGCCGACTGGAGGCACGCTCGTTCTATACACAGTGGGCTTTGAGCTAGCCCTCGTTGCGGGGGTAGTCGTAGAAATAGAACTCGGCGTTCACCTTGCTTACTTCTTCCCATTTGTCGCACTCGAAGTGCAGGCAGACCACGGCGGCGGTGGGCATCTCGTTCACCGCCGAAGGCGAAAGCGCGTTGGCCGTTTCGGTGATGGTGGGATTGTGACCCACCAGCAAAATTGAGGCGGCCGAATCGGGCAGGGCGCGGATGATGGCGAGCAAATCGTCCATATCCGCCCCGTAGATGCCGGCATCGACGCTGATTTTGTTGGCGGGGTACTGCAGCTCGCGGGCTACGAGCACGGCCGTGCTCATGGCGCGCACGGCGGGCGAGCTCACGATGAGGTCGGGGCAGATGCGGCGCTTGGCCAGCGCCTGACCCATGACGGGGGCATCGTCGCGGCCGCGGTCGTTAAGGGGGCGTTCCTGGTCGCTCAGGTCATCGAAGCTCCAGCTGGATTTGGCGTGGCGGAGGAGGTACAGGGTTTTCATAAGGGCGAAGCTAACGGCGTTTGGCTTACCGACGCGGTTAGGAAAAGGTTATGCGAACCCCACCCCCAACCCCTCCCCGGTGGGGAGGGGAGTCTGACGTATCTTTTCCGGCTCATCCAATCATCGTTTTAACCGCCTGTACCTCGTGGCTCCCCTCCCCACTGGGGAGGGGCCGGGGGTGGGGTTCCACTTCATGCTCCCCACCTACCTCCGCCGCTTTCAGCACCTGCGCGTGGCCACCAGCCGCCAGCACGGCGAAGCGCCCTACAAGCCCGCCCTGCTGCTGGCGGTGCTCGAAGGCATTGCCGACGGCTCCATTGTGGATAACCGCATTGAAATTACGCCCGAGCTCATTGCGGCCTTCAAAGCCATTTGCACCGATTTGGGCACTTCCGCGCTGTTCACGGGCGCCAACTTTGCGCTGCCCTTCTACCACCTGCGCTCCGATGGCTTCTGGCACCTGCACACCTGGCCCGGCCTCGAAATCCTGCTCACCCGCTCAGGCTCTATCCGCAGCTTCCGCCACTTGCGCGACGTGGTGGCCTACGCCGCCCTCGATGCCGACCTCTGGCTGCTGTTGCAAGTGCCCGCCCACCGGGCCGCCCTCACGCAGGTCCTGCTTGCGCGCTACTTTCCGCAAACGCAGGGCCGCTATCGCGCTCGCGCCGGCGCGCAGGCCCTGGCCGACATTCGCCGCCAGATGCTGGAGGAGCCAGCTGCTATCTATAGCCGCCACGTTGTGCCCGCCGATGAGCTCGACCTCACGGTGCGCAGCGGCGTGTTCAAGCGCGTGGTGCTCGAAGCATACGACTACACCTGCGCCGTGTCGGGCCTGAAGCTGCTCAGCACCCGCAGCAGCCCCGTGCCATTGCTCGACGCCTGCCACATTGTGCCCTGGGCCGTGAGCCACGATGACACCCTGCCGAATGGACTTGCGCTGTGCCCCAACCTGCACCGCGCCTTCGACCGCCACCTGTTCTGGATTGACGCCGACTACCGCGTGCGCCTGGCCACCGATTTCGGCGAGCTCAGCGGCGGCGACTACGGCGTGCGCCGCTTCGAGGGGCAGGAGCTACGGCTGCCCCAGCGGCTGGAGTGGCGGCCGGAGCGGGAGAATCTGAAGGCGCAGGCGGGGCACTAAATTGCTGTTTGTTGTTTTTACCGTTTCGCCAAACTGTCGCGGTTGCTGAACCGGGCCTTTAAGGAGATGCGGCGAATTAGTTAATTTACTGAGCTACCCATGGCTGCACTTCCCCGTTACCCCATTGCTGAACGACTCCATTCGTAAACACAACAAAGCGCGCACTATCGACGCGTTCGCCTATCCGCCAACTGTGTACAAGCGTTTGGCCGATAATTGTTGGTGTCGCTTGCTTTACAATGGCCAAGTAGTAGTTTTTCATGAGCTTGCAATGCGCAACTGCGGTATCATTTGCTTGTACTAGGTGCGCCAACTCTGCTCCCTCTACCCGTGCTTGGTGCGCTCTGTCAACTTCTTTTCCGACCACCATCCTTACCTCTTCTAATTGGTCGTAGAGGTGTGCGTATTGTTCAAGCACCGGCTGCAGCGAATCGGCCCGGCTAAAGGGCTGTGGCGGGCCAAACCGCAAGGAAACATAGCGTGCGGAGTCGGGCCCAAGGTACTGGTGCTGCGCATAGCGGCTGACCGAGGCGTGTAGCGGCGAGAGGGCGGGCGGGCGAGTACAGCCAACGGCTAGTACGGTCAGCACTGCCGTTATACTCCCTATAGTTGTTTTCATGCCGCCAAGCTACGACGATAGCCGGATTGACTCCACCACGGTGCTGGGCTGGCGGTTCTCTCATTGCTCACATTTAGCGGCGTAGGAAAAAGACCGTTTGGCTGAACTGCTACAAGCCTGGTGTTAGCTTTAACCAAGGTTAAAAAAATAGCTTTCCGACTTTACCCTTGCCAACGTATCCATTGGTCCCGAATCTCTTGCTTATGAACAGCTATTGCGTGCTATTCTTTTTGGTGATGCTTTTAGCTGCTTGTGGCACCCACGACCAGTCGAAAAACACGTCTGGCGCTGAAAAGGGAGCACCTCAGCTAGGCATATATGTGGTGCAAGGAGACTCGGTGGTCGTGCCGCCGTTTGCCGTGGAAGTTCGGCTCAGTGACAAGGCTAATCAAGAGCTGGCAGCTCGCAAGGAAACAATTATCGTAGCGGCCTACTTGGAAGGCGTGCCAGCCCGTAACAACCCCAGCTTAGTCAACCGCACCAAGGAGGGGGGACTGCGCATAGGCGAAGCCCGTGTGGAACTGCGAACCGGCCGCACGGCGAAATTCGCAGGCATCCGGTTCGCCCGGCCGCTATATGACCAGTTGGGCGATAAGGACCTTAACGTACTGGTTAATGTCTTTAGCGGGCGTAAGTCGACAGAAAACAACTTGTTAAGCTGTACCATCATTCAAGAGAAAATAGGCGCGCTGGCTGGTCAGACGCGATTGGTTACGGGCCACTTGATTGAAGGCGACGACTAAACCGAACCCTCCTTCAATCAAACGGTGTGCGTTTACGGCACGACCGTTTTTGTATACAGTGTCAAGGTGATGCTCTCGCATGGAAGCATGCAATCTTTGCCTTATGTTCGAGCGTGTCCCTTATCTGCTGTGTTTCCTTCTATGCTTGTTCTTTACAACCGTGTTTTCGTTGGGGTTGCCCAACAAGCTGGAAGAAGCGGCTGTGGCAGAAAGGGGCCGCTTGGTCACGGTTGAATTACTGCGAGGCTCCAGAACCCTCTTCAGTAAGCTACCCAGCTGCGAGTTGTACTTCCGCTACAACGGCAGGGAGTATTCCACACGTGTAAGCGTTGACTACTTCCAGCAGGTGAAGAATCAACCAACTGCGCAACTGCTTCACCTCCCTATCTACCCCCGTATCTTCTTTGCCCCTGGGCATAGTGAGCAGGGTCAAGTTCTTTCATGCGTCTTACTTATTGTCTTTTCAGCGGTTGGAACGCTCTGGAGCCTTTTTAAGCTCGTAAAGGGAGCGTAAACAAAGAACGAATAAAGGCTGCTTTTCGTGAACTACTACTTGGTCTCACTTGCAGAGATGCGAAAATAGCCTTGCACCCTAGATGAAGTTCAAAAAACTCGTTTACTAATCAAAGTTCACGAAACACTCGATTGAGATGAGTTTCGTTAACTCCCTCCATCCAATAAATGGCCAAATTCCGGAGAGCTTTTAGAGTAGCCAAACGGCCCTTAAACGCGGGTTTTCCGAGTCGTTTTTTGACCTGCTTTATTAGAGCTCTACTTGTCGAGAAGCTTCGGCTTAACCATCATCGTCAGGACAGTTGCGCTGCCTACGATGGCAGGTGTCATCCATCATTTATGCTCAGCCTCTTGTTTACAAAAAGAAGCCCCAGCCGCCCCCGCAGCTGGGGCTTCTTCGTGCTCCTCACGCCCGCCTCGCCCCAACTTGTTACACGCCTCCCAAAAAATAAAAGCGATGTAACGTCCGTTGTTACATCGCGCCGGATTTTTCCCGGCGATGTAACAAAAAGGCCCGCTATGCCGCGTACGCTCCCTTCTGACTCGCTGGCGGCGGCCGTGCGGGCGCATTTCGGCCTCACGCAGGCCGAGCTGGGGCAGTACCTGGGCGTGGCGCGCGAGCAGGTCGCCTTCGTGGAAGCGGGCCAGCGTCCGTTTTCGCTCGCGGCCGAGCGGCGGCTGCGCCCGCTGAGTCTGTTGCTGCCCGGTGTGCTACTCGCCGAGGTTCCCGCGCCGCCGCTGGCCGCCCCCGACGAGCCGGCCGAAGCGCCCGACACGGCTGCGCTGCGCAAGCGGCTGCGGCGGTGCCGGCACGAAGCCGCGCGGCTGCGCTACGAGCAGGAAAACCACGCCACCCGCGCGCTGGCCCAGGCGCAGCGGCAGCGCGGGCTGGCGCAGCTTCGGGCGGCGTTGCTGCCCGCGTCGGCTGCGGCCACCGCGGCCACGGCCGAAACGGAGCGCCTGCGCCGCTGGCTGGACGCACTGCCCCCCGAAGTGCTGCCCGTGCCGATGAGCGCCACGGCTCGGGCCCTGGGCGCCGCCCGCCTGCGGGGCCTAATCGCCGAAGCCGAGGCGCTGGAGCAACAGCTGGCGGCCGGTGAGGGCCATTCCTGA
Source organism: Hymenobacter glaciei (assembly GCF_039539585.1). Taxonomy (NCBI): domain Bacteria; kingdom Pseudomonadati; phylum Bacteroidota; class Cytophagia; order Cytophagales; family Hymenobacteraceae; genus Hymenobacter; species Hymenobacter glaciei. The sequence goes on along the minus strand of NZ_BAABDK010000025.1, from coordinate 23,923 downwards.
TGATAGAAAAAATAAAATGCTGCCATGGGACAATTCGGAAGAGAAGTGTGGCGTTCTGCCGACGAACCCTTTTTCCACTTAACCATTTACCCTACCATGGCATACTCAGTGAATTTGTTGACCACCGTGGCCGAGTGCGACGCCGCCCTCGCCGCTGCCGACTCCGAGCTGCGCGACCTCCAACACCGGGAGGAGAACCTCGACTACGCGAGAGAGAATACCACCGAAAGCGCTACCGAGGTGCAGGCCGAGATGGCCAGCCTCACCGCCGAAATCTCCGCGCTGAACAGCATCATCCCCACGCTGGCGGATGGCACCAGAGCCCGCAAAAACAACGAGATAAACCTGCGCCGCGCCAACAACCGCCAGGCCATCCTCAACGACAAGCAGGACCTGCGCGGCCCCGTAGCCCTGCTCATCCGCGAGCTCGGTTTGGCGAAGGTGCAGGCCCAAATCACCGAAACAAATGCGTTTAAGGCGGCCGTCACGGCCCGCAAGGCGGCGCTCTAAGGATTCTGAAAGGAACGTCCAAGTAGTGCGTCATGCCGAGCTCAGCCGAGGTATCTCGCGTGCCACCACTACATAATGACGACTTCACGATTGAATTACTACCACACGCGAGATGCCTCGGCTGCGCTCGGCATGACGCACTACTTATTAAGTAGTCGAGCAAAAGTAATTCGGCATCGGCCCGGTCCGACCGCCCTAGGCGGTCTGACCGGTTGAAGCACCTCCGGTTTTGCGCTGACGATAACCGGTCGGACCGCCTAGGGCGGTCGGACCGGGCCGGACGATGACCTGATTACTTCTGCTCGATTACTTAGGTGGCCTGTGTAACTAGTCGGCAACCCACAAAAAAGCCCCGACCTTGCGGCCGGGGCTTTTTCGTTTTCAGGAGCTCGGAGATTTATTCTTTCACGAACCGCTGGTGCGAAGTGCCGGTTCCATCGGTCACGTTTAGCAGGTAGGTGCCGGCGCGCAGGGCCGATACATCTACCTGGCCATCAGTCAGCGACAGGCCGCGCACTTCGGCGCCGCGCAGGTCGTACACCCGCACCGAGAAAGCAGCCTCGGGGTCGGCGTTGGCCGGGCGGGCAATGTTCAGCACCTGCGTAGCCGGGTTGGGGTACAGGGTGTACTGGTCGGCCAGGGCGTTGGGGTTGCTGGTACGGGCCGTGCTGCCATCGGTGCGGGTGCCACCCGAAACGGTGATGGTGTAGTCTTCGGTTTCGCCGTAGCTGTAGCTGCCGCAGCTGGTGGTGGCCGAGTTGTCGCTCATCACCACGCGCATGCGGGTGTTGCCGCTTTTGGCCGTGGCGGGCACCGTGAAGCCAAAGGCGCGGGTGGTAGCCGAAGTGCTGCCCGCGGCATTCACTGCCAGCTCGCCGGCATCAGTGAACACGCCGTTCTGGTTGTAGTCGATGTACACTTTGAAGTACTCGGTGTAAGCGCTCGAAACGAAGCCCGCCGACAGGCTGATGGTCTGGGCCGAGCCGGCGGTTACCGTCGTGCTCAGAGCCGTGCCGTCGTAGTAGCCGGCGTTGGCCCCCGAAGTGCGGTTGATGCTGCCGAGCTGCACGAGGTCGATGTACTCGTAGGCTACGCTGGTGCCTTTGCTGGCGCAATACGTAACCGTGGGGGGAGGCGTGGTGCCGCCGGGGGCCGTGCCGCCGGCCGAGGTGAGCAGGCCCACGCGGGCCCCGCCGCTGGCAAACAGTGCGTTCATGCGTGAGCTCTGGCCGGTCGAGAACATGAACATGGCGGCGTCGTCAACATAGTCCATGTAATTCATGAACATGTCGCCGTTCGGGCCGTTCGAGCACGATACCTGCGGGAAGGCGGGCTTGCCGTAGTTTTCATCGGCCTGGTTAGGGGTGTCGCTCACGTTGTCGGTGCCGGTGCAAGCCGTTCCGTCATCGCCCCAGATGTGGTTCAGGTTCAGCCAGTGGCCCACTTCGTGGCTGCCGGTGCGGCCCAGGTTGAAGGGAGCGGTTACCGAGCCGGTGCGGCCGAAGTACACGGGCGAAATCACGACGCCGTCGGTGGCCAACGCGCCGCCGGGGAACTGGGCGTAGCCCAGGATGCCGCCGCCGATGGTGCCCACCCACAGGTTCAGGTACTGGCTGGCGTTCCAGGCGTCGAGGCCCCCGGTGCTGGCTTTTTTGATTTTGTCGGCCGTGCCCCAGCTGGTGATGGTACTGCTTTTGCGCTCGATGCCGGTGGTGGCAACGCCGCCTGGCGTACGCTTGGCCAGCACGAACTGAATGCCCGCGTCGGCCACCTGGCCAGCAAAGGCGCTGGGGGTTTTGGTGTAGTCGGCGTTCAGCTTGTGGAAGTCCTCATTCAATACCGCAATCTGCGAGGCAATCTGGGCATCCGAAATGTTTTCGGAAGCAGTGCTGTACAGCACGTGCACTACCACCGGGATGGTCACGGTTATAGCAGCTGTGCCCCGCTGGGCGGTGCCGGCCTGCTTGGCGGCAAACATCACCGCTTGGTTGTTGATGTCGGCCATGCGGGCAGCCAGGCTGGGGTCGGCGGCGAGTTGCTGTTGCAGCACATCGTCGGTTGCGCAGGAGCGCTTCTGGGCTTGGGCGGAAGTGGTAGTGAGTGCCAGACCCAGCAGGCCCAGCGCGGCAGCGTAAAAAGTTTGTTTCATGAAAAGATGGTGGGGTGTGAAGTGAAAAACGTAATTCAGAGTGCCAAACTAGGTATTAAATTACAAGTATTTCAACAGAATTATGGCATTATTAGCAATTTGATATTAACGTGGTACTATTGGTTGGTTTCATTTGAAGTTTTCAAATAATTTTCATTCGGTGTTCATAAGAAGTAGATGAGCAAAAGTAAACGAGTGAAAGAACGTCATGCAGAGCGCAGTGAAGCATCTCGCGTGTGGCAGTAAATCAATCGTTTAACGATGAGAGCGAGATGCTTCGCTGCGCTCTGCATGACGGTTACTTTTGCGTGACTACTTAAATGAAGTGTCCACGCTACTAGTCCGTGTATGTGCCTGGAGCCCGGCGTATTGCGCAGCGACTGGCTGCTCTGGAAACAACAACGCCCTGCCCCGGTAAGGGGCAGGGCGTTGTATTCTGCGGCTGAATGAAAAGCCGGAAGCTTATTCTTTCTCGAAGCGCTGACGGGTTACGTCGGTGCCGGTGCCAACGGTGATGTAGTACAGGCCGCGGGGCAGGCTGCTTACACGCACCTGGCCCTGGCCGTTGTAGCCAACTTGCTTCATTTCGTGGCCAGTCAGGTCAAACACGTGCACTGCTGCGCGGGAAGCATCGGCACCGGTAGGCAACGACAGGTTCAGCACGTCGCTGGCAGGGTTGGGGTAAGCCGTGGCCAGCGTGGGGGCAGCTGCGCGCGGGGCCGTGCCGCCGAGCGAAGTGAGCAAGCTTGCACGGGCGCCGCCGCTGGCGAACAAGGCGTTCATGCGGGTGCTTTGGCCGGTCGAGAACATGTACATGCACTTGTCGTCGGTGTAGTCCATGTAGTTCATGCTCATGTCGCCCGAGTTCGAGCAGGTCACGTGCGGGAAAGCGGGGCAGCCGTAGTTGCTGGTTTGCTGGGTAGGGGTGTCGCTCACCTGGTCGGTACCGCAGGAGGCATCGCCCCAGATGTGGCGCAGGTTCAGCCAGTGGCCTACTTCGTGGGTGGCAGTGCGGCCCAGGTCGTAGGTAGTGGTGTAGGTGCCGCCCGAAAACTTGGCGCGGCTACCGAACGCCGAGTATAGAATCACAACGCCATCGGTGCTGGCCGAGCCGCCGGGGAACTGCGCGTAGCCCAGCAGGCCCTGGCCCAGGTTGCAAGCCCACAGGTTAAGGTACTTGCTGGTGTCCCAGGCATTGTCGCCGCCGCGCTTCGAATTCTTCATGGCGTCGTTAGTGCCCCACGAATTGACTTTGGTCAGCTTATGGATGACGCCCGTAGTGGCCGCGCCGTTGGGGTCGCGCTTGGCCAATACAAACTGCACGTTCGCGTCGGCTACCAGGCCGGCAAACTGAGCCGGCGTATTGTTGGCGTCGGCGTTCAGCTTACGGAAGTCCTCGTTCAGCACGTCAATCTGCGACTGCACCTGGGCATCGGAAATGTTCTGGGCTGCCGTGTTGTAAAGCACGTGTACAACTACGGGGATGATAACCGTGCCAGCAGTCGTGCGCTGCAGCGACGGGTTGGAGAGCACACGCTGGGCGTGGGCCTCAATGGCCGCCATGCGCTGGGCTTGGGTAGGGTCGGCGGCAAGTTGAGCCTCCAGCACTTCCATCGAGCCGCAGGCGCGGCGGGTGATGGCGCGGTCCAGACCGTTATTGTTGAGTACGCGCACGTCTTGAGCCATTGCGGAAGAGGCCAAGCCTAAAACGGCAAGAGCGGACAGGTAAAGTTTGTTCATTTGATGAAGTATTGGGGTGAGGTAATAACGTAATTAAGTCGCAATGTAAGAAAATTTGCAAAAAACACAAGTTCAAATTGCGAAATTGCCAATATCCTGTTTGGGAAGCCGTATAACGGTCGCCGCCGAATTTGGTTGCCAACTGCCGGTAGTTAGAAGAGAAAATCGGCTAGCGGCGTCGTTAGAGCGGTTTCGGGGGGTAATGGATGTAGGGGCGGGGCTTGCCCCCGCCCGTCGTTGACCGATTCCGTTCAACGACGGGCGGGGGCAAGCCCCGCCCCTACATCGTTCAGCCCGTACGCTGACCCCGAAACCGCGCTAGAAGAGGAAATCAAACCCTACGAAGACGAGTTTTTCTTCGCCTGCCGTGTAGGTAACGTTGATAATGGCCTGCTTGAGAATGTCGACGTACACCCCGCCCCCGAAGCCGCTGTGCAGCGAGCTGAATCCCGTGCGCGTGTCTTGCTCGGAGTACACGCGGCCCGCGTCGGCCAGGCCCATAATACCCAGCTTGCCGGGGAAGAGGTAGGCGTTGAACGAGAGCAGCTGCACGCGGGCCTCGAAGTTGGCGTAGAGGCTGCTACGGCCCGCAAAGCGGGTGCGGCGGTAGCCGCGCAGGTTGGTGGTGCCGCCCAGCGTGTTGGCCTGGTAGAAGCGGTAGTCGCCCAGGTTGCGGGCCACGCCAATGCGGCCGGCGTAGGTTATCTGGAAGGGCAGGTTGGGGGTGAGGTAGGCCCGAATTTCGGAGGTGAGGCGGCCGTACTGCAGGTTTTCGCCGTTGAGCTGGTAGTTATACTGCGCCTCGTTGTACCAGCGAATGCCAATGCGCGGGTTCTTGGGCGAGGAGCTGGCGTCCAGGTTCAGGTACACCAGGCCGCCAATGTACTGGTTCACCTGAAAGTCGCTGGACCGAATGCCGAAGTGCCGGTTATCAAAATCGGCGCCGATGCTGTCCTTAATCACGGAGCCGATGGGCGACTGCTCGACGCGAAACTGTTCGTAGCGCGGCCCGACGCCGAGTTTCATGAAGCTGAACAGGTTGCGCTCGAGGGTGGGGGCTATCATGAGGCTGTTGAAACGCACGCGGTATGCCGAGTTCACGCTGCGGTTGGTGACCACGCCACGGTTGGCGTCTTCGGTGGCTAGGTTGGCGGTGTTGTTGCCAATGCCGAAGAAGTTGTACAGCAGCTGCGGGCCGTAATACTGGGCCGCCACACGCAAATCGTACTTGCCAAACACCCGGGTAAACTGCCCGGTGTACTTGATGTTGAACGCGCCGTTGCGGGCCGGGGCGAAGTTGGCCACTACGCTTTGCTCCGAAGAGAACGGGTCGCGGCGGAACCCGTAGCGGCGGTGCGTTACGCCGCCCCCAATCAAAAAGCCGTCGTCGATGTTGAAGCCGAAAAACAGGGCCGGGCCGGTGTAGTTCAGGCGGTAGTCTTTCAGGTCGAAGCGCTTGGGGTGGTCGTAGCGGCTCACGTCCACGCCGGGCTCCAGCCGCAGGCGGGCGTCGGGGCCAGCCTTGATGACGTTACCGGTGTCGGCGTCGTACACCTGCAGCTTGTGGCGAATGCCGCTGATGTTGCTGTTGTCCATGATGGAATCGCGACCGGTACCGGCCACCAGCCGGATTTTAATGCCCTTGCTGGCCTTGCCTTTCAGGTCGTACACGTCCTGCCCGCTGATGCCGTAGATGCGCAGCTCGTCGGTGATGCCGTACTCCAGGGTGCGGTCGTACACCGTCTGCTCCAGCTTGCCTTTTTTGTTGATTTTCTGCACCGTGAGGTGGGCGTTGCCGTTGGGCAGGCGCTCCACCGTGAACTTCTCGTTCTTCTCGGTACCGCGCACCTCCACGATGTCGGCTACCAGGTTGGCGTACTTGCCTGCCACGTCGGGCAGCAAATCGCGGCGGCTTTTCAGCTTGGCGATGATTTCGGGGCCGTGCAGGTCGTAGATTTCCTTGGGCCAGTTGTCGCGGAAGGCCTTTTCGATGATGGCATCGGTGAGGTGCTCCTTCATGTACTGGCCCTGGGCCACCCACTGCTCGCGCGTAACGCCGCCCATAAACGTGCGGTCGTTGCTCAGGCCGGTCAGGTTCAGGCCCTTGTAGTCGCCGAAATCCTTGCCGAAGTTCTGGAAGTTGCGCACCGCAAACTTGCGGCTGATGAGGAAGGGCAGCACGCCGTCGCCTTTAAAGAAAGCAATGTCGCGGTCTTTCGGCACGGCCGTAAAGGTGCGGTTGCCGTTTTTGTCCTTCGCCTCGGCCCAGCGCCACTGGTCCTCGTGGCGGTCCCAGTCGCCAATCCACATGTCGAACAGGCGCGTGCGGGCGAAAGCCACCTGGTCAATCTTGTTGTCGTTGTCCTCCAGCAGGCGCTCGAGCATTTTGTCGGTGCTCACCAGGTTCTTGGCGTAGTTCAGGCTGGCCACGTTGCTCTGGTCGTCCTTGGCATCTTCCTCCAGCGCGGCAGCCTGGTTCGAAAACGCGCCGTAGTACTGCCCCAGCAGGGGGTCCTGCGGAATGTAAACGCGCACCGGGTTGGTGTGCAGAATGCCGGCTGCCGCCGCCAGCGGCGGCAGCGCAAACGAGGCGTACGGATGCTGGGCCGAAATCTGGTCCTGCAGAATGTCTTTGGCAAAGCCCGTGCGCAAGGCCTCGGGCAGCACGGCGGCGGGGTCTTTGTCGATGCCGCGCAGCGAGAAGTTGTGGCCTTCTTCGTTGCGCAGTTTCAGGGAGGCCGTTTGCTTGCCGCCGCCGGTTTTGTAGGGCACCAGGCCCCCTTGGTTGTTGGCCAGGTCGAGCACCGGGAATTTCACGGGCGTAGCCCATTCCTTGCGGTAATGCTCGCCGAGCAGCCAGTTGTGGAATTTGCCGTGTTGGTTATACCCAGCGTTTACCGCAACCACTACGCTGCTATCGCGGAAGTTGGGGCGGCGGGTGGGCAGCACTTGCGCGATAACGGCATCCTTGTCCTTTTTCTTCTGCTTGTCGAGGGGCGTAACCGGGGCTGCTGGCGTAGAGGCCACGCCAGTGGTGGTTTTGGCGTAGAGCGGGGTGCGGAATACGAGGCGGGCGTTGTCGCCTTTGCCCTCCGGAATGTAGTATTCCGTCCACACCTGGCCGTCGTCGTAGTAGTTCACGCGGGCCCAACCCTTTTCCTTGTCCGAAAACAAGGCGCCGCCGCCGTCGCCGGGCTTCACGTGCTGGGTTTTGCAGCCCGAACCGCTCACAATGAAGTGCGTGGCGCCCTCTTTAAAGTATTGCAGGTTGTGCTCGTGCCCGGCCGCGTAAATGACGTTGGGGTACTTGTTGAAAATATCCATCAGCCCCTGCTTGTAAGCCTTGTAGGCCGGGTAGGCCAAGTCCTGGCTGATGCCGCCATATTTGCGGGCAAAGGGGTAGATGGACCCGATGACGGGCAAGGGCAGAAACGCGTACTTGTACACGATGCTGAGCGGAAAAATGTGGTCGCCGAGGGTGAAGTAGCCGCCGTGCACGCCGTCGGTAAACAGCGGGTGGTGGCCCACCACCATGATGTTCTTATTCTGGTTGCGGGCAATAATGTCCTCCAGCTGGGTCATGAAGTCGGTTTCGTCTTCCACGCCGCAGCCGCCGCCCGCGCCGTAGGGCCGCTCGTTGCGGTTGGTCAGAAACCACTGCGAGTTAATGGTAATCAGCACCAAGTCGTCCTGAAGGCGCACTTCGTAGGGTCCGGGGCAACCGTTGCTGGGCGTAATGAAGTCGCCGGTGTAGGAGAACGCGGCCGAGTCGCTGGCCATGTAGTTCTCGGCGAAGCGCTGCTCGCGCATCACCTGTTCGAAGCCGCCCTTCAGGCCCTGTTTCCAGTCGTGGTTGCCGGGCACCATGTACTTCTCGCCCTGGTAGCCGCGCAACACGTCAATCTGGTCGCGCAGGCGTTCCTCCGAAGCTTTGCGGTCGTAGGCTCCCTCTTCAGGCATGCCGAATTCGTACACGTTGTCGCCGAGGAAAACGGTGGTGCTTTTCGCGCCGGCTTCCATGATTTTCTTGCGCAGGAAGTTCAGCGAGGGCTCGCCGCCGTTGGCCTTGGAAATGGGCTTGCCCACGTCGCCAATCAGGAAAACGCTGTAGCGGATGCGGGTGCTGTCGGGGGGCAGCTTTTTATCCCAGCCCAGGCCGCCGCGGCGGTAGTTGGGCCGTGATACGTGCGGGTTCTGGCTCGATTCGCCCTGGGCCAGGGCATGAAAGGGCAGCGCTAGTACCGCGCAAAGCAGCAAAAATGCAAAGTGAAAGCGAAAATTTCGGGGCATAAGCGAGGGAAATGAGCCGGTGCAGAAACCAGCCGCGGGCAGGAGGGGGCAAACGTACAACCGCCGCCGGGGCGGCAGGTTAGGCCCGTTACGCAAAGCACGGCAGTGCGGTTAGAGCGGGTTTTCTAACTTACGTCCCGGGCTTCGCGTTGAAAGCAGGCAAGTCTGCTGCCCGAACCGCAGTAGCTTCGCTTACTTATGGAAGAAATTACGCCCGAATCCGCCGAAACGGGGGCCGCTTCGGCGGCATCCGAGCCGGTGCAACCCACCGAACACCTGCCGCCTGCTGCTGCTGACCGCCCCGTCCCACCCACCGCCGAAATAGCGGCGGCGCCCGTGCTGTCGGTGCACCCGGGCCACGGCTCAAACCCAGCCGAGGACCCGTTGGCCGTCGAAGAGAAGGCTCCCGATAAAAAGGACAAGCAGGAATCCGCTAAAAAGGATAAGCAGGACTCCGCCGAAGACGACAAGCCCGCCAAAGCCAAGCCCTCCGCCCTCACCAAAGCCGCCCAGGTGTACGTGAGCGAGCTGTTCACCCGCGAGCTTTCGCCCAAGCTCACGTACCATTCCCTGGCCCACACCGAAACGGTGGTGAAGGAATGCCGTGCCCTGGCCCCCGCCGCCCAACTCAGCGCCGACGATACCGAGGCCCTGCTGCTGGCCGCTTGGTTTCACGACACTGGCTACCTCGACGTGTACGACGGCCACGAGTTCCGCAGCGCGGAGCGGGCCGCCGCTTGGCTGCAGGAGCAGGGCGTGCCGGCCGGCCGCGTGCAACTCGTTGAAACCCTCATCAAGGCCACGCACCGCGACTCGAAAACCGAAACGGAGCTGGAGAAACTGCTGGTGGATGCCGACATGAGCAACCTGGCCCGCGACGACTACCGCTCGCGCGCCGAGCTGCTGCGCACCGAGTGGGAGCTGGTGCTCGACAAAACCTACTCAACCCAGGAGTGGGCCGAGCTGCAGCTCAACTTCATGCTGGCGCATAAGTACCTCTCCGAAGCGGGCAAGGAGCGGTATAAGAAAACGCTGAAGAAAAACCTGGAAGACCAGCGCGACTATCTCAAAAAGAAGGAGAAGAAGGACAAGAAAAAAACGAAGGAAAAGAGCGACACCTTCGCCGAGCCCAAGCGCGGCATCGAAACGATGTTTCGCACTATGTATTCGAACCACATGAAGCTGAGCGACATGGCCGATAAAAAAGCCAGCATGATGATTCAGCTCAATGCCGTGCTTATTTCGGTTATCATCACCTACCTGGGCGCCAAAATGGGCAAGGCCGGGGCCCTGAGCCCACTGATGGGCAACAACCCCGTGCTGGCCATCCCGGTGACTATTCTGCTGATAACGGCCTTGGGCTCGGTCACCACGGCCATTCTCTCGGCGCAGCCCGACGTGACCAGCTTTGCCTGGCTGAAAAAGAGCCCCGAAATTGCCACCAACCGCCGCGTTAACCTGCTGTTCTTTGGGCAGTTTACCAGGCTCAATCTCGATAATTTCCAGAATGGGATGCGCGACCTGATGCGCCAGAAAGACCTGCTGTACACCAACATGGTGACCGACATTTACTACCTGGGCGAGGTGCTCAACCGCAAGTATGGCCTGCTGCGCACCAGCTACACCATTTTTCTGGTCGGTATCATTCTCACGGCGCTTTCGTTCGGCATTGCGCTGCTGTACAAGTCGTAGGTTGAAGCAGGTATTAGCAGACTTGCGTTATCTTTGTGGAGCACGTTTGCCACCTGGGCCTGTAGCTTAACTGCATAAAGCAAGCCTCTCCTAAGGGCTAGAGTACAGGTTGGATTCCTGTCAGGCTCACTTAGTTAGCCCCGTACGTTCGGCCTTCAGCGGCCGAGCAGTGCGGGGCTTTCTGTTAGTAGGCCGTGGTCGTATTCCCAATGGCAATTGGGGCAGAGCACCAGAATATTCTCTGGTCCGGATACCTTCTGAACAGTCGTGGAAGCCGGAAATGCCTTGATGGGTTGCTTGTGGCAATACTCCACATGCTTGTCGTAGCCGCAGGCTTGGCAAACCCGCGGCCGGTGGGCGTTCAACAGCCGGGTAATGCTGTTGAGGTAGCCCCGGTAGTAACTGGGATGCTTAATGGCATCTTTCGCTTTCAGTTGGGCTACGGTTAGTAACCGGTAATCTGCTTTGCGCTTACCGTGCACCGCGCAAAACTGTCTGTCTCCCGGAATGAGGGTGTCGCACTCAGCACACTTGCGCGTCAGATGGCGCTTGGGAGCCTGCTGATTGGTATGAATAGCTGCGTGGGAGCGAGAGCAATACTTGGGGTTCGAGGTTTGGGCGCCGCAGTGCAGGCAGTTATTCATAGCCCAAGCTAATGCATATTGCCGTCCCATTCCTTTCTGCTTCACTTATGAAAACGCTTTCTCTACCCTTGCTGCTGGTCAGTGGCCTGCTGTTCGCCCAATGCTCCAGAACTTCGGAGCCAGCACCCAAAGTTGATTACGACCAGAAAAGTGCCAAAATCGTGCAGGCCGTGAGCCCAGTGGTGGTGGGCGACTGGACGCTGCGGCGGGTACACATCACCGCCCAACCCCACAATTCCGGGCAAAGGGAGCTGGGCATCGTGCGTGACACTACTTTTGAAAACCTGGCCACGCTGTCCATTCAGTCGGCCCCTTCACGCCATTCGTCCGGGGACCCGCGCTATGCCCACTTTACTGGCTTGCTACGTTTCCGGACGAAAACTTACCCGATTCAATTTGAGCTTAGTGCCAGCCCCCAGCACCTTTTTCATGACGAAGGGCCACAGGCAGTTTTCCTGTTCGAGTATAATTTCCCCGTTGGTTCTCACCTCACCGAGCCCGAAGAGCATTTGTTGCAATACAACTTGGGGTTGATAGGAGACCACTTCTCGCTGGAAGTGGTGCCCGGGCAGTTCAACGCAATGACCTGGCGGGGCTTAAGCCGCGGCATCGATAAAATTGAGCTGGTGAAATAGCCACCTGCGTGCGCAAACTGCCGGATATTGCGCCTCATTTGCGCCCTTTTATGAAGAAGCTGCTGCCCTTGCTGCTGCTGCTCGGTGTAGCGGCCCATGCCCAGCGGCCTGTAGCACCGCAGTCCGCCGCAATTTGGCAGCAGTTTGCCGTGGAAGGAAAGGAGGGGTATAGGTATGGTTATAAGGATGCCAGCGGCAAGGTCCGCATCCCCGCCAAATTCGGCAATTTTACCAATACGCAGAGCTTTCGGCACATCATGGCCGTGAGCGAAAGCGCGACCTTGAAGCAGTACTACCTCCTGAAAAGCGGCCGGCAGGTGGGCCGCGACAGCGTGTACATGTTCGACTACACGTTTGATTGCGAGAGCGAGGGCAAAATCCGGTTTAAAGATTACCGGAAGGACCGGGTTGGCTTCCTGGATAGGTCGGGCAGGGCCATTATTCCGGCCATGTACAACTACGTTTCGCCGTTCCACAATGGATTAGCGGCAGCGCTGATTGGTGCCCGTCGAACCTGCTGGGGAGAAGCCGGCGCTGATACCCTGACGTGTGAGCACCCGACGTGGGAGGGTGGCCGGGAACTGCTGATTAATGAGCGCAACGAAATCGTTGTAAGCGACCCGGCACTGGCCCGGCCGGCGTTCCTCAACTGGTATTCGCTCCAAGTGAACCAAGCCGCCCCCGATACGTCCATCACCACCACTTTCCGCGCTGTAAACGGCGACCGGTACACCTTCACGGACTACCAGAAGGAATTCACCTGCTGGTTCTACGACGTATTTGTGCCCGCTGTGCGCTCGGGTGAGGCGGCAAAAGTGGAGCCGCTCTGCTTCTTGGAACTGGCCGTAGCCAGCCAGCCATTCCGGGGCTGGCCACACTTCGAGCGGGCGGCCTTCATAAAGAAGTTCTACCAGCCCACACTGTTGCCAAAATTACGTGGCCTTCGCTACGGAGCAAAAAATGTCGATGTATTCTCTGAAACCTTGAACACATTGATTTTTGACAGCCAAAATTTTCGCCCTTTTCTTACCGACTGCGGTGAGGCTTTCCAAGCAAAATATCCAACGTTTAGCTTGGTCATTACGGAGATAGGCGCATCGGGAAAAAGAAATTACGGGCACCAGCAGCATTTCGCTTTTATCCGCACCGCTAAGGGCTACCGGCTGTACTGCCTGTCGCTGTAATTCGCCCCGCGCTGCTATTTCCTCTGCCGGCCGCGCGCCTACCTTGCGCCACATGAAGACCCTGTTGCCGCTCTGGCTGCTAGCCGCCGCCCTGCCAGCCCTCGCCCAAAAGCCCACTCAACCCGAAAACCTCGTGCAATACGCGCACCCCATGGTGGGCACGCAGAAAATGGGCCACACCTACCCCGGCGCCACCGTGCCCTTCGGCATGGTGCAGCTCTCGCCCGATACCGACACGCTGAGCTACGAGCAGAACGGCAAGTATAACCCCGACATCTACAAGTACTGCGCGGGCTACAACTACGACGACCGAACCATCGTCGGCTTCAGCCACACGCACTTCAGCGGCACGGGGCACTCCGATTTGGGCGATTTCCTGCTCATGCCCACCACCGGCCCGCTGCAGCTTAACCCCGGCACCGCCGACCGGCCCCAGAGCGGCTACCGCTCCGCCTTCTCGCACCAGAACGAGGTAGCCGAGCCCGCCTACTACAAGGTGAAGCTCGACGACCACAACATCACCGCCGAGCTCACGGCCACCACCCGCGTGGGCTTCCACCAATACACGTTTCCGGGCACCGAGCCGGCCCACGTCATCCTGGATATGATGGCCGGCATCTATAACTACCCGGACAAGAATGTGTGGAGCTACGTGCGCATCGAAAACGACTCGCTTGTGACTGGCTACCGCCAAACCACTGGCTGGGGCCGCACCCGCACCGAGTACTTCGCCATGCAGTTCTCGAAGCCCTTTAAAACCTACGGCGCGAAGAAGTACGACGCCAAGGAAACTTACCGGGGCTTCTGGGGCCGCTTCGACCAAACGAAAGGCTGGCCCGAGCAGGCCGGCCGCCAGCTGCGCATCTACTTCGATTTCGCCACCGTGGCCGGCGAGAAAATCAAGGTGAAATTTGCGCTTTCGTCCGTGAGCAGCGCCGGGGCGCTGGCCAACATGCGCTCCGAGATATCCGACTGGAATTTCGACCATACCCGCCGCGCCAGCCAGCAGCTCTGGCAGCAGGAGCTGGCCAAAGTCACCATCCAAACGCCCAACCGGGCCGATAAGGAGAACTTCTACACGGCCCTCTACCACGCCTGCCTCAGCCCCACTATTTACGAGGATGTCATTAATCGTGGACAGTATCGGGGGCTCGACCAAAAAACCCACTACAGTTATTCTGATTTTCATTCCAGAAACGGCTACGTCAACTACACTACCTTCTCGCTCTGGGATACCTTCCGCGCCCTGCACCCGCTCTTCAACCTCATCCAGCCCAGCCGCAACGCCGACATGGTGAAGTCCATGTTGGCCCACTACGACCAAAGCGCTGAGCACATGCTGCCCGTCTGGAGCCATCACGGCAACGAAAACTGGTGCATGAGCGGCTACCATAGCGTCTCAGTGATTGCTGATGCTGCTATTAACGGAGGGGTGCTAACAGCCGACGATGCCGAGCGGGCGCTGGCTGCCTGCGTCACCACTGCCCGCCACCGCTGGTACGACGGCCTCGGCGAATACATCGACCACGGTTACGTGCCCAGCGAGCGTAGCGGCACCTCCGTTTCCAACACGCTCGAATTCGCATACGATGACTGGTGCATTGCTCAACTCGCCAAGTACATGGGCAAAGACACCATCTACCAGGAGTTCAGTAAGCGCGCCACCAACTGGCAAAACGTGTTTGATGCCCACACCAACGCCATGCGCCCGCGCCTGGCCGACGGCAGCTTTCGCCCCAAGTTTGATGTGCTGAGCACCAATGGCCAGGGCTTCATCGAGGGCAACGCCTGGAACTACACCCTCGCCGTGCCCCAGGACCCCGCCGGCCTGATTGCCAAAATGGGCGGCAACCGCCGCTTCGTGCCCCACCTCGATTCGCTCTTCACCATGCACCTGCCCGACAGCTTCTTCGCCGAAACCGAGGACATCACCCGCGAGGGCATCATCGGGGGCTACGTGCACGGCAACGAGCCCGCCCACCACGCCGCCTACCTCTACAACTTCACCGACCAGGCCTGGAAAACGCAGGCGCAGGTCCGCAACATCCTCGCCCGCCAGTACCATCCCACCCCCGACGGCCTCGGCGGCAACGACGATTGCGGCCAGATGAGCGCCTGGTACATCTTCTCGGCGCTGGGGTTTTACCCGGTGGCCCCGTCGTCGGGCCAGTACGCGCTGGGCAGCCCGCTCGTCCACGGCGCCACCCTGCATTTGGAAGGCGGCAAGGAGTTCAACATCCAGGTCAAAAACCAAAGCCCCAAAAACGTCTACGTGCAGTCGGCCACGCTCAACGGGCAGCGGCTGGCGCAGCCGTTTCTAGCGCAGGCGGACGTGGCAAAGGGTGGAACGTTGGTGTTTGTGATGGGTGGTAAGCCAATGAAGCAGTAAATACTATTGTAATTATAAACTGGCTCATGGAAGCTAATGGTCAAAAATCCTTCATGAAATTAGAAGTCATCTGGAAAGATGACCACATGTTTGAATTGAGGGTAACAGCTTCTAATGGTCGCTATTCAGGCATTACCGAAGTTTATGACACGACCGAATCATTAGCTGCTTTTGCCAATTCATTGTATGGCTTTCCACAACACGATGGTGTTCTAGTACACGAGGCAGGAGAAATAGATGGTTATGCCTACTTCCAAATGAAATTCTGTCCCTTTGGCAACGCTGGATATATTAGTGTGCAAGTGAGCTTAGAAGAAAATATATTTCCTCCATATCGGGAAATAGAAAAGGTCAAGCTAAAGCTGGAAATAGTTGTTGAGCGGCATGCTATCGACGTCTATCAAAAAGCATTATTACAGCTTGCCAGGAAACAAGAGGGAGCAGTGACTCTTTATGGCCGAGATAATTAAGAAGCAGTCAGTAAGACTGAACGGACAGTGACTGGCGCAGAATGCAGTAAGCAATTCTCCATTTAAAGCAATTATTCGTCCTATGACGCCAGAGCATAGAGTCTACCTCAACGGCCACTATTTCGATACCCTGTACGATTCCGACACCTTCAGCGACCGGCCCGAACCGTACCGCCGACAGGAAAGGTCTTTGTGGACCGTCTACCAACTGCTACTGCTGGGCACGCACGACGTCACCATCACCCTGGCTGCCAAGCAACCCGTGTTTCAGACCCGCAACGCCCTTGAATTCAGTGTCTGGGTCCAGCAGGTGTATCCTGACTATGGCTTCGTTAACCAATTCCAGCAGCCCATTCACACCAGGTTCCCTCACCGAGCCGATTATTTATAGCCGTTAAAAATCGGCAGTGCGCAACGGGCAGCGGCTGGCGCTGGAATTTCTTCAGCAGCGGGCTGGCCCGCGGTGTCTACGTGGTGCGCCTGAGGGCCGGCAGCACCGGGGTAATTAAGCGCCTGACGGTAGAATAAGGCGAACGTATGCCGGGCTGCTAATCGTGCGCATCGGCAAGGGGGCATTGCGCAGCAGGCGCTCCAGCAGTTTGCGCGTTACAGACGCCCTTATCCAGCCCCGGCTGCCGCACAAAAAGCCCCGCCGGCCCGGTCCCTGTCATTGGGCCCGGCCCGGCGGGGCTTTTTGCGGCAGCGAGCACAGCTATTGCTTTGCCACCAGCTCCTTCAGCTTCTTGTACGTCTTCTTAGACTGCGCGAGCTGGCTGCTCACCGCCTCGCGGACATCGCCTTTGAGGGCTTTGCGGCGCAGGGTTTTCTTGTAGGCTTTAATAGCCCACCGCTCGCCGTAAATGTTGGCAGCCAGAATGGCCTTTTCATCGCGGCCCGTCACCACGGCTTGGGCATCCATCAGCTTGCGGTAGAGCTTGCCTTTCAGCGTCGTGCCCGTTTCACGCTCGCCCCCGTCGCGGGTCAGGAACTGGTTCAGCTCCTTGGCAAACTGCCGGCTCTGGTTCACCAGCTGCTGGTAGTAGGCCCGTAGGTCGCCGTCCTTGGTTTCATCCACGGCGCGCTTGTAGCCCTCTATGCGGTCGTTCACGAAAAGCACCAGCTCGTCGAGGGCCGCTGCCTTGCGCTTGGCCTTGCCTTTCTTCTTGGGGGCGATGAGGTAAGCCAAGCCGGCCGCCAGCAACGCACCACCCACTGCTTTTTGCGTAGAGCTGAGCTTCTTAAATGCGCCCAACGCCTTCGTGCTGGCTTCCTGCACAGAATCGGGTACTTGATTGAGCAGGTTCAGGGCTTTGTCCTTGGCCTCGTTGGTGGCCGCCGTAGCCTGTTCAAGCAGGTCTTTGGGCTTGTCGGTCGTATCGGAAGTAGGTGCGGGGGATTTCATTCTATTAAAAAGTAGATGATTACAAAGCGCTTCCTTACGGCAAGCAGCACCGGTGGTTCACATCCCGCCCATAAAAAAGCCGCCCGCTCCCCAACCGGAAGCGGGCGGCTTCATCTTTAACCCTGCCTGCTTGCGGCCCCGCCAAACGGCAGTTTCCCTCCAACGAACCCAAAAAAAGGACTAGCCCTATATTTACCCATTCCACGCAGCCAGCAAACCGGTTTGTTGGTTTCACGCATTGCCTTTACCATCCCTCCCAATGCAGCCCTTTCTTAACTTATGGTCGGTGCTGATTCTGCTGGGTGCGGCGCAGGGCTTGTTCCTGAGCTGGACGTTCTTTTTCTCACCCCAGGGCCAGCCCCTCAGCAACCGCCTGCTGGGCCTGCTGATGCTCAGCCTGGCCCTGCCCGTCATCGAGATTCTGCTGTGCTACTCGGGCTACATTCAGTTCGCGCCGTTTTTCGTGAGCCTGACCGAGCCGCTGAACTTCGCCGTTTCCCCGCTGCTCTACCTCTACACCCGCAGCCTCACCGTAGCTGCGTTTCGCTGGCGCCCGCGCTACCTGCTGCTGTTGCTGCCCGCCGTGGCGCATGCGGTGTACCTGGTGCCCTTCTTCGGCCAAAGCAATGCCTGGAAGCTGCGCACCGTGGCCGAGTCGTTCCACCAGCCGCACCCGGCCGCGCCAGTAGCCGAGCATCCGTTCTGGTGGTTCAGCACTTATGACCAGTTCTACGCCGTGTTCTACCTGGTGCTGGGAGCCTACCTGCTGCTGTACCTGGGCTTGCTGCTGCACACCTTTCTCACCTACCAGCGCCAGCAGGCAGCGCGCCCCGCCGGCCCGGCCCCCGCGCTCAGCTGGCTGCGCCGCCTGGGCTGGGGCTTCGTGGCGGTGCTGCTCGTATACGTCGGCAGCACGGCCTACTTCCACAACGCCCGCACGAGCGAGGGCGCTGACGCCGGCGACGTCTGGCTGGCCTCCCTCATTGCCCTGCTCTTTTACAGCATGAGTGGCCGGGCCATCAGCCGCTCCTCGCTATTGGCCTTGCAGGAAGCCCCCGAAGAGCCGCAGCCGGAGCCTGCCGCCCCGCGCCGGAAATATGAGAAAACCGCGCTAGCCCCCGAGGCCGCTGCCGAAATCCTCACCCGCCTCCGCGCCCTGATGGCCACCGAGCGGCCCTACCAAAACCCCGACCTCTCGCTGGCCGAGCTCGCCACCCAGCTGCGCCTGCCGCTGCACCACCTCTCCCAGGTTATCAACGAGCAGTGCCAGCAAAACTTCTTCGACTTCATCAACACCTACCGCATCGAAGAAGTGAAACGCCAGCTCCTGCTGCCCGAAACGGCCCGCCTCAAGCTGGAAGAAATTGGCTTCGCGGCGGGCTTCAACTCGAAATCGGCTTTCAACGCCGCGTTTAAAAAGAGCACCAACACCACGCCCTCGCAATTTCGAAAAACCGCGTTGGCGCAGTAGAAACAGTATTTGCCCGGGCCCGCCGCGTCCGGATTCGTAAGGTAGTACGCCGGGTTTGCGAGGCGTGTCGTGGTTCGGGAGGGCCGCCGGTAGGTTTGAGCATCGATTCACCTACAATCCCACCGGCCATGAGCCCAACCACCGCCCTCCCGCTCTCCACCACTCGCCGCCACGACCTCGACTGGCTGCGGGTATTAGCCTTCGCGCTGCTCATCCTCTACCACACCGGCCTGGTGTTCGTCGGCTGGAAATTCCACATCACCAGCCGCGTCAGCAGCCCCGCGCTGGAGCTGCCCATGGAGTTTCTCAACCAGTGGCGCATGCCGCTGCTGTTTGTGATATCCGGGGTCGGCGTCACCTTCGCCCTGGGCCGCCGCACCGCCGGCCAGTTTGCCAGCGAACGCCTCCAACGCCTGCTGCTGCCGCTCATTTTCGGCATGGTCGTCGTGGTCGTCCCGCAGGTCTACTACCAGCGCCTGTCGGAAGGCGCCCACTACACCTCCCTGCTCGACTTCTACCCGCACTACTTCAACGGTGCCGCGCCCAAGGGCAATTTCACCTGGAACCACCTCTGGTTTATTGCCTACCTGCTGGTTTTCTCGCTGCTTAGCCTGCCCCTGTTTGTGCAGCTGCGCAAGCCCGCCGCCCAGGCCGCCCTCGCCAGGCTAAGCGGCTGGCTGAGCCGGCCCGGCACCGTGCTGCTGTTCGCCCTGCCCCTCATTCTCATCCAGCTCACGCTGCGCCCCTACTGGCCCGATACCCGCAACTTGGTGCACGACTGGTTTAACTTCGCCTTCTATCTCACGCTGTTCATCTACGGCTACCTGCTCGGGCCGCTGGCCGGTTTCTGGCAGGCCGCCGAGCGGCAGCGCTACCTGTTTCTGGCCCTGGGCCTGGCCGCGTTCTGCTTCTACTATTGGGGCGACGATTACTATTACGCCCTCATCGGCGACGCCATCAAGCGCGGCGTGCAGGCCCTCAACTGCTGGTGCTGGATACTCGTCTGCATCGGGTTCGGCCGCCGCTACCTCAACCGCAACTCGCCCCTGCTCCAGCGCGCCAACGAGGCCGTGTTCTCCTTCTACATCCTGCACCAAACCGTCCTCATCGTCATCGGCTACTACGTGCTGCAATGGCACGCCACCAACGCCGCCAAATTCCTGATTATCGCCCTGGGCACCTTCGGCGGTAGCCTGCTCCTGTACCTGGTCATTCAGCGGTTCACCGTGCTGCGCGTCCTGTTCGGCCTCAAGCCTAAGGCCCGTACCCCGCGCCCCGCGGCCCCCGCGCCCCAGGCCCAGCTGCTCACCCCTGCACCTGTTAGCGTCGGCCAGTAGCTTCCCCGCTCCGCTTTTAACGCCGTAATTCCCTCGCCTAAGCCCAAAAACGGCTACGTGCAGCAAGTCACCCGCAATGGGGGCAGCTCATGTAGCCGTTTCTGGCGCAACGGGACGCGGCGAAGGGCATGGCACCGGTGTTTACGATAAGGGTGCGACCGGCCAGAAATGACAGACTCTATGCGAATCAATGACCGTGAAGTTCGGCTAGTTCAATACAGCACAGATACCAATTGGCTCAAAGAATTACCAAGTCAAAACTGGCTTTGCATTCTCTGCGTGGAGGGAACTCCTAGGCGCTACCTTAATGAGGTAATTCCGAAATTAATAACCCAAGACGTCTGCTACGTGTGCACCATCGGGGCCCAGTGCGAATTTGCGCACGACTTACTAGACGAGGAAATCTGCTATCGGGAAACCGAAGAGCCGCCGCTTTATCTTCCTAAACACGACATCATGACGACCTGGCATCATGAGTTCGACGACGGAATCAGGTTTGCCATTTACGCGGTGAATGATGAAGTTATTGATATAAAAACGGTGGCCATATTGGATATGACGGGCGGGAAAGAAGCAGCAAGGATAGAGGCTGTTTTAAAGAATTTACAGACTGCCTAATAATGACAGGACCTACTTCAGCAGTTCTTTTAGGTTCTATTCCCGGCAAATCGGAATTAGCCGAAATAATACATAATAAACATCAGCAACTGTTATCGGCTCACGGAAAACGGAATACTGCCAAACCGTCAACGTTAGCTGCCATACGATTTGACACAATACTCCTGATATCACATTTGCAACATGTCTTACATTTACAACATGAAAGAAAGATATTTACTCTTTGCAATTGTCCTGACTGCTTCTGTTAGTTGCAACAACCCATCTGCTGACCAGCAAAGGAAACTAGAGCTCAAGGAGAAAGAAGTAACACTGAAAGAACAAAAGCTGAAAGTCAAAGAAAAAGCTAATGCATCACAGAACTACACTACACAAGTTGCTGTAGACAAAAGTAATGAGATTAAAAATGACGAGTTGTCTAATACTGAAAACCTAGTTGGTTATTGGTTTACCCCACATAGTGCGACGATAAATATTCTATTTAGAAATGGACGATTTATCTTCAATGACTATAATGTAACTCTCGATAAAGAGGAAATTCTGCAAGGAGATTACAAATTAGACAAAGGAACATTGATTTTACTCTATGATGACAGGCCCAAACAGGAATTCAAATTCTTTAAAGGCGATGCTGATAATTATTACATTAAAAAAAGTGGATACTATTTTGTAAAAGGCGAAAGTCCCGATTACGACTAACGCAAAGTGATTATAAAGGCCAAAAAGAGCTACATGAGCGACAGTGAATGGCGCGCTTACCAGTCTGCTCGTGCAGCGAGGCCGCCCATACAGGGGTGGAAATGCGCGCAGGCGGAGCGCAGCATCATCTGGTGGAATGCTGGTCTGATAAAAGACCAGAATGGGCGGGTGCAGCCAACCAAGGTGTGGCATATGGTCGGCATCTTTCTCATCATATTCGCGGCCTTGGGAGTGCTTTTTGTGCCGTTTGTAGTGGTTGTTTTTGAGTTCAAGAAGCTGGTATTGCCCCTGCTGGGTACGCTGCTCGTGGCTGCATTCTGGCTCTTCCTGGGCCTCATGAAAGAAGTGTTCCGGGTTGACTTTGATTTGGATGCACAGCACATCGCGCTGCACTATACATGGTTTCCTAGCCGCACAATAATCACGCGTGTATCGTTTTCCGCCATCGAGTACCTTCGCTTGCGCAGATGTAGCTATGGTCCGGCTAACCTGGAACTGCTGTATCTGAATGTGAACCGCAAACCGGTGACCGTGTTGCTGCACACTCAGTTCGATGAGGTGCTGCTCAATACACAGCTTGAGTGGCTGCGGCCTGCGCTGGGGGCAAAAATATTTCCCATGGTTGAAATTGACGACTAAGTACAGAAAACCCGCCGGAGTTGCCCAGGGCGGGTTGTAACATAGCAACTCTTAACAATTCATTAAGCCCTCTATATGCAGTCGGCCACGCTCACCGGGCAGCGGCTGGCGCAGCTGTTTCTACAGCAGCAGGACGTGGCAAAGGGCGGCACACTGGTACTCGTGATGGCAACTAAATGCGATTGAATGCTGCGTTATTCAGTCCAACATGTCGATATCATCCGGCCAATACGGCTTCCATGTTACCGGATTAGCGTTGTGAATATCCGAGGTTAAATAATAGGTCCTTTCCGACGAGGAAAAGGCATCTTTGACCGCCAGCCCATCCTCCGCTAACTCCTGTAATAAGCTCCTCACATGGGTATCGCTTAGCAGCAAAGGGTATTTGTCTCTAATAGATTTATTAGATTCTAAAAAGTCAAATACAAACCACGGGTCAAGGCCATCGCATCTCCTTTCATGGCCAAAGTCAAAATCAACTCTCAATTCCTTCATCGTTACAAAACAACCGATGCCGTGGAACATGTAGCTGTTCTCTTTTGAGTCATCCAAATATTTTTCACTCGAATGAGTGTTTTCAGGTCTTGCGTATTGAAACCCTTTTTCCTTCTCAGACTTGGCGTTTAGGAGACCGACTGCTTTGGCGACAGCTAGTTTGTAGTCTTCAATCAAACCCAATAATTGATGCCGCTCTAAATCCATTTTATAAGAGAATCAGGTGTGGTTTACTGATGTAATATTAAACCTAAATGAAGCCGCCCGCTCCCCAACCGGAAGCGGGCGGCTTCATTTCCAACCCTAAGCGAAACTTAAGCCCCCAGCGCTACGCCCGGTTGCGACTTCGGGGCAGACAGTTCCAGGCAAACTGGGTCAGGGCTTTTGTTGGAGCTGACGAGCCATTGTCAGCGTGTGGCTGACCGATTCTGGATTGGTCCAGTCGTTATGCCCTGGAATTACATAGGTGGGGTTTTTATATGTGCGCTGTACGTTGGCAACGGTCTGGGCGTAATCCTTCACGCTGGCATCGCCCATATTACCCAGGCTGTTGTCTTCCATACTTTTTATCAGGCAGCCTCCGTACAGAACCCGTTCTTTTTTAAACCAGACAACAATATTGTCAGGGGCGTGGCCGTGACCCGGGAAATACGTTTGAAACGAATGTTGGCCAACGGTAAAAGTGGTGTCTTTCGTGAGTAGAAACTGGGCCCTTTTCATGCCGCGTTTTTGGCTAAGCATGTCGGTCTGCCGGGTCGTATACGTGCGAATACCCTGCTGCCGATAGTAAGCCAGCCCCCCGGTACGGTCTTCGTGGAAATGAGTGGCCAGGCACAGCACCACTTTTTGGTGATGTCTGGCCCAGATGCTATCCAGCAGCGGTTGGAATTGGGTGCTGTCCCACGGAGTATCAATAATGACGGCGCCCTTATTGGTTAGCAGATACAAGCCATTCGCTGGGGTTCGATTGCCTTTGTAGTAGTTGTAGGTCGTGTAGATGTAAAAATCCCCAGTCAACCGAGTGATTTTTAAATTAGCGTTGGCCTGTTGCTTAAACAGGCTCCCGGAGAGCAAGAAGCAGGTAAGCATGAGTATAACGGGCCGCATACTTCAAGAAAATCCAGTAAATGAAAAAAGGTGCTCTCGACGCTATTCAAAAAGCCGCCCGCTCCCAATCGGAAGCGGGCGGCAAAACTAAGCGAAACATAAGCCCCGGTGCCGCTCCAAGCTTCTTATGTGAAATAGTTAAGAACTCATAAAATGCACCCGACAATAATCCATTGCTTCCCAGAAACTGCTTTTACATTCCTCTACCTCCCAATACGGAGAGGGACGGCCTGCGCTATATCGCTCCCATAGCCCTCCCGGCTCTAAAAAACGATGTGAATAATGAGTCCCCCGTTGCTCATCCACCCACATCAAAGCAGGCAGGGCCCACTGTTGGTCATAATGTAGGTCGAGTCGAGCTAAGTAGATGTCTAAGTATTCTGTTAAATAACTGATGTTACGCAGTATTTTTCCGATTTAAATACGCTTTTCGATGGCCTGCACGCTGGATT
>NZ_BAABDK010000024.1:0-49919 GCF_039539585.1 Hymenobacter glaciei | reverse complement strand
GTGTTTACTCGACTCATTCCGCAAATAACGAGCATAATGCAAACTAATTCATCCGACCTACTTATCATATCCGTTGCCTTATAAAATTCCTGTAGCGTCAGCTGTACGGCAGTCGTGCTATCGGGCAGGTCCCAGGCGCGGGCGGGTACCAACACTTGGGTGCCTTGCGCCCCGGTCACCAGCGTATCGCGGCCGGGGCGAATGCGGAATAGCTGCGGCGCAGGCAGTCCCGTTTGCAGAAAGCGCGTTAGCTCGGCTGTATTGTTCGAAATATGGGCGGAGGCCGCTTTATTGCCAACGACGTCCGCATCCTCAATCGGTTCATCCGCCACATCGGCAAAAACCGTGGCCCCGCGCTTCACGCGTGGCGCAGGCTGGTTTTCAGCAACTGGCCGGGGGAAGTTGGCAGATGAAATCTTCGCCCCTGAAACCGGGTCGACTGTATGTGAAACAGCCGCCGCAGAATCAGCTGGCGCGGCCACCGGCAGAGCAGCAGCGCGGGTAGTATCGGCCAGCGGTGGGGTAGCGGCAGTAGTAGCAGCCTCCTGAGACGTGCGCTCCCGGTCGCAGCCAGTCAACAGCAGCCAGCTAAGCACAGCCAGTAAGGGGTAAATTTTCGACATATGACAAACGTAAAAAAGCGAATGACGCGCCAACCAAAGTTAGCGCGCCATTCGCGTTGTAAAATCAAGATTTATAGCCTTATTGCTACGAGATGCCGTGGGTAGCAGCAGTTGGCACCAGCGCGGCAATGGCCGCATCCTGGTTCAGGTACTTTGAATCGTAGCCGGCGTCCGACTTGTTCAGGAACAGGCAGGTGCCGCCGTTTACCACGTCGATAATTTGCGAGTACTGGTCCATTGGCAGGGCCGGGCAGCCAAGGCTGCGGCCCAGACGGCCGTTTTGCTTGATAAAGTCTTCACTCACATAGTCGGCTCCGTGCATTACGATGGAGCGGGCAGCAGCATTGCTGTTCACGCCCTCGTCCATGCCTTCGAGGCGCAACGAGTGGCCGTGCTTGCCTTCGTATTCGCTACCCGTGGCGTAGAAGCCTAGGCTGCTCATGTTGCTTTGGTCGGTGTTGGAGAAGGTGCTGGCTTCGTTCTCGCCCGAGTTGTGGCCGTGGGCTACGAGCGTGTGGAAGAGGATTTCTTTCTTGCCCAAATCGAGCACCCACAGGCGCTTCTCCGTGCTGGGCAGGTCGAAGTCAATCACCGTCAGAACCTGCTTATCCTCAGCCAGCTTACCATTCTGGCGCAGGTTGAGGTAGCCAGTCATGGCTTTCTGAAACGTCTCGAAGCGCAGGCCTTCCTGCTCAGCCCCGAGGGCGTTGTAGGTAGCGCGCATCTCCTGGTCAAACTGTGCCTGGGGCGAGAAGTCCATCTTGGGCATGCGCAACTCGTTGCGAGCCGTGCCGGCCATCGACTGCTGAATATTGCCGGCCAACGGCGTTGCTAAAAACAACGAGGCCAGAAACGGCAAAACGCGACGCGTCAGGCGCTGACGACGCAGGCTTTTGCGTTTGCGCTGAACAATGCTGTGCTGGTGCGTGTGCATAATCGAAGTAGCTGATGAAGAAAAAGAACCAGCCGCCACAGTAGCAGAAGCTGATACAATACCTTATACGAGATACATCTCCCGATGGCTATTTTTAAACGCTTTGCAGCCCCGAATGATTCCGTTTCGGCCGTGGTGGCTGTGCAGCCTAACTGGAACGTTCAGCAGTTGTTCAGCGCCACCCTCGCTGCAAAAACCGGCGACCAGCTGCGCCACCATCCAGCCAGCGCGAAGCCAGACCGGGGCCGCTCACGAGCAGCATGCTGCCCACCCGTAGCGTGGCAATAATGTCCTTAAACTGCTCGGGTGGCAGGGCCGGACACCCCCGGCTGTAGCCCAGGTGGCCGTATTTCTGCACATACTTCGGGCTGACGTAGTCGGCAGCATGCAACACCACGTAGCGGTCGAAGGCATTGGCATTCTGGCCCTTGTCGAGCCCCTCAATGCGGCGCGAGTAGCCATGGATGCCGTCGTAGGTGCCAGCCGTGCGGTAGAAGCCCAGTGAGGTACAGGCCGATTTTTCTTCGTTGGAGAAGCGGCGGGCGCGCAGGTGGCCCGAGCCTTGGCCGTGCGCTACCAGGCTACGGTGCAGCACCTTGGCATGTTGAAGGTCGATAACCCAGAGGCGTTCGGTGGTATTGGGCAGGTCCATATCGGCCACGGCCAGCAGGCCGGCACGCTCGATGCGGCCGGTGGGATGCAGCGTGAGGTAGCCTACGCAGGCTTGTTCCAGTACTTCGGGGCGCAGCTCGGCCGCGGCGGGCCCAAGGGCAGCGTGCAACTGCTGAATGGCCTGGCGCAAAGTATCGGGGATGGTTGCAAGTGCTGGCACCGGCGAGAGGCGCAGCGAATCGGGCACGGGAGCACTAACTACTGGAGCAGCCGGAGCCACTGCCGGTGCCAGAGTTACTGCACTCGATATGGGACTTATAGCGGGCAGTTGCGTCTCCCCGGCCCGCAATTGGCAGCCGCCGAGCAACAGGCCTGCAGCCACAAAGGCCGTCCATAATTCCGCTCTACTTGATAAGCGGGCCTTAGCCCGTCGTGCACTCATCCCAACCATGGCCTGCAATTACGGCAAGCCGCCGGCTCTTTGCAACCTGCCGCTCGGGGCCGGCAACCCGCAAAGCAATTTTTGGAGCAGGAAGAGGGCAACATTGCAACAATCGGCAGGCGTCCACTGAGACTGCAGCAATCAGAGGTCCAAGACTATCCAATCCAATAGCTACAAAATTACAATATTCGAAATATGCAATCAAATGCGCACATAATATTTTGTTCTTTTTTCGCTGCATTCAGCATTTTAGGTAACTTAGCAATAGCAAACAGGGGGATTACATCTTCTGAAAACGTTTGTTACGGTTGACAACCGTTTGCACACTTTCTTCACAAAACCCAATTCCCACACTATGCAACACTTTTCCGCTTATTTCCCATTCCGCAAACGATTCCGGTTTGCGCTGGCTCTGGCAATGGCTTTGCTGGGGGCCGGCAACCAGTCGGCCCACGCCCAAAAAGTCGTGATGCAAGGCTTCTGGTGGGACTACTGGAATTCGAACTACCCCAATGGCTGGGCCAACTACCTCGCTGACCTCGCGCCCCGCCTGAAAAGCATGGGCGTGGATGCCATCTGGATTCCGCCGACCATCAAAAACGGCAACCAGGGCAATGGCTACTCCCCTTTCGACAACTACGACCTGGGCGACAAGTGGCAAAAAGGTTTTCTGGGCACGCGCATGGGCAACAAGGACGAGCTGTTGCGCGCCGTGGCCGTGCTGCACGCCAATGGCATCGAGGTCATTCAGGACTTGGTGCTGAACCACAACGACGGGGCCGGCTCGGCCAGCGGCGCGGGCGGGCAGGACCCCGGCGCCTGGGACGATGGCACGACCAGCAAGTACAAAAACTTCCGCTACGTGAGCTACGCCAAGCCGGTGACCGACGAAAGCGCCACCGACTATTTCAGCCGCTCGGGCCGCTTCGCCAAGAACTGGCAGAACTTCAACCCCAACCCCGGCAACAACTCGACCTCGGGTGACTGGAACTCGCCATTTTTCGGCCCCGACATCAGCTACTACCCCGGCTCGTACGGCCAAAGCTCCAACGCCACCACCTACAACCCCGTGCAGAGTAGCGACTACATGCGCACCGGCAACCGCAACTGGTTGATTTGGTATAAGAAACAAGTCGGCTTCGATGGCGTGCGCTTGGATGCGGTGAAGCATTTCCCGGACTTTGCCAGCGAAGACTTCCTGTATAACCTGCAAAGCAACGCCGGCTGGGCCAGCGGCGGGGCCACCATGTACGCCGTAGGCGAATGGGTGGGCTCGTCGGGCCAAATGGACGGCTGGGTAGCCAACGTGAACAACCGCTCGGGCACGTTCGATTTCTCGCTGCGCAACGGCTTGTATAACATCGTGAGCCAGGGCGGCAACTTCGACATCGGCACGCTGCCCACCTACCAGCAGGGCACGCGGGTGGTGAACATCGGCGGCACCTACGTACATCGCACGGTGCCCTTCGTGAACAACCACGACACGATGCGGCCCACGCTCGACGCCAACGGCAACTACACCGGCTGGAACACCGGCTCGGAGCTGGCACCGCACATCGACCCGTTCGACCCGCGCCTGTCGGCCACCTATGCTGCTGCCTTGGCCATGGATGGCTCGCCAATGCTGTTTTTTGAGGACGTGTTCAATGTAGGCAACACCAGCAAGCGTTACAGCCACAGCCCCAAAAGCACCACCGACCTGCCCACCCGCGACGACCTCGTGAACCTGGTGTGGTGCCATCAGAACCTGCACTTCAAGGATGGCGCGTACAAGGTGCGCTGGCAGGCCGCCGACCACCTCGTAATTGAGCGCAGCACCAAAGCCATTATCGGCATCAACGACAACTTCTCGACCTGGCAAAACAGCACGGTGAGTTGCGATTTTGCGCCCGGCACCGTGCTAAAGGACTATTCCGGCGCCAACGGCACCGCCACCGTCACGGTGAGCGCCTCGCAAACGGTGGCCATCAACACGCCGCCCTGCAACGGCACAGCCGCCGGCGGCCGCCGGGGCTACTCGGTGTGGGCCCCCACCAACGCTACTACCGGCTACACCCGCCCGGCGCTGGCTACCACCCAGGAATGGGAGCTGGCCAACGACCTCGGCGATTCCGACAGCCGCAGCCTGATGCAAGGCGGCGCGCTGCCCGCCGCCAGCACAGCCTACCGCACGGCCGGCCGCATCTACGGCGCTGCCAGCAAGAGCATTACCTACAGCCTCTTTCCCACCGATGCTACCCGCAGCCTCACGGTGGCCGTGGTAAATAGCGCCGGCACGGTGGTGAGCAGCCAGACCGGCACCGGCAACCTCACGGGCACCTACACGCCCACCACTGAAGGCTGGTACACGCTGAAGGCCAAAAACGCCAGCACCGCCAACCCCAGCCAGAGCGCCTTCGTTAAGGCAACCTACACCGCCCCCACCGTGGTAACCGGCGCCATGACCGGCCGCCGCGACGCCAACGTGCTGGCCACCGCCCAGGCAGCCGCCACCGCCGAGGTGCTGGTGTACCCCAACCCCACCGCCGCCGACCGCATCGACGTGGTGATTACCGCCAACCGCGAGCAGGCCGCCACCATGCAACTTCACGACCTGATGGGCCGCCTGGTTCACCAGGAGACGGTGCGCCTCTACAACGGCTCGAACGAACTGCGCCTGGGCGTGAAGAAGGTGCTGCCAGCCGGTATCTATCAGCTGAGCGTGCCCGAGTTCCATGTGAGTCAGAAGGTGGCGGTGCAATAACCTCATCCCAGCTTCGCTTGCTGCGCAAATTCGGCGGTAGAGGAGCTAAACGAGTTTCACCAAAAAGGCCTTCAGCAAATGCTGAAGGCCTTTTTGTTTGGTTATGCATATGCTAGAACGTCGTCAGGTGGCAAAGTGAGCGGCTAGAAAGACACGCTCACATTCAGCTTGGCATAAAAGGGACTGCCGGGGGTGAAGTGTAGTTCGTTAATGCCTTCGAGCGGCTCGCGCTGCGGGGTGTTGATGAGGCGGGTTTGGGTGGCGAACTGGGCCTGGTTCCACTCCACGTTCAGCAGGTTTTCGGCGGTGGCGCCTATTTGGAAGCGTGGCGTGGTGTAGGCCAGCACCGCATCAAGCAGGAAATAGCCGCGGGCCGTGATGCTGCCGTCGTCGTTGGCCGGGCGCGCGTCGATGTGCCGATAGCGCAAACTGCCGCTTAGGCCTTTTGGCGCCTTGTAGGTGAGGCCACCGGTGCTGGTGAACGTGGGTGCGAGCGGAATGTAATTGGCCTTCTCCGGCGCGTCGAGCTGGCGGCCGTGGTTATAGTTGAAGTCAGCATCGAGAAACAGGCGACTGCCCACCTGGTAGCGCACCGACAAATCGAGGCCATAGCGCTGGGTAGGGCCGGTGCTCTCCACCACGGCTTCGTCGCCCACGTACACCAGCTCATCCTGCAAGTGCAGGCTCCAGAGGACGGCGTTTACCACCAGGCTGGGCAGGGGCTTGAACGTGCTGCCGATTTCGGAGCCAAAGGCACGGGGCAGCACGTTGGCATTCAGGCCCTGAATCACCCCCCGCGCATCGTTGGAGTGGAAGCCGAAACCCGAGCGGGCAAACAGCTGCACGGCCGGCGTGAGCTGATAATACAGATTCAGCTTCGGCGACACGCGGGCGCGCGCCACCCGGCCGGCCAGCGGGGCCAACGCACCGGTATTCTCTTCGGCCAGCTGCCCCCGAAAGTCGAAGGTGAAGAAATCGGCCCGTACTGCCGCGTTCACCGTGATGCGGTCGGTGAGGTTCAGGGTTTCGTCGAGGTAAGCATTGATGTTGCGCTCGTAGAGCCGGCCCGTGGTGATGACGCCCAGTGGGTCTTGCCGCAAAGTACGGAGCAGGCCCAGCGTGGAAAAATCGTTGCGGGTGCCCACGCCTAGCGTGCTGTGCAGCGAGCGGGCCCCCAGGTGGTCGTCGCGCTCGTAGGTGGCCGTGTAACCAAAGAGGTTGCGGTCGTCGGTCTGGTTGATTTCGTCGCCGTTTATCGAGTCGTGCAGGAAGAACGTGAAGTTTGAAAACAGGCTGAAATCGTATTTCGAGTAATAGGCCTGCTGGCGCAGCACAGCATCGTGCGGTAGCGCAGTGGTGAGTACCACGCTGGCGTTGGTGCGGCTGGTGTTGCCGCCCTCGGTGGGGTCGATGCTGCCATAGCGGGAAATAATGCCCTGCTCGATGCCGCGCTCCGGAATTTGCCCGCTGGCATCCCAGTTCGAGGTAAAATGCGAGCCCAATACCGTAAGCGCTGTTTTATCGCAGAGCTGGCCAGAGTATTTGGCCATCCCATTGAAGCGCTTGAAGTGCTGCGGCTGGTCGAAATACGAGTTGGTGAAGTTGTACTCGGCCGCCACATAGGCGCTTTCGGGCTGCTTGCTGAGCAGGTGGTCGCTTTGGCCCAGCAAATCCAGCATCACCAGCGCCCGGCGCGTATCGAACTGGCCCAGCTCTAGCTTCACCTGACTGTGCTCGAGCCGGGTTTTGGTGGTGAACTCGCCCGCGCCGGCCGTGGCAAAATCGCCAAAACGGGCCGTGTAAGGGCCTTTGTACACCTTCAGCTGCTCCACCGTTTCGGGTATCACGAAGTGGAAATCGGCGTAGCCCTGGCCGTGGGCGTGGCTCACCATGTTCACCGGCAGCCCGTCCACACTCACCGCGAAATCGGTGCCGTGGTCGCAGTCGAAGCCGCGCAGAAAAATCTGCTCGGCCTTACCGCCACCCGCGTGCTGCGCAATGAACAGGCCCGGCACCAAGCGCAGCAGGTCCTGGGCGGAATTCACGGGCCGCAGCAGTTGGTCAATGTGCGAAATGGCGGCCAGGCTCTGGTTGGGGTCGTGGGGTTGGTTCACGGTCACTTCGGCCAGGCTGAGCGTGGTGGTAGCCAGGCGCACGGCCAGGCGCTGAGTTGCGCCGGCCGCGACCGTAACGGGCAAGGCCAAGGCGCGGTAGCCCAGCGCCCCAACGCGTAGCGAATAGGTTCCGGGCGCAAGGCCACTCAGCCGGAAATTGCCTAACGCATCGGTAGCGGTGCCGCCGGGTTGCCCCTGCAAGCCCACGCTCACGCCTGTCAGCGGCTGGCCCGAAAGGGAGTCGGCCACGGTGCCGCGCACCGTGCCACCGGTTTGGGCCCACACCAATTGAGTGCATAATAGGAACCCGAGCACAAGGCTCCAGGTCAACAAAGCGGTAGGTTGTTGTTTCATCCAAGTCGGAATCAGAGCCGATTGGCCGCCACGTTTCGCCGCGGCCAACCAGCTTAGGTGAAAGAAGAGGAGATAATTCCGAATTAGAAATTGGCCTTGCTCATGCAATTGGCGCGGCATTGGGCCCGGTACTGGCCCTGCTGCCTCCCAAGGTGTCCGCGCTGCTGGCCGCGCAGAGCCACAGTGCTGGTAGCGGGCAGCGTGCGGCCCGGTATTGCTTCGAATAAAGAACTAGCAATGCGGCCGGCCTTGGGCAGCTGCACGCAGGGAACAACACTCGTAGCGCCTGCTACGGGTTGAAGGGAATTGACCCAGAAAATCATGATGGAGGGGTTGCACGCGCCCGGACATTACAGTCCTTGGTGGCGCGTTGGAGGAGAAATAAGAAGAGGCGGCGCACTGGCCTTATGGCCGTGGCTTTCCATAGCCCTGCGTGTATTCGAACCGAACATCACCTGGGCAAAACTCTACTTATCCTATCCGGGGCGGCAACTCAACCTGACCGCGGTAACCCAGCAACACGGCTACCACCCGCGCAGCTGAGCGGGCTGGCCGTGCGGTGTAACCCAGCCGCGTAAACGCCACCCGCCATTCGGCCAGGCAGTGCGTATCCAGGCCTTTGAAGGAGGTGAGCAATTGCTGCAGGGGCAGGCGCTCGCCGTTTTTCTTCACGGTATACTGCACGCCGTTGCAGTCGTCGAAACAGCCCAGGCGCATGGTGTGCTGCAATTGGCAATCTTGGCTGTGCACGTAGGCATAGGGCCGGTCAATCACCCGCGCCGGGCGCTCCACAAGGCCTGCTCCCACTACCAGCAGGTAGTTGAGCAGCAGCAGCAGCGTGAGGTAGGGGCGCAAAAGCATGAAAACAGGCTGAACCAAGGTTCGCGTTATCTACGGTGAAAACCCTGGCAGGGGTGCAACGATTTCAGGTTAATTATTCAGGTAAAAAACACGCGCTCTACGGTCCAGTAAGCCGCTACCAGCCCGATGACCACCGACACTGGAATAACAACGCGCTGCTTGTACCAGCTTTTCTCGGCGGCCCAGCGGCCCACCAGCCCCCAGCACAGCAATATCACCGTTACCTGGCCCAGCTCAACCCCCACGTTAAAGGAGATGAGGGAACCGAAATAGTCCTTCTGCGGCAATCCCAGCCCCGTGAGGGCGCTGGCGAAACCCATGCCGTGCACCAACCCAAAGCCAAACACCACAAGCAGCCGCCACGGGTTCAGCTTATCGGCGATGATGTTCTCGATGGCCACAAACAGGATGGACAGCGCGATAATCGGCTCAATAATGGCCGAAGGCGGCGAAATAAGCCCGTACATGGCCAGCCCCAGCGTAATAGAATGCGCCACGGTGAAAGCTGTGGCCTGCATCAGCACCGGCTTCAGGCGTGGCTCCAGAATGTAGAGGCTGATGATGAACAGAATGTGGTCGAACCCCAGCGGAATGATGTGCGTGAAGCCCAGCTGCAGGTAAGTCCAGAAAATTTCGGTGCGCGAGAGCTTGCTCAGGTCCGTGTTGAGAACGTGCGCGGCGGCCGGCAATGCCAGCAGCACCAACAGGGGCAGCACCGCTGCGACGCGGCGCGGCAGGCGAAGGCTTGGTGCAGAGCAGGCCTTTTCCATCCTCGTCTGAGTACTCACTGCTATATGCTTACTACTGGATTAGCGGGCCGCCAATAGCTTCTTGCCTTCAGCTTCTACTTCGGGGTTGAGGTAAGGCGCGGTTTTCAGCGAATTCTCAATCAGGGCCTGGCCCTCAGCAGTCTTACCCAGTTTGCTGAGAATGAGACCAGCGCGGCATAGCAGCACGGGGTTCTTCGAACCGGTGCGGCGGGCTACCTGCATGTACTTCTGGGCCTCGGCATACTGGCCACGCCGGTAGAGCACCCAGGCCATGGTCTCGTTCACGTCGATGTTGTCGGGGCGGCGGGCATGTTCGATTTTGGCGTGCTCCAGCGCTTTATCCAGTTCGTTAGTTTTCAGGTAGGCGTAAGCCAGTTCGCGGTCGGCATAGTGGCCGATCTGCTCGTTGGAGTCGGCTTCCTTGGCCGCCTCGGACAACATGTCAATGGACTCTTCGGCCATTTTCTTCGCTTCGTCGGGTTGGCCGTTCAGGCGGTATAAGTCCGTCATCTCATCGGCAAAGGCATAGTCCTTCACCGTAATGCGGGCTTCCTGATAGAGCTTGATGGCGCGGGTGTAGTCCTTGCGGGCGGCGGCCATGCGGCCCAGCCCGGCCAAAGCGTAAGCATAGCCGGGACGCACGTACAGAGCCATTTGATAGTACAGGCGGGCCTTAGAAGTATCGCCGTTCACCTCGTAGAGATGGCCCAGGGCTACACGGGTCCATTCGGTTTGCTCCAACCCGGTATAGCCGGCTTTCACAGCCATGTCCATCGCCTGAATGGCGCCGGGCATGTCGCCATAAATCTCGCGCAGGTAGCTCACTCGGGCATAGGCCGACAGGTCGGGGCGCAGGGCATTCATCTTGTCGGCCATTTTCACGGCCTCGTCGTAGTGGCCCATTTCCACATTGGCATCCGTCAGCAGGCCATACACGAACCCGCTGTTGGGGTTCAGCTTCACGGCCTGCTCGGCCAAGCCTAGGCCTTGGGCAAAATGGTGCTGCGTGAGGCAAAGCGACGATTTACAGCACAGGGCCTCAAAGTTCTCAGGCTCGGCCTTGAGCACCTGCTCCAGCAGGTCCATGGCCGCACCGTCGTAGTACGGGTGGTTGCCGGTTACGCGGCCTTCCTGCATGTAGGCTTGGGCCAGCAAGAGGCGGCTTTTTTGGTCGTCGGGGTTGGTGCGCAGCTTGGCCAGCAAGCCCTCAATAGCGGCCTTGGTGTTCAGCCACTCCTTGCCGGCGGCCAGGCTGCCCTGGCGCTCGATGAACTCGGGGGTGCGCACCGCTGGTTTTTTAAAGAAGAAGATGGCAGCCGCCAGCCCGCCAAAAACCACAAGTAAGATGGGGTATAGATACTTTTTCAAAACAGAGAAGAAAGACGAGTGGGTAAGAACGTCAAAAATAAAAAGAGAGCCGCCGCCAGCCCTGTTCAGGACTTAACGACGGCTCTCGTTCAATCAGCAATCAGCAAAAACTACTGGCGCTCGATGCGCACCGACTGCACAACGGTTTTGCCGTTGTAGAGGGTCGCAATGTACTGGCCGGGGGCCACATCGCGGCCCGGCTGCCAGCTCAACTCCGTGGTGCCCTGGCCGAAGGATTTGTCCTTGGCAATGGTAGCAACCTTGCGGCCGGTTACGTCGCTGATAACAAGCGTCATGATGCCTTTGGCAGGCAGTTCGAAGCGCAGCGTGGTCCGGTCGAGGAAGGGGTTCGGGTAAGCCTGGCCAACGGTCTGGTTAGGCGACAGGCCGAGGGCCGTGCGCTGCGACAGGGCCGTGCGCTGGGCGTTGGTACCGCTCCAGGGCGTCTGCGAGTATGGGAAACCGACTTTGAACGTGGTATCGTTGGCCGTAATGCCGGCGTTGAAACCCACTACATTGACAAGCTGAGGCGTAACCGGGCTGGTCGACGAAGTAGTGAAGTCATCGTATGGCAGGCCAATAGCGGCCAGTACAATACCACCAACGGCTTGCAGTTCAATGCGGGTCACGTCATCCTCCAGACGGCGACCGTTCGGGAAGCCATCCATGTTCGGGATGAACTGCACGGTCGTGTTGTTGTACTGCGTGAAAGCCGGATTGCCCGTTGGGTTGATGGCGATAAGTGCAGCAGCCAGCAGACCTTCTGAGCTGAAGTTAGCGTCGTTACGGGGCGTAGGCGGCACAGCCATGTTCAGGCGCAGCATATCACCACCGGGGTTGGCAGCGGCATTGCCCACCAACAGGAAGTTGTTGATGAACGGCTTGCCGGCAGCCAGCGGGTTACCACCTTTGCCAACGAGCAGTTGGTAAGGACGAGCGTTGGGTACACCAGTATGGAAAATAGGCTTAATATCTACCGAGCGAGGCTTGCCAGCTACTAATAGGTATTCACCGTAGCCACCTTGGGCAATCGGAGCCAGCGCCGTGCCAGCTACTGCAGTACTACCAGCTAAACCACTCAGGCCGCCCCCGCCGTTGCGGAAGTCAAAACCAGCAGCGGGCAGGCCAGTCTGGCCCGCCAGCGACTTGGATTGGATACGCAGGGGGGCCAAGCCGGCAATGGCCTCGCCGAAGTATGTCTGGTTGGCCGGCTTCGGCGCAGCCGTAGCGGCTGGCGCGTTATCAGCCATGTACAGACCTAGCTCGGGGTTCGACAGGTAATCATCCGTAATAAGGGCTTCGGCGTAAGGCGAGCCGGCATTCCAGGCATCCTTGGCTCCGATGGGGTTGATTACTTCGTTCAGCAGGGGCATGCCAAGGCGCGATACCTGCACATAGTTGCCGCTGAAGGTAGAAGCCCCACCAGTGGTGGAAAGCGTCCGCACCGCCTGGCGGCTAGCCGAGGCCCATACGCCAATGATGTAGTTCGAGTCCAGAATGTTGGTAGTGGCCGTAAGCGCTGGAGCAGTAGCTTTCTGGAGCTGCGACACTGGAATCTGCATGACAATGGCGTGGGTGTTCTTGCGAGCCAAACCGTCGCGGGCCTGACCGGGAGCACGAATGCCACCCAAGTCGAAAATACCACCCAGGTCAGCGAAGAACGGGTCATCGGTAGGTCCGCAGAAAATTTTGATGCCGTCCGACGTCGTCTGAATGGCTTTTGCCATGTACGATGTATAGTCGGCTTCGCCCAAACCGGCCGGCACGTTGGTACCCACGCCGGGCACCGTTACCTTGGCAGAGATAGAGCGCGGCCCGATGTTCGGAGCAGGCACAATGCCTGTCGTACCAATTTGCGAGAAGGCCCCTCCCCCTACGCTTCTCTCGCAGATGTAGGTGGTCTTCAGGTTCTGCTTGCCCAAACGGATGTTGAAGAACGTACTAGGGTCTTCATTTGTCCGAGAGAAAGTGAAGCGGTACGTGATATCATCGGTGGGGTTATTAGGCGTACCGTTCTTGACATGGATTTCGTAGCGAATGTTCTCACCGAACGTGTTGTAGTTAGGGCCGCCCTGGGGCAACTCCAACGGAATGTAGTTGGCGATGATGGTCACGCTCGAAGCGGAACCGTTCACTGCACCAGCACCGTCCGGAGTACGGAAAGCGTACAGGTCGGTGTTATCGGCCAGCGGGTCATCGGCAATAAGAGGGGCTTCGCGGTGGCTCGAGGCCTCTAGTTTGTTGTGCTGGCCACTCAGGGCCACCACTCCTCCTGCCGAAACTGCGAGCAGAGCAGCCTGGAAAAGGGGACGAGTAAGTAGGTTCTTCATAAAATGGAAAGTGGGGGTTATGGTGGTGTGGGAATTGAAAAAAAATTAAGCTGAATCCGAAAGACAGGCGTGCCTTCCTAGCGCCACTAAGTATTTCTAACTGAATCCGTTTTTGTTACTATTGCCTTACGTACGGCGCTTTAATCTTGGTTTGAAATTTTTCAAGAAAAGACATAGAAACATTTCGGCTATCTAGCTCGTGATAGCAGCAAAGCCCACGCACGCCACAGCCGGGCCATTTTGCCGCTACTTTTGCAGAGCGTTTCGGCATATTATTTTTTCTCATTTTTCGGGCTCTTCGCGAGGACGGCCCCGTGACTCTATGGCTACTGTAGCTATCAACCTTGCCACTGGCAGCCTCCAGCAGGAAGAAATCATTGTGGGCATCGACCTGGGCACCACCAACAGCCTGGTGGCCTACGTGCACCCCGAAACCCGCCAGCCGGCCGCCATCAACGACTTGGGCCGCGGGACTATCGTGCCCTCGGTTGTGCATTTTCCGGCCGGGGGGGCCGCGCCCGTGGTTGGCAACGAAGCCCGCGAGTACCTGCTCAGCGACCCGGGCCGCACTATTTATTCGGTGAAGCGCCTGTTGGGCAAAAGCTACCGCGACCTGGGCGCGCACGCCAGCCAATTGGGCTATAAGGTGATTGACGATAACGCCGAGGGCCTGGTGAAAATCCGCGTCGAGGACCGGTTCTACTCCCCCATCGAGTTATCGGCCGACATCCTGCGCGAGCTACGTGCCCGTGCCGAGCACGCCCTAAAAACGCCCGTGAATCGCGCCGTGATTACGGTGCCGGCTTATTTCAACGACTCGCAGCGGCAGGCCACCCGCGACGCCGGCCGCCTGGCTGGCCTGGAGGTGCTGCGCATTGTGAATGAACCCACCGCCGCGGCCCTGGCCTACGGCATCGGCCTGAGCCCCGACGAAGAGAAAACCGTGGCCGTGTATGACCTCGGCGGCGGCACGTTCGACATCAGCATTCTGCGCATTCAGCAGGGCATTTTTGAGGTACTAAGCACGAACGGCGACACCTATTTGGGCGGCGACGACCTCGACCGCGCCGTAGTGGACTACTGGACGGCCACTTTTAGACTGCAAGCGTCCTTCCATACCAACCCGCACCTGCAGCAGCAGCTGCGCCTAGCCGCTGAAATGGCCAAGAAATACCTTAGCCAGCACGACGATTTCACCACCCACCTCACCGACGAAGCCGGGCAGAACACGACCGTGACGCTGACGCGGGCGCAGTTCGATGCCCTCATTGGGCCACTGGTGGCGCGCACCATCGCGGCTTGCCGCCAGGCCGTGGTCGATGCTAAAATCACAAGCGCACTCGATGCCGTGCTGCTAGTGGGCGGCTCGACGCGCGTGCCGTTGGTGTACGACGAGGTCTCAAAATTCTTCGGGCAGCCAGCCAACAACTCGCTGAACCCCGATGAGGTGGTGGCGCTAGGCGCGGCTATTCAGGCGGATATTCTGGCCGGCAACCGGCGCGATGTGCTGCTGCTCGACGTGACGCCGCTCACGCTGGGCATCGAAACACTAGGGGGGTTGATGGACTCTATTATCCCGCGCAATTCAAAAATTCCAACCAAGGCCGGCCGACAGTATACCACCAGTGTCGACGGCCAGGTGAACCTGAAAGTAGCTGTATACCAGGGTGAGCGCGACCTTGTGAGCCAGAACCGCAAGCTGGGCGAGTTCACCCTCACCGGCATTCCGGCCATGCCAGCAGGCCTGCCCAAGGTCGATGTAAATTTCCTGCTGAACGCCGATGGCATACTGAAGGTGGAAGCCATTGAGCTGCGCTCGAACACCCGACAGCAGGTCGAAATCAAGCCCCAGTACGGCCTCACCGACGACCAAGTGGAGCAGATGCTGATGGACTCGCTCCTGAATGCCAAAGAAGACGTGGCGGCGCGCCTGCTCATAGAGGCGCGTACGGCCGCCGAGCAGCTGCTCTACCAAGTCGATAGCTTCACGCGCAAAAACCGCCAGCACCTCACCGCCGAAGAGCTTACCGCTACCGAAGCGCAGGTGGCTACCGTGCGCACCGCCCTGGCCGGGACCGACCGCGACCCCATCCTGAAAGCTATGGACGAACTCGACGAGCTGACCCGCCCCTACGCCGAGCGTGTGATGAATATTTCTATTCAGCAAGCTATGGCCGGCAAGAAAATTGGCTAAGCGGGTATTCGGCTTGCTAGGCTCCCACTTCGGAATAGCAGGCTGAATACTTCCATCCTATCGGCGTGGGCCCGGATTCGTAATGGGTTTAGCAGCTGGCCGGTGCGCCACACGGCCCAGGCCAAACCCCAATACTCCGCGCGCGGTCGTATCGCGGAAGGTGACTTCGAACAGTGCCGAAGGCTGGGGCAGTGCCGAATCGGCGGCAAAAGAGTAGCTGTAGAACAGCTGGGAGGTTCCGCCGTCGCCCAACCGCACTCCCAGCTTATATAGCTCGAGAGGGGCGGCATGGCGACCGGCTTTCCACATCGGGCGCGCAGCATTTTCGAAGGCGATGGGGCTAATTGCCCGACGCACTTCCGGCGCTAGGCGGCTGTAGGCCGCGGCATAATCGGCCTGCAACACCGCCCGCAAAAACTGCCCGGCTACCTGGGCCTGGCTATACTTCAGCACGGGCAACTGCTGCTGGGCGGCCGCGCCATGAGCCAACAGGCCGGCGCCAAACAATGCGGCCAGCCCCCATAAAGCCCGAGCTAATATTTGACGCGGCAAGAAAGATGTGCAAGTAGCCATGGCTAAAAGTAAGCGGGGGCGGCGAGGTTGGCGCTATACCAACCTCGCCGCCCCCGCAGGCTTTTGCTACAGCAACCAGCCGAAACTGCCCGTCGCGCTTAGTTAATGAGCACCCGGCGCGTGATGCTCAGGCCAGCGCCGGTGAGGCGCAGCGTGTACACGCCAGTGGCCAAGCCTTGCGTCGCTACCTCGGCGCGGCGGGCACGGCCCGGCCCCAGTTGCAGAGGTTGCGACTGTACGCGCTGGCCCAAAGCGTTGTAGAGCGTGAGGGTAGCCGCACCGGTAGGGCGGTCTCCCTCCAGAGCCAATACCAGCGTCTGGCCACTGGCCACGGGGTTGGGCGCCACGGCCACCGTGTAGCCACCGGTTTGGTCGCGGGTAGCGGTGGCTTGGGTTACCGTCAGGCGCAGGGCCGCAACGTTGTTGGTTTCGTTGGTTTCGGCTACAGCGTTGGCTGGGTCGGCTACGAATATCACGTAGTAGCTGCCGGGCGTGGTCGTAGCTGGCACCGCAGCGGTGAGCGGGCGGCTGGCCGTGAGGTTCAGGCCCAGGCCCCCGCCGGGGCTGGTGCCCAGCAGCACGTCGTTGGCACTTAGTACTTGGTCGGTCGAGAGATAAAAGCCCACTGCCGAAGCGTTGGCCGGGCCGCCGCCCTGGTTGGCCACCGTGGCGGTCAGGTTTACGGTTTTGCCGGCGGCCACGGTCGAGGGTGAGGCGCCAATCTGAGTCAGCAGCAGGTCGGCCTGGGGGGCGCTCACGCAGCTTACGGTAGCCGCAAAACCGGCCGCATTTACGTAACCGTCGCTGCCAAACACCACCGTGAGTGCCCCGGCGGCGTTCGTAGCCGTCAGGGGAAGAGGCAACTGGTTATTCAGCGAGCCTGAGTAGGTACCCAGCAGCGGCGCATTGGCGCTGGTGCCATCGTAAATGCTCACGAAGTCGTAGCCGTACTCGGTATCAAATGAGGTGAAGGTGAGCTGGACCAGTGCGCCGGAAGTAGCTGGCAGCAGCGTGAGGGAACCGCTGGAGTTATCGGCGTAGTTGCTCAGGCCGCCGTTGTCGTAAACCGACGTAGAGCACGATGTAACGGTGGCAACCCCGCTGATTGGCACCACGTTGCCGCTGAATGGCGGGTTCACGACGAGGGACAGGCTGGCAACGTTGTTGGTCTCGTTGGTTTCGGCCACGCCATTGGCCGGGTCGGCCACGAACAGCACGTAGTAGCTTCCAGCAGCCGTGCCGGTGGGCACTACCAGCGTGGCGCCCCGGTTGGTCGTTTGCCCCGAACCCAGGGAAGGGCCCGTTACGGTTGCCAGCTGTACGTCGTTTGCATCAAACGTTTGGTCGGTCGAGAGATAGAAGCCCAGCGTACTGCTGGGCGCCGTGCTCGTACCGCTGTTCACGATGTTGCACGCGCCTTGAATGCCAAAACCCGGCGTGGCATTGGTCGCAGACAGCTGGGGCTGCTGGGGTATCAGGTCGACACCCGGGGCCAGCAGCAGCAGCGAGGCGCTGCTTACGTTGTTGGCTTCGTTGGTTTCGGCCACCACGTTGGTTGGGTCGGCCACGAACAGCACGTAGTAGCTGCCGGCAACCGTCCCCACCGGAATCGTGATGTTGTTGTAGCGCGTCTGGTAGCCGCCGCTGGCCAGCGCCGTGCCCGGCGAGTTCAGCAGCAGCACATCGGCAGCATCGAACACCGTGTTGGTGGACAAGTAATAGCCCACGTTGCTGCTGGGAGCCGTAGTATTCCCCTGGTTCTGGATGTAGCAGGTCGTGCTTAGCACGTTGCCGGCAGCGCTGACGCTGGTGGAGAGGTAGGGCTGCGAAGTAATGAGGTCAATGCTCGGGGCCACCACTTGCAATGAGTAGCTGCTCACGTTGTTGGCCTCGTTCGACTCGGCTACCACGTTGGTTGGGTCGGCTACAAACAGCACGTAGTAGTTGCCTGTTGCAGTGCCGGCCGGCACCGTTAGGGTATTATAGCGCGTCTGGTAGCCGCCACCGATTAGTGTCGTGCCCGGCGAGTTCAACAGCAGCACATCTGCCGCATCAAACACCGTGTTGGTAGACAGGTAATAGCCTACGTTGCTGCTGGAAGCGGTGCTGTTGCCCTGGTTCTGGATGTAGCAGCTGGCGTTGGTAGTGCCATTCGGCGTGGTTACGCTCGGCGAGAGGTAGGCCTGCGAGGTGAACAGGTCGACTACGGGAGCCACTACTTGTAGCGAGTAGCTACTTACGTTGTTGGTTTCGTTCGACTCGGCTACTACGTTAGTTGGGTCGGCCACAAACAGCACGTAGTAGCTGCCAATTGCCGTATTAGCCGGAAGAGTAAGGTTATTGTAGCGCGACGTATAGCCCCCGGCAATAAGCGTCGAACCCGGCGAGTTCAGCAGCAGCACGTCGCTGGCATCAAACACCGTATTGGTGGAGAGGTAGTAGCCTATGTTGCTGCTGGGAGCCGTACTGTTGCCCTGGTTCTGGATGTAGGAGCTGGCACTGATAACCCCATTCGGCGCGCTGACGCTGGGCGACAGGTAGGGCTGTGAAGTGAACAGGTCGATGCTCGGAGCCACCACCTGCAGCGCGACGGCTGACACGTTGTTGCTTTCGTTGGTTTCGGCCAGCTGGCTCAGGTAGTCAGCCACAAACAGCACATAGTAGCTGCCAATAGGCGTGCCGGTTGGCACCGTAATCGTCGCATAGCGCGAGCTGTAGCTGCCGCCATACACCGTACCGGTGTTATTAGCCAGCAATACGTCGTTGGCATCGAGCGTCTGGTTGGTTGAGAGGTAATAGCCCAGCGTGGCGGGCGAAGCCAGCGCATTGCCCTGGTTGTAGAGGTAGCTGCTAGCCTGCGTGCTGCCCCCGGCTGTAACCGAAGTAGCCGAGAGGTACACACTGTTGTTGGTCAGGTCGACGGTGGCCGCCACTATGCTTAGCGCCAGGCTTCGCACGTTGTTGGTCTCGTTCACTTCGGCTACGGCATTGGCGGGGTCGGCCACAAACAGCACGTAGTAGTTGCCGGGTGCCGTGCCCACCGGAATAGTGGGGTTGGCATAGCGCGTGCTGGTTTGGTAGGCCGGCAGCGAGTAACCCGTAGACGTGCTCAGTAGCACATCGTTGGCGTCAAACGTAGTATTTGTTGAAAGGTAGAAGCCGGCGGTGCTGCTGGACGCCGCCACGTTGCCCTGGTTGAACACTGTGCAGTTTACCTGCACGCTGTTGCCGGCCACGGTGCTCGACGGGTACAGCTGCTCCTGCTGAATGACCAGGTCGATGCCGGGCGGGTTCACCGTGAAGCTCAGCGCGCTCACGTTGTTGGTTTCGTTGGTTTCGGCCACCTGGTTCTGGTAGTCGGCCACAAACAAGATGTAGTAGGTGCCCGGGGCCAGGTTGTTGGGCACGGCGGCCGTGCCGTAGCGCTGTGAGGGGTAGTTGGTGTACAGCTGGGCGCCGTACTGCGAAGTCAGCAGCTGGTCGGCCGCGTCGAGCGTGGCATCGTTGGAGAGGTAAAAGCCCACGCTGCTACTTGTCGTAGTCGAGTTGCCTTGGTTGTTGATGTAGCAACTCATGTACAACGGCGTGCCCGGGGCCGGGTTGGTCGGCGAGATGTTGGGCTGCTGAATCGTGAGGTCGAAGCTGGGCGGCGTTACCGTAAAGCTCACCGCCGTTACGTTGTTGGACTCATTGCTTTCGGCTACCTGGTTTTGGTAGTCGGCCGCAAAGAGCACGTAATAGCTGCCTGCCGTCGTGCCAACCGGCACCGTGAGAGTCGTGTAGTGGCCCGACGACTGGCCCACGCCAATGGCGTAGCCGTAGGTGCTGTTCAGAAATACATCACCGGCATCAAGCACCGCATTGGTCGAGAGGTAATAGCCCATGCTGCTGCTATTGGCGCTGGCGCCCGACAGGTTATACACCGAGCTGCTTGCGTAGGTACTGCCGCCGGCCACCACGCTGGTGGGCGAAAGCTGGGCCCCTTGCACCGCCAGGTCGGGTTGGGCCTGCGGCGGTATCGTGGTTACGCAGCCAATGGTCGCCGCAAAACCGGCGTACTGTCCCACGCCGTCCGACGTCAGGCGCACCGTAAGGGCGCCCGAAGCCGTAGTGCCGTAGAGCGTGCCCGGCTGGTTATACGAGTCGTAGGAGCCAAGCAACGGGGCCGCCGTGCTCGTGCCATCGTATACGTAGAGGTGGTCGTAGTACGACTCGACTACCACCGTATTGAACTGCAGCCGCACCTTGCTACCCGCCGTGCCCGGCAGAATGGTCGTGGTGCCATTGGCGTAAGTTGAGTAAGTGCCATTGGGCCCACCATCGTCGTAGAGCGTGCCCGCGCAGGTCGTAATAGTGGTAGCACCCGCCTGGGGCAGCTGGTAGGTTTGGGCATGCAGCGCCGCAGGCACAGCCAGGCCCACCAGCAACAGCAGCCAGATGGATGCCAGTTGCCGGGAAGCCCGCAGCTGACCCATAAAGTAATTTTGCTTCATACAATCAGGAAAAGAATTCGGAAAATGAATATAGAAAAGATTAAAAAGCCATAACCAGCCGGTCCCCACGACTCCGCCAATCGACGGAGCGCAGCAGCATCCGGATTATTGATTATTCGGCAGTAGCGGGCACCAGCACAAACACGTCCTCGCCAGGACGCTTCATGAGGTATTTCTCGCGGGCAAATTTTTCGAGCAGGGCCGGCGAGCTCATCAGCTCGGCGCGGTCCTTCTTCACCACCTCAATGTTGTCGAGGTAATATTGCTTCTCGTTGCGCAGGTCCTGCCACTTGCGGTAAATGTCGATTTGCTTGCCCACGTCGTTGGCATCGAACACCAGCATCCACACCAGGAAGCCCACACCGGTCAAAAAATAAAAGCTGCGCACTACCCGCAGCACCGGCATTACAAAAGGAGGTAGATTCATCGGGTTAAAGGTAATGCGAAACGGCCAATTCCGCGCGAGCAGAATTGGCCGTTTCCGTAGTTAACTACGTGAGGGGCTTACATTTTCTTGCCGGGGAAGTACGCTACTTCGCCCAGCTCCTCCTCAATGCGCAG
The DNA here is from genome assembly GCF_039539585.1 of Hymenobacter glaciei. Classification (NCBI taxonomy): domain Bacteria; kingdom Pseudomonadati; phylum Bacteroidota; class Cytophagia; order Cytophagales; family Hymenobacteraceae; genus Hymenobacter; species Hymenobacter glaciei. The sequence continues at coordinate 28,947 of NZ_BAABDK010000024.1, read as the reverse complement.
GAGTTGGTTGTACTTGGCCATCCGGTCCGAGCGCGAAGCCGAGCCGGTCTTAATCTGGCCGGTGTTCAGGGCCACGGCCAAATCGGCGATGGTGCTGTCTTCGGTTTCGCCCGAACGGTGGCTCATCACCGACTTGTAACCGTTGCGGCGGCCCAGGTTCACAGCGTTGATGGTTTCGGTGAGGGTACCAATCTGGTTCACCTTGATGAGGATGGCGTTGGCGATGTTCTCATCGATGCCGCGCTGCAAGCGGTCCACGTTGGTCACGAACAGGTCGTCGCCCACCAGCTGGGTTTGCTTGCCCACGCGGTCGGTCAGGTTTTTCCAGCCGGTCCAGTCGTCCTCGTCCATGCCATCTTCGAGGCTGATGATGGGATATTTCTTCATCCAGTCGGCCCAGTAGTCCACCATCTGCGACGAAGTCAGCTTGTCGCCAGTGCTCTTCTTGAAGTGGTACACGCCGTCCTCGTAGAATTCCGACACAGCTGCGTCCATGGCAATGAACACGTCTTCGCCGGGGCGGTAGCCGGCCGTTTCAATGGCCTGCAACACAATCTTGATAGCGTCCTCGTTCGACTTGATGTTCGGAGCAAAGCCGCCCTCGTCGCCCACGTTGGTGCTGAAGCCCTGCTTTTTGAGCACGTTCTTCAGGTGGTGGAAAATCTCGGTACCCCAGCGCAGCGCCTCCGAAAACGACGAAGCACCCGTGGGCATAATCATGAACTCCTGGAAGTCAATCGAGTTGTCGGCGTGCGAGCCGCCGTTCAGGATGTTCATCATCGGCACGGGCAGCGTGCTGGCTCCTACCCCGCCAATGTAGCGGTACAGCGGCATGCCGGCATCCTGCGCAGCAGCGCGGGCGGCGGCCAGGCTCACCCCCAGAATGGCGTTGGCGCCCAGGTTAGCCTTGTTGGGCGTGCCGTCGAGCTCAATCATGATTTTGTCGAGCAGGGCCTGCTCGTACACCGAAAAACCTACCAGCTCTTCGGCAATTTTGCTGTTCACGTTCTCCACGGCCTGCAGCACACCCTTGCCCATGTACATGCTTTTGTCGTCGTCGCGCAACTCCACAGCTTCGTGCTTGCCGGTGCTGGCGCCCGAGGGCACCGCGGCGCGGCCCACCACGCCCGAGTCGAGCGTAACGTCTACTTCGACGGTCGGATTACCGCGCGAATCAAAAATCTGGCGAGCGTGAATTTGCGAAATGAAGCTCATAGCGTTTCGGTTTTAATCAGTTGAATGAGCCACAAACCTACGCGAATCGGACGGGATTCGGGGCCTTTTGGTGGCAATTTCAAGAGGGTTTCTAAGGCAAACGTGTGCGCGACTCCAAGGCAGCAGCTACCGCACAGCGGGCACTGCAGGCTGCGGGTCGCCGGCTTTGCCCAAGTCGCGCGGAGCGTAGCCGTAGGGGTTTTCGGGGTCTTTGCCAGCGCGCCACAGCACCCAGATGCCAATAAAAATCAGCGGAATGCTTAACAGCTGGCCCTGGTTGAACATGTGCCCATTCTCAAAAGCTACTTGGTTTTCCTTCAGGTACTCACCCAGGAAGCGCTGCGTAAAAAGCAGCACCACAAACAGCCCAAACAGCTGCCCGCGCGGCGTGCGCTCCTTGGTGCGGTTCCACATCGAGTAGAGCAGCGCCAGTAAAAACACGCAGAACAGCGCCTCATAAATCTGGGTAGGGTGGCGCGGCACTGCCATCTGGGCATCAGCCGGCGCGGCCGTGTCAGCGGGGACCACTTGGTAAGCGTAGGTATTATCGGGTTGCGCTACTTTAGCCACTGCTACCGCGCCGGCTGGCAGCGGTTGCGTAAGGGGCAGCAGGTGGTCGGTATCGCGGGGGAAGGTGAAGCCCCACGGGGCGCTGGTCGGCTTGCCCACAATTTCCGAGTTCATCAGGTTGCCGGTGCGGATGCAGGCTCCGCCCAACGCCACCACAATCACAATACGGTCGAGCACCCATAGGTAATCGAACTTGTTGTTGCGGGCAAAAAGCCAGCAGGCAAACAGAATACCGATGGTCGCGCCGTGGCTGGCCAGGCCGCCCTGCCATATTTTGAATACCACCAGAGGGTCGGCTTTCAGCGCCTCAAAATCATAAAACAGCATGTGCCCTAAACGCGCGCCCACAATGGTGCCGATGAGCATGTAAATCGTAATTACATCGACCCATTGTGGCGACACCCGCTCGGAACGGTAGATGTGCGTGAGGACAAACGTGCCCACCACAAAGGGCAACATGAAAAACAGCCCGTACCAGCGCAGCGTGACCGGCCCAAGGTGGGCAATGATGGGATTAACGTTCCAAAAAATGGCGTCGAGAGAAGGAAGCATGCGGGCGAAAATGAAATAGAAGGCCAAAGGTACTCAGCCCCCGGTTTGGCACCGGACGGCAAAAAAGGTATTTAACGCGTTGGAAGCGGCAGCTAAATCAGCGGGGCGCGGGCGAGCTGCTCGCCGCTGGAGAGCTTCCCGAAGCCAGCGCGGTGTCATCGCCACTCAGGGCTAGCACCAAGGCGCCAAGGAGCAAGGCGTAGGCGGGCCGGCGCACCCAGCCCGGTAGCCAAGGCTGGCTGGACTCAGCAGCAAGCCGGGCCTGCACGCGGTTGTAGAAAAACGGGCGGGGTTGCGCCTGGGGCTGGGTGCGCAGCTGGCGCATCAGGTCCTCCCATTCCTGGTCGGTATCGGGGCGAGCGGTAGAATCAGACATGGCGTAAAGACGGTTGAACGTGCTTGCGAAGCGTTTGCCGGGCGCGGAACAACAGGGACTCGACGGCGGGCACGGTGGTGCTAAGTACTGCCGCAATCTGCTCGTAGCTCAATTCCTGCTCGTGGCGCAGCGTGAAGGCGACTTGCTGCTGGTCGGGTAGCCGGGCGATATGGCTTATTAGTAGCTGAAGCTGCTGCTGGTCCTCCAGCAGCGCCTGCGGGTGGGAGTGGTCCAGGGGCTCGTGTAGTACCTCATTACTGAATCCCAACAGGGTGGTGAAATAGGCGAACCGCTTTTTGGCCCGGGCGCGCCGCAGGTTTCTCAGGGCCCGCGACGTGGCTAAGCGGTACAGCCAAGTGCTCAACGCCGACTCGCTCCGAAACCGACCAATGGTTTGGTAAACCTCTACAAACACTTCCTGGGCCACATCCTCCGCTTCTTCCGGATTGCGTAGCAGCGAAAACACTGTGCGGTAAATGCGGCCCTGGTAACGCTCTACCAAGGTGCGAAAGGCCGCCTCGCTCCCGTCTTGCAGCTGCGCCACGAGGTCAGCATCCGCATCTACTATCGGAGGATTGACTTCGCTGGCACGAATCTCACGAGCTAAAAACACCGGCAGCGGATATGCCACACTAACTGGTACTGAATGTTCGACCATGTCTGTCCCTCAGCATTTGCTTTTGCGGGCTTTCAGGAGGTTAGGGACCATTGCCGGCCAAAACTTGCGCGGCCTTATTTATTTTTCTTCCAAGCCATTGTCCATTAGGCAGCTACTTCCTAATAAAAACCTGTCTAATGCCACAAAGAGACTCTGCGGCAAGCTTACTCAGCCCTTCTCTACCCAGTAATGCCGCACGAAGTGCACCCAATCGAACTGCCAGCTTGGTACGGTTACGTTTGGTTTGATGCCCTCTGCATCGAAAGGTCGGTCGGGCAGGCGCAGGGAGCGGGAGGTAGGCACCGACACGGCGAACAAGCCCGACGGTAAGGGCTCCATGTAAATATCGGCGTAGTCGAGCACGCCGGCCGTCGGCTGGCCGAACAAGGTCACCTTTTTGCTTTGGCGGGCCGCCAACAAAAACTCCTCGGTGGCACTACCGCAACGGTGGTCAATCAGGATGCTCACCCGCTGCGGGTTGCCCTGAACGGGATGCTTGCCCAGGGTACGCGTGCGGCCGGCTTGCGCCAGTACAAAGCCATTGGGGGTGGCTTCCATGCGGGCAATAACTTCGCGCATCTGCTTATGAACATTGGCGGGTACACCGGGTTTGGCCAGCATCTCGCGGTACTTGGCCAAGTTGCGGGGCGAGCTGCGGATTTCGATGCCATCCAGCACCATTGGCTGCGTGTAGAGCAGTTCCAGCAACAGCAGAAACACTCTGGTGCTGCCGCCGCCATTGCCGCGCACATCCACGAGCAACTCGGGCGTGCGCGCCAGCAAGGCCTTATTGGCAATGAGCAGGCTATCCACCGACTTTTGGCGCGAACTATCGGCACTGGGAATGGTAAGCAGCACTGCCTGCGCATCTAGCACTTCCAGACTCGGACGCCCACGCCGGACCTGCCGTAAACCAGCCTGGCGACGGTAGGCATCGGTGTAGCCCAGGCCTACGTGGCGGTCGCCAAAGTAATGCACGTAGCGCCGCAACAGCTTTTCACACCCGACCGCATCGGTAATTGGCTGACTGGCTTGTTGAAGCGAGTCGGCAAACTGCTGGTAGTTTGCCGCGCCACGCCGGGCCTGCATATCACCAAACCCCGAGTAGTTCTGCTCATACGCCTGCCGCGCAAAGCGCAAGTCGGCTCCGCAGTCACAGTTTTGAGCGCGGGCAGCCAGGGCCCAAACCAGGATTAGCAAGCTTAACAAGAGCTGTTTCATACGGGACAGGGTTATAAAGTGAAAGCCCCCCCTTATAGCGCCGCCAGCTCCTCCGAAAAACCGCCACTGAGAATCGGAAACCGCAGCCAGGACCGCGGGTCCACGTTGTAGTCGTCGAGGTGGAACGAAGGTGCGTACCGCTCACGCTTCCACTGGTTGCGGCTCCAGAGGCTATAGAAGCGGCGCACGAAGGTCTTAAGCTGCTCGCGGTCGAAACCGGTTTCTTCGCCTTCCAGCGTATCAAGCACCTTGCCTGGGCTAAGGCGGTTGTAGAAAGCTAGCCGCTCGATGCGGTTGAGCAGCGTATAGGGCATGAGGTCGCGCTCGTCGGTCTGCTTTTCTTCCAGCGGGCGCAGCTCGGCGGTGGGCTGCAGGGCATTTACGTGGCGCAGGGCCGAGTAGCCCAGCTCGGTTTCGGCCCAGCGCAGCCACTTTTTTACGAAGTCCTTGTCCACGCCGGCAATGGGCGAAATGCTGCCGGCCGTGTCGCCGTCCATGGTGCAGTAGCCCACGCTGGCTTCCGAGCGGTTGGAGGTGGTGATGAGCAGGCAGTTCTGCACGTTGGCCAGCAGCCAGATGGCGGGGGCCCGCACCCGGGCCTGAATGTTCTGCAGGGCGAGGTCGTCGGTTTGCCAGGTCAACTCCCGCCCCAGCGCGCCCTGAATTTTGCCCACGTAGCCCGTTACTTCCTCATCAATTTCCCAGTTGAAAAACCGCGCGCCAATGCTGTCGGCCAATTCCTTAGCCGAGTTGAAGGTGTCATCAGAAGAGTTGACGGTGCCCTGGTAAGCACAAGTCAGCAGCTGCCGTACCAGCTCCTGATTAGCGCCTAGGGCCTGCGGCTGCGTGCTTGAGTTTTCGTCCTGCACTACTTGTTTGGCCGCACCGCCAGCGCCCGTTTGGGTCACGTCTTTTTTCGCTTCTTCAAAGCAGCCACTGCGCCGCTTAAACTCGTCCAAACCCAGTTCCTCCACCCCCAGACGCACCATTTCGGCCACGCCCACCGCACAGAAGCAGGAATCGGCCCCGCCGCTCAAACTCAGCACAAAGCCCCGGCTGCGTGCCTTGCGCAGGTAGTCGAACAGGCCCAGGCTCATGGCCTGGTTCAGCTCCTTGTATTCATCGGGCACGGGCAGGGGCACAATTTCGGCCGCCGGCTCTGGCTTGGTCGCAAAATCAACGTCTACCCACTCCAAATCTACTTCCTTGAAGCTCAGCAGCTGGTTGCGCTTCAGCAAGTGGCCGTTGCGGGCCACCAGAATTTCACCGTCGAAGATGACGCGGCCGGCTTCGTTGCCCAGCAGGTTGGCGTAGAGGTAAGTGCAGTCGAACGTGCGCGACGCCTTCATTACCAGTTGGTAGCGCACGTCGGTTTTGCTCATGGCAAAGTGGCTGGCAGAGGGGTTCACAATCAAATCAACCTTGCCCATCAGCCGGCAGGCGGGGCGCACGTTGTCGGCCCGCCAGGCGTCCTCGCAAATCTCAAAGCCGAAGCGTACGCCCTCGTGCTCAAACGTGAGGTCGCCCAGCGGCCACGTCTCCCCTTCCCAACTCACGGCACTGGTTTCACCCGCCACCCACGGCGCAAAAAAGCGGGTTTCGTAGTGGATGCCGTCGTTGGCCAGAAACTGCTTGGCTGCGAAGCCCAGAATCTGACCGTCGCGCAGCACGGCGGCCGTGTTGTATGTGCGGCCCGGCAGGCGTACCGGCAACCCCACCACCACGCAGATTCCCTGCGTCCATTGCCGCACCTGCTGCAGGTACATCAGCGCCGCCTCCGGCATCCAGTCGCTCAGAAACAGGTCTTCGCAGCCGTAGCCGGTCAGGCACAACTCAGGCAGGCACAGCAGCTCCACGCCCGCTGCTTTGGCCTGCTCAATGGCCGTTTGAATATTCCGCAGGTTGTTGGCCCAGTCGATGGGAATCTGGTTGAGGGCAGCTCCGGCAATGCGCATAAGAAGACGGGAAAGAAAGGAAACAAGATGGTTGAATAACTTAAAATGGCCGTCGCAAGTTGTGCCAATTCAATCAACGGCTCAACTCTGCCAGCAGCCAGTCGCGAGTAGCCTGGCCGTTATTTTGAGCTACAATGGCCAGTAGCGTGTCGGTATCCCTCACGTGGCGGGCAGCCACAGCGCCCAGCAGGCGCACAAATTGCGTGGTGCCCAGCCGCTCGTGCAAGGCCGCCAGCACTACGGTACCCTTGTTGTACACGACGCGTCGGTACATGGGCCGGGGATATTTCCGGTAATCGAAGCCGCGAATCGGCGGCGCGTTTCCAACAGTGGCGGCGCGCTTGGCTAGCTCGGCCTGGTAGCCGGCTTCATCACCGGCTTCGCGTAGGTACAGCAGGCTCGAATACGTAGCGAATGCCTCGTTCAGCCAGTCGTTGTAGGTGTGCACGTTACCATAGCCCCACCATTTATGGCTGATTTCATGAGCCAGAATCAGCAGCGCCTCCCGGTCGGCGGCCACGTCAAAATCGGTGTAGGTTATCATCGTGGCATTTTCGAGCATTCCAAACGCGTCGGAATTGGTGCCGGGCAACAATATGGTGAAGCGCGTAATGGGGTCCAGTTGCCCGATGCTTCGGTTGTAGTAGGCAATGATGCCCTCGGCCTTGCGGAGCAGCATGGTATCGGTGCGCGTCAGTGCCGGTCCCACAGTCACTACGCGAATACGGGGTGCCCCGGCCGAGGCCAGTTGCTGAAACTCCCGGGCCACCAGCGCCGTGATTTCGATGGCCCCGGCGCGGCCCCGGAAAGTCCAGCGTCCCGCCCGTTGCTCCGCCTCCGCCGAGGCACTTTCTACTTGGTAGCCGGCCGGCGCTTGCACTTCCAGCACATAATTCACCACCTCATAATCCCGGTAAGGCCGGAAGGGCAGCCAACCGGAATGTCCGCTAAAAACCAGAGCCCGGTCATTAAACAAGCGCCCTTCCAGCGTACCCGAATACGTGACGCTCACCATGCGCGCCCGGCCGCTAAAGTGCGCCACCACCTGCTGTAGCGTGTCGTCGAAATAAGGATAGTAAACCCGCGTTGCGCGCGGCGTACTGCCGGAGCTGAGCAGATTCTCAATCCGCAACTGCCGTCCCAGGTTCAGCACCAAAGTGGTGGCCGTGTCGTCTGCTGCCAAGGCAATGGTGTAGCGGCAGGTGAAGGAGTGCGTGGCCGGCACCACCCGCATTTGCACGCTGACATTGGGCACGGCTGCCACCGGGCCAGCTAGCCACAGCAGGCTCACCAGCAGCATCAAATATTTCATGCGAAAGGACGCCCGGCCCGCGGGTGAAGCGAAGGCGCAGGGTTTAGTGGAAAGGAAAAGTTAACGCAACCGATTATGCAACGCCCAGCTCCGTCAGGGCCCGCTCGGCGGCCAGCTGTTCCGCCTGCTTCTTGCTCAGGCCCATGCCGGTGGCTACTACTTCCTCATCCAGCAGCACCGAGGCCGTGAACTCCATCATGCCGCCCGGCCGGGCCTCACCCGTGATGTCGTAGCGCAACACTTTGCCCTGACGCTGCGCCCACTCCACCAGCTTGCTCTTAAAATTGGCCGTGGTGGTTGTGAGCGTGTGCACATCTACAAAGCCCTTCACGAGGCGCGTGAGGATGAACTTGCGGGCCGCCTTGTAGCCCAAGTCCAGGTACACCGCGCCCACCAATGCCTCCAAGGCGTTGCCATTCACCGAGCGTGAGCGCGCAGCGCGGCCCTGCGCGGCATCCAGCTGCACCAGCTTATCGAGGCCCAGTTTCAGGGCAATGCCGTTCAAGCTTTCGCGGTTCACGATGCGCGAGCGCACCTCTGTCAGGAAGCCTTCCTGCTCGTAAGGGTATTTTTTGAACAGGTACTCGGCCACCACCGTGCCCAGCACGGCATCGCCCAAGAACTCCAGCCGCTCGTTGGTCTGGTGCTTGCCCACACCCGGCAACTGCCGCACTGCCGACGAGTGCGTGAATGCTAAGTGGTAGAGCCGCGAGTTCTTGGGCGTCTGGCCCGTCACGGTTGCCACCGCCTGCCGAAACGACTTATCGGAAGCAAAAAGCCGGGAAACGAAGCTGAACAAAGGGAGACGGGTAAGATGGTGGAATGATTACAACAGAACGTCATGCAGAGCGTAGCGAAGCATCTCGCTTGCAATAGTAAACCCAATCGACTGGATTACTACCCCGAGCGAGATGCTTCGCTGCGCTCTGCATGACGTTCCCTGGTTATCTACCGTAGCAATCGGGCTACAGCTTGCGGAAAATTACCGACGTGTTGTGGCCACCGAACCCGAACGTATTGCTCATGGCTATGCGCACGTCGCGCTCCTGCGCCACGTTGGGCGTAAAATTCAGCGCCTGGTTGATTTCCGGGTCGGGCGTATTCAGGTTGATGGTAGGCGGCACCAAGTTGTGCTGCATCGCCAGCAGGCAGGCCACGGCCTCAATGCCGCCGGCACCGCCCAGCAGGTGGCCGGTCATGCTTTTGGTCGAAGAAATGTTCATCTTCTCGGCATGAGCGCCAAACACCTTTTCAATGGCCTTAATTTCGGCCCCGTCGCCCAGCGGCGTGCTCGTGCCGTGGGTGTTGATGTAGTCCACCTCCTCAGGCTGAATGCCGGCATCGCGCAACGCATTTTTCATCACCAACACCACCCCTTCGCCACTCGGGTCGGGCGCAGTGATGTGGTAAGCATCCGACGACATGCCGCCACCAATCAGCTCGGCGTACATCTTGGCGCCACGCGCTTTGGCGTGCTCATACTCTTCGAGCACCAGCGCGCCAGCACCCTCGCCCAGCACGAAGCCGTCGCGGTCCTGGTCGTAGGGGCGCGAAGCCGAAGCAGGGTCGTCGTTGCGCTCGCTCATCGCCTTGAGGGCGTTGAAGCCGCCCACGCCCGACTCGGTGATGGCCGCTTCGGAACCACCGGTAATTACGGCATCGGCAAGTCCCAGACGAATGTTGTTGAAGGCCGCAATAATGGCGTCGTTCGAGGAAGCACAGGCCGACGTCGTCACGAAATTCGGCCCACGGAAACCGTTTTTAATGCTGATGTTGCCCGACGACGAGTCGGCAATCATGCGCGGAATGAAGAACGGCGAGTAACGCGGCGTGCCGTCGCCTTTCTCAAAGGCGAAGCATTCTTCCTGCAGCGATTTCAGGCCGCCGATGCCGGAGCCCCAAATCACGCCCACCCGGTCCTTGTCCACACCGCTTTCGAGTAGGCCGGAGTCGGCAATGGCTTCGTCAGAGGCAATAACCGCAAACTGGGTGAACAAGTCCATTTTACGGTGCTCCTTGCGGTCGAAGTAGGTATCGGGATTGTAATCCTTTACCTCGCAGGCAAAACGGGTTTTGAACTTGGCAGGGTCGAAGCGCGTGATGGTGGCGGCACCGCTTGTGCCGGTGCGCAGGCCTTCCCAGTATGCCGGGGCCGTATTGCCCAGCGGCGTGATGGCCCCAAGGCCGGTAACGACAACGCGTCGGATGGACGACATAAGCAGGCGCCAGGGGCGCGAATGGTGGGCGGGAATTAAACAGCAAAACCGGCCGGCGGCTAGCCGGCCGGTATGCGCAGAATGGGAAACTTATTCCGGACGAAGCGGGGAAACGGACGAGTAAAACCGGCTCGAATAGCGCGCTGGCCCAAGAAAACAGAGACTACTTAGCGTGCTCTTCGAGGTAGCTGATGGCTTGGCCCACGGTACCGATGTTCTCGGCCTGGTCGTCGGGGATGCTCACGTTGAACTCCTTTTCGAACTCCATGATGAGCTCAACGGTATCCAGCGAGTCAGCACCCAGGTCGTTGGTGAAGCTTGCCTCGGGGGTAACCTCGGAGGCTTCAACGCCCAGTTTATCAATAATAATGGCCTTTACTTTTTCTGCGATTTCAGACATTTCCGTGGGGGTTTAAGGAAAACTACGGCGCAAAGTAACGAGAGATTTTTCAACTAACCCACGGCCGTGCTTTCGAATTGCGGGTACAACATTATGGCGGCTGCTCGTTGTGAGCCGTAGCTTTGCCCCCTGCCTGCCTGCGGATACCTCCGTTTTTGCGGCCGCCCCATGAAGACCTTTACCCTGGATGTTGACTACGAGTGCGACTTCGCCCTGTTCGGGCTGGTGAGTAGCACCCGCGACTACACCCTGGCCTGGACGCTGAACCAGGCTCTGCGGCTGCGCTTCGTGAAGCAGCCCGAGTTGCTGCTCAACCTGCTGAGCCGCGGCCGGCTGGTATTCACGCATTACCTCTACACCACCGAGACCCTCACCTGCCGCCTGCTGCGCAACCGCTCCATCGCGCCCTCTACCCTCAAAAAGCCGTTCCTAGCCCCCGACATCAAGGAGTATGACTACCTCTTGGCCGTCACCAATGGAGCCGGTACCCTGGCCGATGACGAGTTGCTGCAGCGCCTAACGGCCCTCGACGCCGTGCAGTACGCCTGCCAGTTCGACCCGAATACGCTTAAGTACAAGGAGAACCTGCTGCTCTAATGTTTTTTACCCCGCTGCCTTATTTATGGAGGGGTGGAAAAACGATTGCAATCATAAAGCAGCGGAAGTAGCTTCAAAAACCATAGGCTTTTCGGTTTAATTGAACGACTTTTGCCTTTGCGGGCCTTCGAGCCGACCGTAACTGGCGGCCCGAAAACGTCGCAGCTATTTCGCCTGGCGCCTGGCGTCAGCATCCCCTCCTGGCTCGGGCGGGGAGTTTTTTTGTACTGACATTTCCGTATTCCGCTTCGCATGGAAAACCTCCCCACGTTCAACAAAACCAAGATTGTGGCCACCGTCGGCCCCGCCTCCAACACCTACGAGCGCCTCGGCATTCTCATGCGCGAAGGCGTTGATGTGTTTCGCCTCAACTTCTCGCACGGCTCCTACGAAGACCACCTATCAGTGATTCACACGGTGCGCCGCCTGAACAAGGACATGAAAACGTCGGTAGGCCTGCTGCAGGACTTGCAGGGTCCCAAAATCCGTTTGGGCGATGTAGAGGGCGGCGGTGTCGAAATCAAGGCCGGCGACAAAATCAAGCTGGTGTGCGGCGAAAAGGAAACCAGCACGGCCACGCGTCTGAGCACGATTTACATGGGCCTGGCCCGCGACGTGAAGGCTGGCGACATGATTCTGATTGACGACGGCAAAATCGAGCTCAAAGTTCTGGGCACCGACCGCGACAAGGAAGTAGACGTGGAAGTGGTGTACGGCGGCCTCGTGAAGCCCCGCAAAGGCATTAACCTGCCCGACTCCGAAGTTTCGGCCCCAAGCATGACCGAGAAGGACATCGAGGACCTGAAGTTCGGCCTGGAACACGACGTAGACTGGGTGGCCCTGAGCTTTGCCCGCAAAGCCGATGACATTCGCTTCATCAAAAACCTGATTGCAGAGGTCGGGAAGAACACCCGCGTCATCGCCAAAATCGAGACGCCCGACGGCCTGCGCAACATCGACGAAATCATCGCCCTGACTGATGCCGTAATGGTGGCCCGCGGCGACCTCGGCGTGGAGGTGAAGATGGAAGAAGTGCCGATGGCCCAGAAGATGATTATTGCCAAGTGCAACGCGGCCGGCAAGCCCGTCATCGTAGCCACTCAAATGATGGAGTCGATGATTACGGCCCCGCGCCCCACCCGTGCCGAAACCAGCGACGTGGCCAACGCCGTGCTCGACGGCGCCGATGCCGTGATGCTGTCGGCCGAAACCGCCGTGGGTGCCTACCCCGCCGAGGTGATTCGCTCGATGGTGGGCACCATTCTAAGCGTGGAAAGCCACAGCCCGCAGCTGTTCCATAAGTGGTGGCCCGTCGACCCCAACGGTGCCAACTTCATGGCCGACAGCGTGCTTTCGGCCTCGTGCCACCTGGCCAAAAACACTGGCGCGAAAGCCCTCACGGGCATGACGCACCGCGGCTACACCGCCTTCCAGCTGGCCAAGTACCGTCCCAAAGCCAACATCTTTATCTTCACCAACAACCGCCCGCTGCTCACCGTGCTGAGTCTGGTGTGGGGCGTGCGCGCCTTTTACTACGACCGGCTTATCAGCACCGACAGCACCGTGGCCGACATCCGCTACGTGCTCACCACCACCGGTCACCTCGAAGCCGGCGACGTGTACATCACGACCGGTTCCATGCCTATTCAGGAACAAGGCAAAGCCAACATGGTAAAGGTGAGCATTGCATAAGCGTAAAACACCGCCACGAAAAAGGCCCGCCTGAATCACCAGGCGGGCCTTTTTCGTTTCAATGCTTCCCGTGTAACTACTTAGAATGGCGTCACACCCAGTGCCGTTGCCACGTTTACCCGGCCCCAGCCGAAGCTGCCATTGCGGGCATTGCGGTTGGAACTGGCGGCCACGAGGCGGCTCATAATTTGGGCGCGGGTTTCGGTGGGGTATCTGGCCCAGATGAGGGCCGTCATGCCAGCCATGCTGCTGGTGGCAACCGACGAGCCCTCGACGGTGCTGGGGTCGTCACCGCTCATGGCCAGCGTAAGGGGGCGCCGGTCGTTGCCAGCCTGCTGCATTACCACGGTAAACTCTACATCGCCTCCCACATGGCATTCGTCGCAACGAGTGCTCAGGTCGCTTTTCATGCCGGTTACGGCAACTGCTTCGGGCAGCGAGGCCGGGTAGATGATACCTACCCAACCAGCCGTCCAGTCGAAGGAAGTGCCAGCAGCACAGAAAATCAGTTTGCCCCGGCCGTACGCATAGGCAATGGCATCGCCGATTTGCGACGAACTCGTGAGGCGCCCCATGCTCATGCTGATGATGCGTACATCGGCCCGGTTGCCGGCCAGCACGTACGCATCGGCAATGCCCTTCACCTCGCGGCTGGCATCTATGAACACATCCTCGGCAGCATGCACGGTAATCAGGTTCGCGTTGTAGGCCATGCCAACCGCCGCGCCATCGGTGCCACGTGGGCCGGCAGCCGCACCGGCCATGCTGGTGCCGTGGCCGCAGCCATCGTTCGGGGTTTAGGCGGCACCGTAGGGAATGCCAAAGATGGTTTTGCGCGGCAAGGTTACGAGGCGCTCGATGGTGCGGCCGGTACTCAGGCCCTGATTGAACGCGCTGCCCAGGTTTTCCTGAGCGTCGGAGCAACCCGTGTCAATAATCAGGATTTTAATGCCCTGGCCCGTGCTCTGGCTCCAGCCGCTTCGTACGCCGTGGTACTGGTCGGCTTGGTTTCAGCTCGATTTGCTGCCATTGGAGAGGACCGCGTAGTCGGTACCGGCCACCAGTCCAGCGGTAGCGGTATTGTTGCCGCAGCCGCTGCTGCTTAGCGACGATGCCGTACGGTTGGCTACCGCAGCCGTGTGGTTGGGCTCATAGCCCATGGGCTCGGCGTAGCGCACCAGCCCACTCGCCCGCAGCGCCTTGATGGTGGTTAGCTGGTGCACCGTTACATCGAGTACGGGCAGCGCACTTTCCTGAAAGGCAACCAACTTATCAACGGTCAGCGTGGGGTCGGCTTTCTGCTCTTCGGCCGTAATCAGGGCCAGCACTTGGGCGCGGGCAGCCTGCCAGTCAGGGTTGGTGGCCACGTCGTTGGGCAGTGCTCCCGAGAAACCAGCCGGGCGGTAGCCCACGCTCAGCACATAGTCGGACTGGGTTAGGGCACTCCACACCACGTGGGCCGGGGCCTCGTTCCAGTTGTAGCGGCCAGTGGCGCGCAGGCGCTCCATAATCTGGCTGTCGAGCTCCTGAGTGGTCAGGGCCGTTGGGGGTTCGACGCTGGGTTCGGGCAGTTGCAGGTCGTCGTGGTGCCGTTGGCAGCTACCGAGAAGCAGCGCCAGCAGCGCGGCCGAAAGCGTAAGTTTGTCCATGCGTTGTGGGAATTGGGTGAGGTGAAAGAAATAAAAGAACGATGCTGAGCAGCAACCGGGTACAAGCCCCTCGCTGCTGCCATGCACCTAAATATATCAATTATTTCCACCCAAAGAACAACTACATGCCGAATATTTTTCAGCCCCCCCGTAGGGCTATTGATGAAGCAGTTTCCAGGTAGCACTCACACCATTGGCTCCACTTAAACGCAGCAGATACAGGCCAGCCGGCTGGCCACTCAACGGTATAGTTGCGGTCGTTTGCCCGTCGGTTATTGGGCTACTCCACACCATACGCCCGAGTGCATCGGTCAACCGGAGCGTGTTACCTGGGCGGGCGGGTTGGACCAGCATGAGGGTAGCTGCTTCGGTGGCGGGGTTAGGCACGAGCATGGCCACGGCCGCCGCTTGGGCGGCGCGGGTAGGTAGTAGCGTGACAAAGTCTTGAGGGGTACCGCACGTGGTGGTCACGCCATTCACCGTTTTGCGGTAGTATTGCATACCGTAATTCCTTTCGAATGATGGGCCAACACCGGGGTTAAAAAAGAACCCCCAAGCGAAATAATCAACGCCAGGGCTGTACGTATTGCTGGCTCCGCTTTGTTGGTAAACCGGCATATAGCGCACTGTTAGGCCTGTAGCGCAACCATTAGTGCTAGTAACAATTGGTAACCCCGCCAATAGATACGGCGATGACACAATGGGTCCACTTTCCGGCACCGGCCCATAAACGTATTCGCCAGTAAGCAGCCGCAGCGCGCCGACGGGCAAACTATTCCCCGTTGACTGCCACGCATTACCCCTACGCGCCAAAGCCCAGCGCTTTACTGCAATGGGCTGATAAGTTACCGACGCAGCACCTCCACAAACGCCCGGGTAGCCATACCACTCATCCCGCTTCTGTTCGCGAAAGGTAATAATCAGGCTATCATTCGTCAGTTGCCGGCCAATTATCCGCCGCAACGTCTTGTTGTCGTAGCACTGCACCGTCGCAATCACATCGACAACGCTATAGCCGAACTCATCGCCCACCTGCATATCAAAAAGGCGTAGTGGGCTGTAAACTGACTGTTCGAAATTGGTAGGCAATGCTGCCTGCTCCAATTGGCCACCTGCCGCTCCGCCAAGCCATTGTGGTCCCTCTAGCAACCCGTAACGACGGCTTAAGCGAACGGTTTGGGCGCTGGGTCCTGCGATATTGATAACGGCAACGGAATCCTGCACGCCTGGGCTTACGGTCTGCCAACTCCGACTTACCAGCGTAGCCGTACGGGCTGGCTGCGAACTGGCCGTCCAACTGCTACCCACAGCCGCCCGCGGAAACAACGTGAGGCTAACGGCTGCCTGCACATCGGTTTGGCCTAATGCTTCCAGGGTATAACCAGGTTGGCCCGGTTGCCAGCGCAACGAGGCACCAAACAGGTTGTTTTTGCTTCTGGCCATTCCACTCCGGCCGCTGCTCGCCACCTGCTCGCGCAACCGCCGGTTAAAGGCATACACCGAATCCCCATTAGCAGCGACATAGGCCGAATCGACCCGCAGTGTAAAGTATTCGCGGCTATTTGTAGCCGGAACAGCTGCGTAGCTATATATCAGCCCCAAGCGAAATGGTCGCCACGCCTGCTGCGCGCTGGCCCCGAAGCTGGTGAACAAGAAAAGCGCGGCCAGCAACGGCCGCGCCCAGGAGTAGGCGTATTTCATCAGCGGATAGATTGACGTGGAATGACTGTTGTAAGGTAGTCATCCCGAGTAAATCATCCTTGAAACCATTCCCAATGCCAGTGCCAGCGCGCACCCGACTCGGGTACACGCAAGAAGCCCCACTCGTTACCGAGCGGGGCTTCTGTGATGAGCGGAAGACCAGACCTTGGGGCGGCGCAGTCTGGCCTTCCTAAACTCGTAGTCGCACTTAGAGCGCGTTAACGAGCTTTGTCAGCTTGCTCTTGTTATTAGCAGCTTTGTTCTTGTGGATGATGTTCTTCTTGGCCAGACGGTCCAGCATCGAAGTCACCTTCTTCAGCAGCTCCTGAGCGGCCGTTTTGTCGGTGGTCGTGCGCAGCTTTTTGATGGCGGTGCGGGTCGATTTGTGCTGGTAACGGTTCAACACGCGCTTTGCTTCGTTGCTGCGGATGCGTTTGAGGGCCGACTTATGGTTTGCCATGAGCAGGAAATATATAGGAGCGTTATGCTTGAGTTCTGTGTTTGGGAGGGCAAAGGTACAAACTGGGATTGCATTATCAAACCCCTGAGGAAAAATAGTGAATTCAAGTCCTTTCTATCGACCAACTGCCGGTATGGGCCGCCTGTAAATGGGCCCGCATTCATGCATCATTCACTTTCAGTCACTTAAATTAGTATGCATGCCGATTATGTACGAACTTTACTCCCTATCCTTTCCCACTCAGCGCGCTGCCAACTGCTAACCATTATTACGCGCCATGCCCCTCGTTGCCGATTCTCGCTACCAGCCGCCGTTTTACCTGTTTAACGGCCATTTGCAGACCATTGTGCCCAGCCTCTGGCGCACCGTGCCCGACGTTGCTTACCAGCGCGAGCGCCTGGAACTGCCCGATGGTGACTTCCTGAACCTCGACTGGAGCCGCCTGCCCGAACACCGCCCTACCGACGGCCTCGCCATCGTATCGCACGGCCTCGAAGGCGACGCCTCCCGGCCTTACGTGCGAGGAATGGTGCGCGCCCTGAACGGCGCTGGCCTCGACGCGCTGGCCTGGAACTACCGCAGCTGCGGTGGCGAAATGAACCGGCTGCTCCGTTCCTATCACCTCGGCGACACGGAGGATTTGGACCGCGTACTACGCCACGCGCTGTCTACTGGCCGGTACCGCCGCGCCTACCTGCTGGGCTTCTCGGCCGGTGGCAACGTGACGCTGAAATACCTGGGCGAGGACGCAGCCCGCGTGCCGGCGGAGGTGCAGCGCGCGGCGGTATTCTCGGTGCCGACAGATTTGAAGGCCAGCTCGGTGCAAATTGGCCGGCCGCAAAACCAGGTGTACATGCGCCGTTTTTTGAAGTCGCTGCGGCTGAAGGTGCGTGCCAAAGCGGAACTCCTGCCGGGTCAAATCAACCTGGACGGCATCGAAAACCTGCGCGATTTCCAGCAGTTCGACAGCCGGTACACTGCGCCCATGCACGGCTTCGATTCGGCCGACGCTTACTACCAATATGCTAGCTCCGGGCGCTACCTCAGCGGAATCCGGGTGCCTACGCTGCTGGTAAATGCGCAGAACGACCCGTTCCTCCCGGCCTCGTGCTACCCACGGGAAGTCGCGGCCAGCTCACCCTACGTTTTCCTGGAAACGCCGCCTGATGGCGGCCACGTGGGCTTTGCCGAGAGTAGCGGCGAGTATTACTCCGAGCGGCGAGCAGTGGAGTTTATTACAGCAGAGGTACCGGCGTAGCAGTGAGCTGAACGATGTAGAGACGCATAGTTGCGTCTCGCCGTTGAACAGCATTGCGAGAACGGTGCGGTTCCGGCTGTGCAGTGTAGAGACGCAACTATGCGTCTCTACACTGCATTAGCGAATTTCCTACTTGGCCGGCACAAAGACCACCTTCTTCGTTTCAAAAAATTCCTCCGGGTAAAAGTCACTCAAGTCCGTCACCGTCGCCTTAAGGCCCGACTCGGCAATTTCCTCCGTTAGGTCTCCCCCTTTCAAATAGTAGAGGCCGGCACCGGGCGCGCCCTGGGGCTTAAAGCGGTGGGCAATCCAGGGGTGGAAAGTAGCCAGACGAGCCACGGCGCGGCTGACCACAAAGTCGTACTTGGCGCGCACCTGCTCGGCGCGGGTTTGCTCGGCGGTTACGTTGTGCAAGCCCAGTGCGGCGGCCATGAACTGCACGGCGCGAATTTTCTTACCGATGCTGTCCACGAGGTGGAAATGAACCTCGGGAAACATGATGGCCAGCGGCAGGCCGGGCAGGCCACCGCCGGTGCCTACGTCGAGCACGGCGCTGCCTTTCGGGAACTGGATGACCTTGGCAATGCCCAGCGAGTGCAGCACGTGGCGCTCAGTGAAATTCTCCATGTCGGGGCGCGACACTAAGTTGATGGCTTCGTTGGTGGCCCGAAACTCAATTTCGAACTGCTGGAAAAGCTGGAGTTGCTGGGGCGTGAGTTCAGGGAAGTGGTGCTGCAGTAGGTTCATAGGTGCAAAGGTGCAAAGAGCAACTGTTTTGACACGCTATGCTGGTACGATGCTACTAGCCGCTTGACTTCTGATATGCACCTATAAACCTCAACCACTTTTTTTTGCAATTGATAAACAATACAAATTACCTCTTACTCAATAATTATTTATTGATATTCGATAAAAATTTCGTTGATTTGTAACCACAATCATAGCTCTTTACCCATGCGTATTCTTCCTCTGGCTTCGCTTCTGCGTTTTACCCGGCCTCTGGCCTACCTTTTACTACTTGCCAGCGGCTTCGAGGTAATACTCTTGCTAGCCCGTACAGTGGCAGCCTTCGACAGTGCCCCAGTGGAACTTACGCTTTATACGACTGACCCCAACATTTTCCCGACTCTACACGCAATACATGCAGGACTTGTCGGCGACAGCCGGCCTTCACGCACAGTTCAACTTTACGAGCCAGCCGTTAAGAGCCCTTTCGAAATAGCATCCAACCCGCAGGCGCTGGTGTTGCGCTACCATGAACCCAGCGCAGAGAGGCGGGTAGCACTGCTGTATTTGGGAGCCTCCAACGAATATCAGTCGCTTGCTTGGGGCGCATTTTTAGCAGTGGGGAGCTGGCTGTTGTGGCAGTTGCTGCTCGATGTGACCCCGGCCACGCCGTTTACCTTTACCAATGCCCGGCGCCTGCGCGGGCTGGGCTTACTGGTACTGGGGCTCGACTTCGCGCAGGAGCTGGCGTACTTGGCGGTGCGGGCGCTGGTGCCACCATTCCGGGTACCGGGCTTGACCGAACCGCTTAGTCACTACGTGCGCCTTAATACCGAGACCACGCTACCAGGCTGGGAAGTCGGCTTGATGCTACTCGTAATTGCGGCCGTATACCAGCGCGGCGTTGAACTGAGCCGCGAGGCTGAACTCGTTATCTGATGCCCATAATCGTAAACCTCGATGTAATGCTGGCCCGCCGCAAAATGACTCTCAGCGCACTGGCTGAAACGGTGAACATCACACTCGCCAATCTTTCTATCCTGAAAAGCGGGCGGGCCAAAGCGGTGCGTTTCAGTACCCTGGCGGCCATTTGTCAGGCGCTGGACTGCCAGCCAGCCGACATCCTCGAACACCGGCATGACCCGCGCGACCTGCGCTCAGTTGAAGATTAGGAGCCACGCGGTCTGCCATAAAAAAAGCCCCGACTCACATCGGGACTTTTCACTTAAATAATCTGCTTGGTGTGCTTCACCATGTCATAGAGCAGCTCGCGGGCGCGGTGCAGCTGGGCTTTCACGGTGCCGAGCGGGGCTTTGAGCTCGGTGGCGATTTCTTCGTAGCTGAGCTCGTCAAAATAGCGCAGGCTCACGAGGCGCTGGTATTTATCGGGCAGGCGCGACACCACGTGGCGCATGATTTCAATTTTCTGGTTGCGCACGGCGTGCTCGGCCGGGTTCAGGTCGTTGTCGCGGAAATCGATGGTGATTTCGTCGCCGTTATCAACCTTAATGGCCGAGTCAATCGACATGGTTTTAATTTTATTCTTGCGAATAAAATCGATGCAGTTGTTGGTGGCAATGCGGAACAACCAGGTACTGAACGCGTACTCGGGGTTGAACTTGTGCAGGTTGCGGAAAGCCTTGGCGAATGCTTCGATGGTGAGGTCTTCGGCATCGTCCTGGTTGCGCACCATCTTCAGCACCACGTGATAAACGGGCTTTTTGTAGATGTGCATTAGTTCGGCGTAGGCCTTCTCATCGCCGTGGTCCACGGCGGCTCGAATCAGCTTGAAGTCGTGTTTGGCTTTAGCTGAAAACTGTTTTTGAATATCTTGGTTGTTGTTTACTTCCATCGAAGGGTGCGGTTAAGGAAGAGTGAAGCTCCCAGAGCCAGGTACTGAATAAAATAAACCACGTCGAGTATCGGCAGGAGCCCGACGTTTACGGGCTGGTCAAGACGCCTACTCAAGCGCGCATACACGGCACTTACAAACAAAGTTCGCAGAACCCATACCACCGCCAAAGGTACCCAATTGTTTTGCGAAAAAACTAGCACAACCGTAGCCAAATAGAACAACGTATTGGCGAGCACGAAGGTGCCGATACGCATTCGGTCGGCGAACCGATAGGCCCGGCCAGCCGACAGGTGCCGTCGTTTCTGCCGCCACCAGGCCTGCCAGGTTTCGGCGGGTTCGCTCAGGGTATGAGCGCCGGGGTCAGCCACCACAGCTACGCGCTGGCCGGCGCGCACGGCATCCTGCACCAGCAGGTCGTCGTCGCCGGAAAGCTGGCGAATGTGTGAGGCAAACCCCTTGGTGGCCGTGAAACAGGCCCTGGTATAGGCTAGGTTGCGGCCCACGCCCATGTAGGGCCAGCCGCGCCAGGCAAAGCTGAGGTACTGCGCGGCCGTAAGCAGCGTTTCGTAGCGAATGAGCTGGTTGAGGAAGCCGGGCGCTTCGGTATAAGCCGAAAAGCCCAGCACGACGGCGGCCTCGCTATTCTGTGAGAAGCCGCGTTGCATGAGGCGCAGCCACTGGTTGGTGGCTGGAATGCAGTCGGCGTCGGTGAATAACAGGCGCGGGTAGCGGGCTGCTTTGATGCCGAGTGTGAGGGCATATTTCTTGGGCGCGAAGCCATCGGGGGTGCGGCCAATGGTGACAAGGCGCACGGTGCTGGGGTAATACTGGGCCAGCTGCTGGGCGTAGAGGTAGGTATCGTCCTCGCTGCGGTCGTCGATGAGGACGACTTCGAAAGCGGCGGGATAGTCCTGCTTGAGCAGCAGAGGCAGCAGGCGGCGCAGGTTGTCGAGTTCGTTGCGGGCGCAGACCACAATGGAAACGGGCTCCGTGTCGGGCCGGGGGGCATCGGCGGGTGCTTCGGCAGCGCGGCGGGCGAAGGGCCAGAAGAAATACGCCGCGTAGCACAGCTGCACCAGCACGCACGCCAGCAAAAGCCAGAAAAACGGAGACGTGGGTACGAGTGGAAGCAACAAAGCGGCGGGTACGAATGAGCGCGCAAAAGTACGGGGCGCGAAACGGGCGGGTTACCTTTGCGCTTTGTCATGCACGTCTGTCATCCTGAGCACCGCGAAGGACCTCCTCACGCTTGCGCCAGTTGGTTTACTGCGCACCGTGCAGCGGTAAGAAGGTTCTTCGCGGTGCTCAGGATGAGAGATGACTAGTGACCGTTTAATAGCAAATGACCTTCGACCTACTCGCCCAAGACCCCGCCACCAAGGCCCGCGCCGGCCGCCTCGAAACGGCCCACGGCACCATCGAGACGCCCATTTTTATGCCGGTAGGCACCGCTGGCACGGTGAAGGCCGTGAGCCAGGCCACGCTGAAGGATGACGTGCAGGCCCAGATTATTCTCGGCAACACCTACCACCTCTACCTGCGTCCGGGCTTGGATGTGCTGAAGGCGGCCGGCGGCCTGCACAAGTTTAACGGCTGGGACCGGCCCATTCTCACCGACTCGGGCGGCTACCAGGTGTATTCACTGAGCAACACCCGGAAGATTAAGGAAGAGGGCGTGAAGTTCCGCTCGCACATTGATGGCAGCCAGCATCTGTTCTCGCCCGAGGGCGTGATGGACATTCAGCGCGTGATTGGGGCCGACATTATTATGGCGTTTGACGAATGCACGCCCTGGCCCTGCGAGTACGAGTACGCCGCCCGCTCGCTGGATATGACGCACCGTTGGCTAAAGCGCTGCATCCAGCGTTTCGACAGCACCGAGGGCCTGTATGGCTACGAGCAGAACCTGTTTCCAATTGTGCAAGGCAGCACGTATAAAGATTTGCGCATTCGCTCGGCCGAGTTCATTGCCGAGCAGGGCCGGGCGGGCAACGCCATTGGCGGGCTGAGCGTGGGCGAGCCCGCCGAGCTGATGTATGAGATGACTGAATTGGTGTGCGACATCCTGCCCAAGGACAAGCCGCGCTACCTAATGGGCGTGGGCACACCGGCCAACATCCTCGAAAACATTGCGCTGGGCGTGGATATGTTCGACTGCGTGATGCCGACCCGCAACGCCCGCAACGGCATGCTGTTCACCACGCAGGGCATCATGAACGTGACAAACCTGAAGTTTGCCACCGATTTCACGCCCATCGACCCGGTATTGGAGGGCGCGGCCAGCAACTTCTACTCCCGTGCCTACGTGCGCCACCTCTTTCAGTGCCAGGAAATGCTGGGGCCGCAAATTGCCTCGGCCCACAACCTCACGTTTTACCTATGGCTGGTGAAGGAGGCCCGCAAGGAAATCATCGCCGGCACGTTTGGCCCCTGGAAGGAGCGCATGGTGAAGCAGCTGATGACCCGATTGTAATTAGTTGTTAGTTGGTTGTTGTCAGTTTTCAGCATGTTCTGAAATATTGTTGACGACCTAATACCTGACAACGAATAACTGACAACTAGCAAGAATGAATATCCTCGACAAATACATCATTAAGAAATTCCTTGCCGCGTTCTTCTTCTCGGTGATGATTCTGGTGACGGTGATTTGCGTGATTGATTTCACGGAGAAAAACGACGATTTTATTCAGCATAATCTGTCGATGTCGAAAATTATTTTCGGCTATTACATCTTCCTGTTTCCCTATTTCGCCAACCTGCTTTCGCCAATTACCATTTTTATTGCCGTGGTATTTGTGACGGCGCAGCTGGCCGCGCGCACCGAAATTGTGGCGATTCTGGCTAGTGGAGTAAGCTTTAAGCGGCTGATGCTCCCCTATGCGATTGGTGGCGCGGTGGTGGGCTTGCTGATATTTGGGTTGATTGGCTGGGTGCTGCCGCTGGGCAATAAATCGCGGGTGCAATTTGAGAAGGCGTACATCAAGCTGCCGTACCGGTTTCAGGGACGCAACGTGCACATCAAAATTGGGCCGCGCAGCTATGTGTACATGGAGAGCTACGATAACATCAATAACATCGGCTTCCATTTTGCGCTCGAAACCGTGGACAGCACCATCCTCAAGCGCCGCCTTACGGCCGATGCCATCAACTGGGATTCGACCAAGCACGTGTGGCACTTGTCGACGCAGCTGGTACGCACGTTTCGCGGGCCGCAGGACGAAACGCTGAAGACGGTACCCGCCCGCGACACCACCCTGAACCTACTGCCCGCCGACTTCGCCAGCACCTTCAAGCTGGCCGAAACCATGACCCTACCGGAGCTCAACCGCTACATCCGCACCAAAATTGAACGCGGCGCCGACGACACGCAGATTTACCTAAGCGAGAAGTACGAGCGGTATTCCTACCCCTTCGCCATTATTATCCTGACGCTGATTGGGGTGATTCTGAGCGCCCGCAAGTCGCGGGCCGGCGTGGGCGGGCAAATTGCGCTGGGCTTCGTGCTGGCCTTCGTCTTCATTATTTTCGTGATGCTGAGCCGTAACCTTGCGCAGGTGGGCAGCCTTTCGCCCATTGTGGCGGCCTGGGTGCCAAGCTCGGTGTTCTCGATAATTGGGCTGGTGTTGTATCGGTTCGTGCCGAAATAAACGCGACGCCCGCAACGTAGCCCGTAGCCGTTGCTGCGCAGCTCTCCCATCACGCGGCGAATGCCGTTTGCCTACGTCTCCTATCATATCCTTTGCCCTAATTTGCCGCGTAGTGGTGAGTTACGCAGCAAAGGCTGCGTGCCACTGCTTATGCTCCGCGACTACTTCAAGCTTCATTTCATTGTGCTCCTGTGGGGCTTCACGGCCATAATAGGCAAGCTGCTAACGGTGCCGCCGGTGGAGCTGGTGTTCTGGCGCACGCTGCTGGCCAGCACGGGCCTGGCGGCTTTGCTAGCTGCGCGCGGGCTTGAGTGGCGCATTGCGCCGGGGCAGGTGCTGCGGCTGCTGGCGGTGGGTGCACTGGTGGCAGCTCACTGGATTACCTTTTTCCTGGCCGCGCGGCTTTCCTCAATCAGTGTGTGTCTGGCCGGGCTGGCCACGCTCGCACTCTGGACCTCGCTGCTGGAACCGCTGCTGCTGTGGCGACGGATACGTGGCTATGAAGTAGGCCTGGGCTTGATTACCATGGTCGGCCTGTACCTGGTGAGCCAGGCCGAGCTTGACCAGCTGCTGGGCCTGGGCGTGGCTGTGCTGTCGGCGGGTTTGTCGGCCCTGTTCAGCGTGCTGAACTCGAAGCTGATTAAGACCCACCCGCCGCTGCGGCTCACGTTTTACGAGATGGCGGGCGCGTGCCTGAGCATTGCGCTGTTCTTCCCGGTATACAGCCACTATTTCACCGAAGGGCACGGCCTGCAGCTGGCCTGGCACGGCTACGACTGGCTCTGGCTGGGCCTATTGGCCGGCGTATGCACCGTGTACGCTTTCTCGACTTCGGTAGAACTGATGAAGCGCATCTCCCCTTTCGCCGTCAACCTGACCGTTAACCTGGAGCCGGTATATGGCATTTCGATGGCGGCGGGCATTTACTGGCTACACACCAAAGGCCTGTTGCACGCGCCACAGTTCAACGCCGAACGCATGAGCACAGGCTTCTACATCGGCACCCTGCTCATCTTGCTCAGCGTGCTCATTCACCCTTTGGTAGCGCGACTGATGAAAGACAAGCAGCCGAATTTGGAGCCGGCCATGCCGGTTTAGAGGCTGCCCTGCCATACTGTATGGTCGGCTGGCCACGTCGTGGCCGCTGGTTCGCCGGCTTCCCACAGCCCATACACCGCCGAACCAGACCCCGATAGGCTCGCATAAGTAGCCCCCGCAGCATAAAGCTGCTGCTTAATTTCGTCCAGCACCGGGTGCCCGGGCGTAAGGGCCGTTTCGAAGTCGTTGCTGACCGTGTGGCGCCAAGTGTTCATAGGTTGCGCCAAAGCCCCGCGCAGCGGGTGCTGCGGCGGGTGCGGGCTGATGCGTGCATATGCCTCGGCAGTGCTGATGTGCAGATTCGGATACACCACCACACAGCCAGTGCCTTTCAAATTCAAGTTGATTTCCTCGAATACGTCGCCTCTTTCTACAGCTAGCACGGGCTTGTTCTGGATGAAAAACGCGCAGTCGGAGCCGAGGCGACGGGCGTAGCTTTCCAGCGCTTCCACCGAAAGGCTAAGGCTAAACAACTCATTGGCGGCTTTGAGGGCAAACGCCGCATCGGCCGAGCCGCCACCCAAGCCGGCCCCAATGGGCACTATTTTATGCAGGTAGAGCTGCACCGACGGCAACTGCGGAAAATCGGCCTGCAGCAGTTCGTAGGCCCGCACGCAAAGGTTAGTTGCTGGGTCGCCGGGAATGGGACGGCCGGTGAGGGTGAGGCTGGTCGCTTGGCCGGGAGCAGTGGGGAGCATCTCGAATGCATCGGTCCACGGGAGCGGCACAAACACCGATTCGAGGCTGTGAAAGCCGTCGGGGCGGCGCTGCGTAACGTAGAGGCCCAGGTTGAGCTTGGCATTGGGAAAGACGAGCATGGACGCTTCGCTTAATGAGGAACGAGGAATGAGGAAACAAAAGAACGTCATGCTGAGCGCAGTCGAAGCATCTCTCCCGCGCAAGTAATTATTCGCCGTTGCACGCGAGATGCTTCGGCTGCGCTCAGCATGACGACCTTTGCTGACTCTTTAAAAGCCGCTGTGTCTGCTCCTACTACCTTTTACGCCCGCTACGGCAAGCGCCTGCTCGACTTGGCTCTGGCCGGGCCGCTGCTGCTGCTTACGCTGCCGCTGCTAGCAGGCGCAGCGGGGCTGGCGGCGCTGCAAAACGGCGGCCATTGGCTGTTTCGGCAGGTGCGGCCGGGTTGGCACGGGCAATTGTTTATGCTCTACAAGCTGCAAACCATGACCGACGTCCGCGATGCCGCCGGCCAGCTCCTCCCCGATGCGCAGCGCCTGCCGCCACTGGGCCGCTGGCTGCGGGCTACCTCGCTCGATGAGTTGCCGCAGCTCTGGAATATCGTGCGCGGCGACCTTAGCCTGGTAGGCCCACGCCCGCTGCTACCCGAATACCTGACTCTGTACTCGCCCGAGCAGGCCCGCCGCCACGACGCACGCCCCGGCCTCACCGGTTGGGCGCAGGTAAATGGCCGCAACGCCATCAGCTGGGAAGAAAAATTTGCCTTTGATGTGTGGTACGTCGACCATTTATCGTTCCGGTTAGACCTCCTCATCTTGTGGCGCACCGCCGGCCGGGTGCTGGGCGCACGCGGCATCAATTCACCGGGGCAGTCCACTACAACTGCTTTTCGGGGTAGTCCGCCGCCCCCGCTTTCTTCGTAAGCCTTCGCATGACGCAGCTTTTCTTTTCTGACTACGACATCGAGCCGGCCGACACGCGGCCTCCCCTCGTCATTTTCGGCGCGGGCGGTTTGGGGCGCGAGGTGCTACTGCTCATTCAGCAGCTAAACGAAGCTGCGCAAGTCAGTTGGCAGGTGCGCGGCTTTTACGATGACCAAACGCCGGCCTCGCCCACCGTGGCCGGCCTCCCCTACCTCGGCAGTGGCGCCGACCTCAACGCCACTGCCGAGGCGCTGGCGGTGGCCGTGGCGGTGGGCAGCTCGACCGGCCGGGCCGCCGTGGTGGCCCGGCTCACGTCGGCGCGGCTCAGCTTCCCGAGCTTGGTGCACCCGGGCGTGGCGCTGCACCCGCGCCAGCGCATTGCGCTGGGCGCCGGCTGCATCATCCAGCAAAGCTGCGTGCTCACGTGCGACATTACGCTGGGCCGCTTCGTGCTGCTCAACCTGGGCTGCACCGTGGGCCACGATGCCGAACTAGCCGATTTCTGCTCGCTGATGCCCCACGCCAACGTGAGCGGCGCGGCACGGCTGGGCACCGGGGTGTACCTTGGCACCAATGCCACCGTGATTCAGGGTGTGCGCGTGGGTGATAACACCATTGTGGGTGCCGGGGCCGTGGCCGTGCGCGACCTGCCGGCTGATGTTACGGCGGTGGGTATGCCGGCCAGGGCAATTTGATACTGAAGAAGAATATTGAACGTCGTGCAGAGACAAGCACGACGCTCGACTACAAGAACTAACTAATGCGCAGCCAGGATTACGACCGTTTATACCTTTCCCCACCTCACCTTGGGCGCCACGAGCTCAACTATGTGCACAAGGCCATTGAGGATAACTGGGTGGCCCCGGCCGGCCCCAACATCACGGGCTTCGAGGCCGACATCTGCGCGGCGGTGGGCGTGCCGCACTGCGTGGCGCTGAACTCGGGCACCGCGGCCATCCATCTGGGGCTGATTTTGCTGGGCGTAGGGCCGGGCGACGAGGTCCTGTGCCCGTCGTTCACGTTCGTGGCCACGGCCAACCCCATTGTGTACCTGGGCGCCACGCCGGTATTTGTGGATAGTGAGCCCGAAACCTGGAACCTCTGCCCCGAGCGCCTGCGCGAGGCCATTGTGGACCGCTTTGCCCAAGGCAAAAAGCCCAAAGCCCTCGTGCTGGTTCACCTCTATGGCATGCCAGCTAAGCTGCCCGAAATTCTGGCGCTGGCCAAGGAGTTCGATATTCCGGTGCTGGAAGATGCCGCCGAAGCCCTTGGCTCGGAGTGGCAGCAGCAGCCGCTGGGCGGCTTCGGCCAAGTGGGCGTGTTTTCCTTCAACGGCAACAAAAT
Organism: Hymenobacter glaciei; assembly: GCF_039539585.1. Taxonomy (NCBI): domain Bacteria; kingdom Pseudomonadati; phylum Bacteroidota; class Cytophagia; order Cytophagales; family Hymenobacteraceae; genus Hymenobacter; species Hymenobacter glaciei. The sequence continues at coordinate 823 of NZ_BAABDK010000024.1, read as the reverse complement.
TCTGACTACCAGCGGCGGCGGTGCCCTTGTGACGTACGACAAAGCGCTGGCCGATAAAGCCCGCTTCCTGGCCACCCAGGCCAAGGACGATGCCCCGTACTACCAGCATTCGGAAGTGGGGTATAACTACCGCCTCAGCAACATTCTGGCCGGTATCGGGCGCGGGCAGATGGGGCTGCTGGGTGAGCGCGTGAAGCGCCGTCGCCAGATTTTCGACTGGTACCGCGAGCACCTTGCGCCGCTGCCCAGCATCACGGTGGCGCTGGCCCCAGAGCCCGCCGGCAGCCGCTCGAACCGCTGGCTCACCACCATCCTGCTGAACCCCGCCGACCCGGACGCACCAGATGGTCCCATCAGCACGCCCGAAGCCCTGCGCCTGCACCTCGAAACCCGCAACATCGAGAGCCGCCCGCTCTGGAAGCCCCTGCACCTGCAGCCTCTGTTTGCTGATGCGCCCATGTACGGCGGTGCCGTCTGTGCCGACCTGTTTGCCCGGGGCCTGTGCCTGCCCAGCGGCACCGCCATGACCGACGGCGACCTGCGCCGCGTGAAAGAAGCTCTGACGGAGGCGCTGGGGGAGTAGGTTAGGTTTGTCCTGCTGACGCTGAAGCGGCTGCTGATTTTATTGAGTTCACGAAACTCATCTACCTGGCGCGTTTCGTAAACTGTGAATCGTAGACGAGTTTCTTGAACTCATCGGGTCCTGCAGCGGCCTATTGCCACCTGATATCGGGCAGCTGCGAGCAGTTCACGAAATAGAGCGATTGATTACCGCACGCTACCCTCATTGAGCCCCGCCGTGCGCATATTCGCTTGCAGGTGA